>PQAI01000105.1 GCA_003105245.1 Betaproteobacteria bacterium | reverse complement strand
CCGCGCCTCGCGGGCTTCGAGCAGGTGCGCGAGAGCTGGATGCAGATCTTCGCCTCCAACGTGAAGCTCTCGGTTCGCGTGACGGACGCCTGCCGCCTCGACGGCCCCTCCGTCGCCGTGCGTTCCGTGGTGGAGGCGATCACCACGCCCGGCACGGAATCGACGCCGCAGTTCGTGAACGCGACCAACGTCTACGTGCTCACCGACGCCGGCTGGCGCATCGCCGTGCACCACGCCTCGCCCCCGGAGCAGGCTCCCCCGCCGGAGGAAGACGAGGCCGAGCAGCCGCACACGCTGCACTGAAGACCCGACCCGCCGTGGCGCGCCTGGCCGCCGCCCTTCTCGCCCTCGTCCTCGCCCTGCCGGCCGCCGCGCAGCCCGACCCGCGCAAGGTCGTGCGCACCTCCTATCCCGGCGCCGAATCCAAGCTCGACCCCGCCGCGGAGTCCGACGAGGCCTCGGCCGCCATCTCGCTCGCGATCTTCGACCCGCTGCTCGGCTACGACTTCCTCGCGCGCCCGGCGAAGCTCGTGGGCAACGCGGCGTCGCTTCCGGAAATCACGGACGACGGCGCGACCTTCACGCTCAAGGTGAAGCCGGGCATCTTCTTCGCGCCCGACCCCGCCTTCGGCGGCAAGCCTCGCGAGCTCACGGCGCAGGACTACGTGTACTCCATCAAGCGGCTCTTCGACCCGAAGCTGCGCAGCCAGTGGCTCTTCCTGGTCGAAGGCAAGATCCGCGGCGGGGATGCCGCGATGAAGGCGGCCAAGGAGTCGGGGCGGTTCGACTACGACAGGCCCATCGAGGGGCTGCAGGCCCTCGACCGCTACACGATCCGCATCCGGCTGGAGAACCCGGACTACTCGTTCCCGTACGTGCTGGCGATGCCCTGCACGGCCGCGCTCGCCCGCGAGGTGGTGGAGCGCTACGGCCAGGACATCGCGCACCACCCGGTGGGCACCGGGCCCTTCCGCATCGCCGAGTGGGTGCGCGGCTCGCGGATCGTGCTGGAGGCCAATCCCGGATTCCGCGAGGAGCATTTCGACGGCTCCCCGGGCCCCGACGAGGCGAGCCGCGCCATCCACGCGCGCCTGAAGGGCCGCAGGCTTCCGATCGTGAGCCGCATCGAGATCAACGTGATCGACGAGGCGCAGCCGCGCTGGCTCGCGTTCCTCAACGGCGAGCACGACTACATCCGGCCGCTGCCGGAGGACTTCGCCAACATCGCGCTTCCGGGCGGCAGGCTCGCCCCCAACCTCGCCCGCGCCGGCATCTACGTCACGCCCGACGAGATCGCCTACACCACCTACACCACCTTCAACACCGCCGGGACGATCGACGGCAAGCCCAACGCCATCGGCGGCTTCACGCCCGAGCGCGTGGCGCTGCGGCGGGCCATCGGCATGGCCTGGCGCATCGACGACCAGCTCGCCATCCTCGACAAGGGGCAGAGCGTGCGCGCGCAGACGCCGCTGCCGCCCGCGGTCTCGGGCCACGATCCCCACTTCGTGAGCCCCACCCTCGAGTACAACCCCGCCAAGGCGAAGGCGCTCCTCGACATGTTCGGCTACGTGGACCGCGACGGCGACGGCTATCGCGAGGCGCCCGACGGCTCGCCCTTCTCCTTCGACCACGCGTCCATCCCGACGCTGCGCGAGCGGCAGAGGAACGAGCTGTGGAAGAAGTCCATGGACGCGATCGGCCTGCGGGTGACCTTCAACAAGGTGGAGAAGCTGCCGGAGCTCCGCAAGCAGGCCCAGCTCGGGCGCGTGCAGTC
Organism: Betaproteobacteria bacterium; assembly: GCA_003105245.1. Classification (GTDB taxonomy): domain Bacteria; phylum Pseudomonadota; class Gammaproteobacteria; order Burkholderiales; family Usitatibacteraceae; genus FEB-7. The sequence continues at coordinate 12,672 of PQAI01000105.1, read as the reverse complement.
CTTCAGCTATGGCTGGATCGCGGACTTCCCCGACGGCGAGAACTTCCTGCAGCTGCTGTGGAAGGGCTCCATCGGGCAGGTGAACTACGCCATGTTCGACTTCCCGGAATACAACGCGCTCTACGAGCGCATCAAGCGCATGCCCGACGGTCCCGAGCGAAACGCCCTCATCGACCGCATGGTGAGGATCATCGCCGTCTACTCGCCGTGGATGGTGGAGACCTACAAGGCGCAGAAGATCCTGGTGCAGCCCTGGCTCCTCAACTACCGCAAGAACCCCTTCGGSCACGAGCCCTGGAAGTACCTCGACGTSGACCTCGCCCGSCGWCCGGCGCGCTGAAAGGCCCTATCATGGGGCCCATGGCCGCCGTCCCCGCCCCTTCCGCTGCCCCCGGCACCACGCGCTTCGGCGCGCTGGTGACCGTGGCGCTCGTGCTGGCGCTGGCGTGGTTGCTGGCGAAATGGACCTGGGTCTTCGTGGCTCCCCCGGTGGCCACGGCGGCCGCGCCGGCGGGATCGGGCGTGGACCTCGCGGAGGTCGCGAAGCTCTTCGGGGGATCGGCCCCCGCAGGCGCCGCGTCGCCGGTGGCCGGCGGCTCCGGCCTTCGACTCAAGGGCGTGGTGGCGCCCTCGCCCGCGAACATCGGATCGGCCGTCTTCAACGCGGGCGGCCGCGACGTCGCCGTGGCCCTCGGCGGCGAGGTGCAGCCGGGCGTGAAGCTGGTGGCGGTCGAGCGCGACCACGCGRTCGTCTCGCGSGCSGGCGTKCGCGARCGCATCGACCTCGAGACGCGCATGGCCGCSGTGCCGCGCACCGTGGCGGGCAAGGCCTCGGGCTTCCGGCTGGCGGTGTCGCGCTCGGGCAGCAACGCCTTCAGCTTCTCGCGCAAGGACCTCGACGAGGCCCTCAAGGACCCGGGACAACTTTCCTACCTCGGACGCATCGGCATGCCGCAGGGCGGGGGCGTGCGCCTGGACGAGGCCCCGCCGGGCAGCCTCGCCTCGCGCCTGGGCCTGCAGCCGGGCGACGTCATCAAGAAGGTGAACGGCCAGGCCGTGGCCTCCGCCGGCGACCTCGCGCGCCTGTACCAGCAGTTCGCCACCACCTCCCTCATCCAGGCCGAGATCCAGCGCGGCACCGCCACCGTCCAGCTCAGCTACAACGTCAATCCCTAGGTACCTGGTACCTGTACCTGGTACCGGTACCAGGTACCGTTCGTCGAACGCGGTTGAAACCCGCCCCCAAACGGCGCAAAATGCCCGAGAAATCAACGAGGAAGCTAATTTTCGTGACACGGTTTCTAGCATCGGTCGCGCTCGCCGCGCTTCTGGCCCTCCCCCCCGCGCAGGCCGCGGAGGAGGAGAAGGTCACCCTCAATTTCGTGAACGCCGACATCGTCTCGGTGATCAAGGCGGTCGGCGGGCACACGGGGAAGAACTTCATCCTCGACCCGCGCGTGACGGGCACGGTGAACATCGTCTCCGAGAAGCCCGTGCCGAAGGACCTGCTCTACCCGATGCTGCTCTCGGTGCTGCGCACGCAGGGCTACGCCGCGGTGGAGTCCGACGGCTTCGTGAAGATCGTGCCCGAGGCCGAGGGCAAGACCGCCGCCAGCCCCACGGGCGAGGCCGCGGCCCGCGTGCCCGGCGACCGCATCGTCACCCGCGTGTTCCTGCTGCAGAACGAGTCGGCGCTGCAGCTCGTGCCGGTGCTGCGCCCCCTGGTGACGGCCAACAACTTCGTGGCCGCCTACGCCAACAACAACGCCATCGTCATCACCGATTACGCCGAGAACGTGAAGCGCATCGAGTCGATCATCCGCTCGATCGACCAGCCCTCGGGCGGCGACGTGCAGGTGCTGCGCCTCGAGCACGCCTCCGCCATCGACGTGGCGCAGACGATCAAGGGCGTGATGCCCGAGACCTCCCCCTCCCCCGGCTCGCCCGGCTCGCAGCCCAAGGCGGCGCTCTCCACCGACCCGCGGACCAACAGCCTCCTCGTGCGCGGCGACAACCCGGCGCTCATCACCCGCATCAAGTCGCTGGCCGCGAGCCTGGACGTGCCCGGCGCGGGCGCGGGCAACATCCACGTGGTGTACCTGCGCAACGCCGAGGCCGCGAAGATCGCCGAGACCCTGCGCGGGCTCATCTCGGGGGCCGAGTCCTCGCGCGCATCCGCTACGAGCGCGACGACTTCCGCCACCTCCACGCAACCGGGCACGCAGCCCGCCCCGACCGCCGCCAGCGCGGCGCCCGCGGCGCCCGCCTCCATCATCCAGGCCTACACGCCCACCAACTCCCTCATCATCACGGCGCCCGAGCCCACCTACCGCGCGCTTCGCACCGTGATCGACAAGCTCGACGCCCGGCGCGCGCAGGTGTTCGTCGAGGCCCTCATCGTGGAAGTGTCGACGGGGCTCGCGAGCGAGTTCGGCGTGCAGTGGCAGTCGGCGCGCAACGTCGGCAACGGCCAGTCCGTCTTCGGCGGCACCAACTTCAACACCGGCGTGGCCGGGGGCCTGGGCACCAACATCATCAACGCCGCCATCGACCCGCGCACGCTCGGCTCGGGCTTGAACCTCGGCCTCATCAACGGCACCCTGCGGATCCCCGGCACCGACATCGAGGTCCTGAACCTGCAGGTGCTGGCGCGCGCGCTGGAAGCCGACTCGGGCGCCAACGTGCTCTCCACCCCGAACGTGCTCACCCTCGACAACGAGGAAGCCAAGATCATCGTCGGCCAGAACGTGCCCTTCATCACCGGCAGCTACACCCCGACCGCGGGCAGCGCCACCAACCCCTTCCAGACGATCGAGAGGAAGGACATCGGCCTCACGCTCAAGGTCACGCCGCAGGTGGCGGAAGCCGGCGCCGTGAAGCTCAAGATCTTCCAGGAGGTCTCCAACGTCACCCGCGACGCGCAGCTCGTGAAGTCGGCCGACCTCATCACCAACAAGCGCTCGCTGGAATCCACCGTGCTCGTCGACGACGGCCAGATCGTGGTGCTGGGCGGGCTCATCCAGGACGACCAGCAGGCGGCCATCGACAAGGTGCCGCTTCTGGGCGACATCCCGTGGATCGGCGGCCTCTTCAAGTACGAGACGCGAAACCGCAAGCGCACCAACCTGATGGTCTTCCTGCGCCCCGTGGTGGTGAAGGACGACAAGGGCGCCGCTTCGCTCACCTCCGACCGCTACGAGTACATCCGCAACCTGCAGCGCGGCATGAGCCTGCCGCAGAACTGGCTGCTGCCGGAGACCAAGGCCTCGGAGCTGCCGCCCCTCGACGCCGCCAAGGGCAAGCCGCTGGGAACGCCGTGACCGCCCCGCTCGAGCGAACCGTGAACCCCCAGGACCTGGATCCCGCCACCGTCCGCCTGCTGCCCTACGCGTTCGCGAAGGCGAAGGGCGTGATCGCCGCGCGCGTGGCCGCAGGCGCCCTCGAAGTCTGGCTGCGCCCGGTGCCGCAGGCGGCCACGCTCGCCGAGGTGCGGCGCATGGCCGGCAAGCCCCTTCGCGAGATCCTGGTGACGCCCGAGGAGTTCGAGCACTGCCTCGCGCTCGCCTACACGCGCGAGCCCAACGCCGCCGAGACGATCGTCGAGGACCTGGGCGAGTCGCTGGACCTCGCCAAGCTCACGGAGTCGCTCCCCGAGGTCGCCGACCTCCTGGAGGCCGAGAACGACGCGCCCATCATCAAGCTCATCAACGCGCTGCTCACCCAGGCGGTGCGCGAGGGCGCCTCCGACATCCACCTCGAGATCTTCGAGTCGCGCGCATTGGTGCGATTCCGCGTCGACGGGGCCCTTCGGGACGTGGTCGAGCCGCGCCGCGGGCTGCACCCGGCCATGGTCTCGCGCATCAAGGTGATGGCTTCCCTCGACATCGCGGAAAGGCGCCTGCCGCAGGACGGGCGCATCGCGCTTCGCGTGGCGGGCCGGCCCATCGACGTGCGGGTGTCGACCATCCCCACCGCCAACGGCGAGCGCGTGGTGCTGCGCCTGCTGGACAAGCAGGCCGGGCGCCTCACCCTGGACGCCCTCGGCATGGGCGCGGCCACGCGCGACGCGGTCGACGAGCTCATCCAGCAGCCGCACGGCATCCTCCTCGTGACCGGGCCCACGGGCTCGGGCAAGACCACCACGCTCTACGCGGCGCTCTCGCGGCTGGACCGCAAGACGCGCAACATCCTCACCGTCGAGGACCCCGTCGAATACGAGCTCGACGGCATCGGCCAGACGCCGGTCAACCCGAGGATCGACATGACCTTCGCCCGGGCGCTGCGCGCGATCCTGCGCCAGGACCCGGACGTGGTGATGATCGGCGAGATCCGCGACCTGGAGACCGCGCAGATCGCGGTGCAGGCCTCCCTCACCGGCCACCTCGTGCTCGCCACGCTGCACACCAACGACGCGCCGGGCGCGGTGACGCGGCTCGCGGACATGGGCGTGGAGCCCTACCTCCTCGCCTCCACCCTCACCGGGGTGCTGGCGCAGCGCCTGGTGCGCAAGCTCTGCCCGGCCTGCAGGACTCCGCACGAGCCCGACGCCGCCGAGCGCGCCGTCTTCCGCGACGGCGCCCCGGAGCGCCTCTACCGCGCCGTGGGCTGCGCCGCCTGCAACTTCACCGGCTACAAGGGCCGCACCGGCATCTACGAGCTGCTCACCGTCGACGAGGACCTGCGCAAGCTCGTGCACGACACCGCGGCCGAGCGCGAGATCCGCGAGGGGGCGCTCGCGCGCGGGATGGTGCGGCTGCGCGAGGACGGGCTGCGCTGGGTTCGCGAGGGGGTGACCTCGCTGGACGAAGTTCTCCGGGTCACCCGCACTTAGTGCCCTCACCCCCGACCCCTCTCCCCGAGGGAGAGGGGAGATAAACGAATGCCAGGATTCCGCTACCAGGCCTACTCGATCGACGGCAAGCTGCACCGCGGCGTGCTGGAGGCCGACAGCGCGCGCCAGGCGCGCTCGACGCTTCGCGACCAGGGGCTCACGCCGCACAAGGTCGAGGTCATCGCCGCCAACGACCCGGCCGGCGGCTCGCGGCTGCGGGCGCTTTCCCTCTCTTCGGGAGAGCTCACGCGCCTCACGCGCGGGCTCGCCTCCCTCATCGAGGCGGGGCTCACCGTCGAGCAGGCCTTCAACGCCCTCATCGAGCAGGCCGAGGGCGAGCGCGAGCGCCAGGTGCTCGCCGCCGTGCGCGGCGAGGTGGTGGCGGGCTCCACCATCGCCAAGGCGCTCGAGGGCTTCCCCGGCGTCTTTCCCGAGCTCTACCGCACGCTCGTGGCCGCGGGCGAGGCCTCCGGGCAGCTGCCGCGCGTGCTCGCGAAGCTGGCGGACTACCTCGAGGAGCGCCACGCCATGCGCGCGCGCCTGGCGCTCGCGCTCGTCTACCCGGCCATCGTGATGGGGGTCTCGCTCCTGGTGATGGGCGCGCTCCTCGTCTACGTCGTGCCGCAGGTGGTGCAGGTCTACAGCCACGCGAAGGAGGCGCTGCCGCTCCTCACGCGCGCGCTCATCGCGCTCTCGTCGTTCCTGCAGCTCACCTGGCCGGGCTGGATCGCGCTCGCCGTGGCCGCGGGCGTGGCGCTGAAGGTCGCGCTAGGGCGCCCGGCGCAGCGGGCGAGGATCCACCGCTTCCTGCTGACCGTCCCCCTGGCGGGCAAGGTCCTCCGCCAGCTCGACGCCACGCGGCTCGCCGCCACGCTCTCCATCCTCGTGGGAAGCCGCGTGCCCATCCTCGCCGCGCTGGAGGCGGGCGAAGGCGTGATGACGCTCGTGCCGCTTCGCGAGGCGCTCGCCTCCGCGGCGCGCGGCGTGCGCGAGGGCATGCCGCTCTCCCGCGCGCTCGCGGCCACCGCCGCCTTCCCGCCCGTCATGGTCCACCTCATCGCCGGGGGCGAGGCCACGGGGCGGCTGGACGAGTCGCTCGAGCGCGCCGCGCGCCAGCAGCAGGCCGACCTCTCCACGCGCCTTTCCGCGGCCGTGGCCATCTTCGAGCCCGCGCTCATCGTCGCCATGGGGGTGCTCGTGCTGGCCATCGTGCTGGCCATCCTGCTTCCCATCTTCAACCTCAACCAGCTCGTCGGCAGATAGCATGGGGACAGGTTGCGCTTCTGCAGCATTCCCCCCTGCTCCCAATCTCGACCTCTCCATCCCCATGCAACCTGTCCCCATTCCAAATCGCCAATCCGCCTTCACCCTCATCGAGATCCTCGTGGTCGTCGCGATCCTGGGAATCCTCGCCGCCATCATCGTGCCGCGCGTCATGGACCGTCCCGACGAGGCCAAGCGCGTGGCCGCCAGGGCCGACGTCGCGGCCATCGTCCAGGCGCTCAAGCTCTACCGCCTCGACAACGGCTTCTACCCCGCCACCGACCAGGGGCTCGCGGCGCTGGTGCAGAAGCCGGCGAGCGCCCCCGTCCCCAACAACTGGAAGCAGGGCGGCTACCTCGAGCGCCTGCCCAGGGACCCGTGGGGCAGCGACTACCAGTACCTCAACCCGGGCGTGAAGGGCGAGATCGACGTCTTCAGCCTCGGGGCCGACCGCACGCGCGGAGGCGACGGCAGTGGCGCGGATATCGGGAACTGGGACTAGGGGCTTCACCCTCGTCGAGATCCTCGTGGTGGTCGCCATCGCGGGCATCGTGCTCGCGCTCGCGGCCGTGAACCTGCTGCCGAGCGACGAGGAGGTGGCGCGCCGAGAGACTTCCCTCCTCGCGCTCGACCTCGAGGGCGCGCGCGACGACGCCTGGTTCGGCGGACGGCCCACGGCGGTCTCGCTCGCCGACGGGCGCGTGCAGGTGCTGCGCCTCGCCTCCGACCGCTCGTGGAGCCCGGTCCCGGGTCGCGAGAGGAGGCTCCCCGACGGCGTGCGCGTGCTCTCGCTCGCCATCGACGGGCGCGAGGTCGATTCCCGCGAGATCCTCGTCTTCCTGCCCGACGGCCTGGGCGTCCCCTTCCGCGTGGCGCTCGAAGTGCGCGGGCGGCCGAAGGCGGTCGAGGGCGACGCGGCCGGGTCCGTGCGGGCCCTCGTGCGATGAGGCGGCTTCGCGCCTTCACGCTCGTGGAGATCCTGGTGGCGCTCGCCATCCTGGCGGTGGCGCTCGCCGCCACCACGCGCGCGGCGAGCCTCGCCACCGATGGCGCGCGCGAGACGCGGGTGCGCCTGCTCGCCACCTGGGCCGCGGGCAATCGCGTGGCCGAGCTTCGCGCCCGGCGCGTCTTCCCGCCCGCCGCGACGACGACGGCCACCGTCGAGCAGGGCGGCCTCGCCCTCGTGCTGCAGGAAACCGTCGTCGAGACTCCCAATCCCACSATCCGGCGMCTGGAGCTCACGGTCGCCGAGGCCTCCGACCCGCGCCGCGTGCTCKCCACGCAGGTCGCCTTCCTGGTGCGGCCGTAAGGTGCGTGCACCGCGCCTTTCCAGGATGAAMAGCCACGATSAGCGCGCCTTCACGCTGGTCGAGCTCCTCGTGGCGCTCGCCATCTTCGCGCTGCTCGCGGCCTTCGCCTACCGCGGGCTCGCCGTCATGATGGACAGCCGCGAGAGCCTCGACCGCGACTCGCGCAAGTGGCGCGACCTCGCCCTCTTCGTGGGCCGCTTCGAGCGCGACGTGCAGGCCGCCCTCGACCGCCCGGCCGTGGGCCCGTCCGGCACCGCGCAGGCGCCCATCTCCTCGAACCTGGACCTCGGGGGCGCCACCGCCACGGGGCTCGCGGTCACGCGCGCGGGGGCCTCCCTCTACGCCAACGTGCTGGCCGCCCCGCAGCGCGTGGGCTACCGGCTGGCCGAGGGCCGCGTGGAGCGCCTGGCCTGGCCCGCCGTCGATGCCGCCCCGCGCGCGCAGGTGGAGTCCCTCCCGGTGCTCGAGGACGTGCGCTCGCTCGCCTTCCGCTTCCTCGACCGCAACCTCGACTGGCGCCGCGACTGGGCGCTTCCGGCCACGCAGGGCACGCCGCTCGCGGTGGAAATGACCGTGGAGCTGGGCGGCGGCGAGAAGATCGTGCGCATCGTGGAGGTGCCGCGATGAGGCGATCGGCGGAGCGCGGCGTGGCGGTGGTGACGGCGATCCTCGTGGTGGCGGTCGCCGCCTCCACGGCGGCGTGGATGCTCGCGCAGCAGTCGGCCACGCTCAACCAGACGGCGCTCGTCGCCTCGCGCGCGCAGGCCGACCTCTTCGCGCAGGCCGGCCTCGACTGGGCGCGCGGCATCCTCGCCGAGGATGCGCGCTCGGGCACCGTGGATTCCCTCGACGAGGCCTGGGCCCGGCCGCTGGCGGGACTGCCCGTGGAGCGCGCGCTCGTGAGCGGCGCCATCTCCGACCAGCAGGCGCGCTACAACCTCAACAACCTCGTGAAGGAGGGGCGGCGGAGCGACGCCGACGTGCAGATCCTCACCCGGCTCCTGGATTCCCTGGGGCTCGATCCCGGGCTCGCCCTGGCGGTGCTCGACTGGGTGGACGGCGACGGCGACATCGCGGGCAACGGGGGCGCGGAGGACGCCTACTACCTGTCGCTCCCGCGGCCCTACCGCGCCGCCAACCGCCCGATGGCGCAGGTGGAGGAGCTCTACGCCATCCGCGGCTTCGACGCGAAGGCGGTGGCGCGCCTGCGGCCCTTCGTGACCGCGCTTCCCGTGCGCACGGCGGTGAACGCCAACACGGCGCCGGCGGAGGTGATCGCGGCCATCCTGCCGGAGCTCGGCCGCGAGGCGGTGCGCGATCTCGTCGCCTCGCGCCAGGCGAAGCCCTTCAAGGACCGCGCCGACCTCAAGGCCCGCGCCCAGAAGGGCTCGGCCAACGCCTTCGACGCCGACCTCGACGTGAAGAGCGACCATTTCCTCGTGCAGGTGGGCGTGGCGCAGGACGACGTGCAGGTGGCCGCCGAGGCGCTGGTGGCGCGCGCCGCGCCGGGAAAGAGCCCCGCCACCGCTATAATCTGGCGCCGATCGCTGTACTAGCCCGCCGCCGCGGCCGGTGCCCGTCCATGATCCTTCGCCTCCTCGTTCCCGCCGTCGACCATCCCGGCGCCGACACGCCCTTCGCGTGGTCGCTCGCGGACGCGCGCGGCCAGGCGCTTCGCGAGGGCACGGGGCCGCTCGCGCAGGTGCCGCGTGCCGAGACGGTCGAAGCGGTGCTGCCCGCCTCGCGCGTGCTCTTCGCACGCCTGAAGCTGCCGAAGGTGGGCTCCGCCACCATCCGCGAGCTCCTGCCCTTCGCCGTCGAGGATCGCCTGCTGGCCGATCCGGCGCAGATCCACGCCGTGCCGGGCGCGAACAACGCCGCCGGCGAGACGCTCGTCGCGGTGGTGGACCGCTCGTGGCTCGCCGAGGCGCTGGCCGCGCTGTCGCGCGCCGGGTTCGCGCCGCAGCGAGCCTACTGCGAGAGCGCGCTCCTGCCCCGCGAGCCCGGCACCTGGCACGCCGTGCTGGGCGAGGCGCGCAGCTTCCTCGTCGAGGACGACGGCCACGCCGTCGCCTTCGACCGGCCCGCGGGCGCCGAGCCGCCACTCTCGGTGCGCATCGCCGCCGACGAGGCGGCCGAGCGCGGCGCGCGGCCCAGGCTCCTCAACGTGCTCGCCGAGCCGGGACTCGCGCCGCCCGATGGCGCGCTGTGGGGCGAGAGAGCCGGCGTGAAGGTGAGCGTCACCCAGGGGCGCGTGCCGCTCGCCGCGCCCGTGGCCGCGAGCGCCATCGACCTGCTGGCGGGCGACTTCGCGCGCCGGGGCGCGGGGGCTGCGAGCTTGCGCGTGCCCAGGCTCGCGTGGGCGCTGGCCGCCGCGCTGGTGGCGCTGCAGTTCGGCGCCACCGTGGCCGACGGCTGGCGGCTGGAGCGCGAGCGCCGGGCGCTGGAGGCCGAGCGCGAGGCCGTCTTCCGCGCCGCCTTCCCCGAGGCGAAGACGATCGTCGATCCCGCGCTGCAGATGCGCCGCAACCTCGCGGACCTGCAGCGCTCGCGCGGGCGCGCGGCCGCCAACGACTTCCTCTCGCTCGCGACCGCCGCGGCCCGGGCCGATGGCGCGCCCGCGAAGCGGCTCGTCTATTCCGGCGGGCGGCTCGAGGTGGACCGCCAGGAGGCCCGGAAATGAGCGCGCGCGACTGGTGGGCCGCCCGGCCGCCGCGCGAGCGCGCGCTCCTCGCCGGGGGCGCGGCGGCCGCCGTCGTGGCACTCCTCTTCGCCCTCGTGTGGCTGCCGATGGAGCGCACCCGCACGCGCCTCGCCTCGGAGCTTCCCGCGATCCGCGCCTCGCTCTCCGAGATGCGCGCGCAGGCCGAGGAGGTGAAGGCGCTTCGCGCGCTACCGGTCCGCGAGGCCGCGGCAGGCACGCCGCTTTCCACGCTGGTGGCCTCCGGTTCCCTCGCGCAGGGCCTTCCGGGGGCCCGCGTGTCGCTCACGGGCCCGAAGCGCGTGAAGCTCGCGGTCGACGACGCCTCCTGGACGCGGCTCGTCGAGTGGATCTCGGCCACGGCCGGCGCACACGGCCTCTCGGTCGAGGAAGCGACGGTGGAGGCGCTGCCTGCCACAGGGCGCGTGCGCGCGAGCCTCGTGCTCGCGGCCCCGTGACGATGCGGCCGCTTCGCCTGCTGGCGCTCGGCGTGGCCGCCTACGCGGCCTTCCTGGTGGCCACCCTTCCCGCCTCCCTCGTGGCGCCGCGGCTCGCGGAAGCCACGGGCGGCCAGGCGCGTCTCGCGAATGCCATGGGCACCGCCTGGAACGGCTCCGCGCGGCTCGCCGTCTCGGCGCGCGGGATGGCTTTCACGATGGAGGAACTGCGCTGGCGCTTCCTGCCTTCTCGACTCCTGGCCGGCCGCGCGGCATTCGCCGTCGAGGCGCGGCTCGGGAAGCTGCGGGCCGAGGCCGAGGTCGCGCGCACGCCGCTCACCTGGCGCGTGGACGGCCTGCGCGGAGGCGGCGACGTTTCTTCACTTGCGAACGTGCTGCCGCTCCTCGCCTCGTGGCAACCGGGCGGCACGCTCGCCTTCGAGGCTCCCACGCTCGCCTGGGACGGCGACCGCGCCGCGGGCTCGGCCAGCCTCGAGTGGCGCGATGCCGCGCTCGCCTTCTCCGCCGTTCGCCCCCTGGGCACCTGGCGCGCGCAACTCGACGCCGAGGGAGCCACGGGCAAGCTCTCGCTCTCGACGCTCAAGGGCCCGCTGAGGCTCTCCGGCAAGGGGACGCTTCCCTTCCCGGGACGGCCGGCGTTCTCGGGGGAGGCGCGCGCCGAGCCSGGACGCGAGAAGGACCTGGAGGCCGTGCTGGCGCTCCTSGGAGCRCGACGGCCCGACGGCGCGCACGCGCTCGAGCTTCGCTGATGCCCGCGGCCGCCTACCGCGCGCCCGGGTGGCTCGCGAACCCGCACCTGCACACCATCTACGGCTCGCTCTTCGTGGCGAGCCCCCGCGTTGCCTACCGGCGCGAGCGCTGGGACACGCCCGACGGCGACTTCGTGGACGTGGACTTCGTCGACGCCCCGCCCGATTCGCCGCGCGTCGTCCTCTTCCACGGCCTCGAGGGATCCTCGGACTCGCCCTACGCCCGCATGCTCATGCACCGCGTGGCCCAGCGCGGCTGGCGCGGGGCCGTCGTCAACTTCCGGGGATGCAGCGGCGAGCCCAACCGCCTGCCGCGCGCCTACCACTCCGGCGACTGGCAGGAGGTGGACTGGATCCTGGCGAAGCTCGCGTCGGCCAACCAAGGCGCCCCCCTCTACGCGGCCGGCGTGTCGCTGGGCGGCAATGCCCTCCTCAAGTGGCTGGGCGAGCGGGGCGCAGCGGCCCGGGACATCGTCGCGCGCGCCGTGGCCGTTTCCGCGCCGCTCGATCTCATGGCCGCGGGCGAGGCGCTGGGGCGCGGCTTCTCGCTCCTCTACGCGAAGCACTTCCTTGCTACGCTGAAGCGCAGCGCCGCCGCCAAGCACGAGCGCTTTCCCGGCAGCTTCGACCTCGAGCGCATGCGCCGCTCGCGAACGCTGCGCGAGTTCGACGACGTGGTGACCGCGCCCCTGCACGGCTTCCGCGACACCGACGACTACTGGACGCGCGCGAGCTCCAAGCCGTTGCTTCGCAACGTGGCCGTGCCCACGCTCGTCCTCAACGCCCGCGACGACCCCTTCCTGCCCGCGCAGGCGTTACCTTCGGCCCACGAGGTCTCCCCCGCCGTCACGATAGAATTCCCGGACAGGGGCGGCCACGTCGCCTTCGTCTCGGGACCCTTTCCCGGGAACATCGGCTGGCTGCCCGAGCGCCTGCTGCACTTCTTCGACCACCAGGAATGAGCCCCGCCATGGCACCCCCCGTCGCCCCCGAGATCTTCAAGGCCTACGACATCCGCGGCATCGTGGACAAGACCCTCACGGAGGAGGCGGCCGAGCGCATCGGCCGGGCGCTGGGCACGCTGGGCGCGAGGAAGAAGGTGAAGCGCTTCGTGGTGGGACGCGACGGCCGGCTCTCCGGGCCGCGCCTGGTGGCCGCCCTCACCCGCGGGCTCAACGCGGCCGGCATGGACGTGACCGACATCGGCGTCGTGGCCACCCCGATGGTCTACTTCGCGACCTACGAGCTCGCCACCGGCAGCGGCGTGATGGTGACCGGCAGCCACAACCCGCCCGAGTACAACGGCCTGAAGATGATGGTGGCCGGCGACACGCTCGCCTCCGAGGCCATCCAGGACCTG
>PQAI01000104.1 GCA_003105245.1 Betaproteobacteria bacterium | reverse complement strand
GTGCCCCACGGGCCCTGCCAGCCCAGCTTGTCGCCGACGAGCCAGTCCTTCTCGTCGACCTTGCCGCCGCTCATGCCGTACCCGGGCGTGTGGCAGTCGTTGCAGCCGCCGATGCGGGCGATGTAGCGGCCGCGCTCGATGCTGGCCGCGTCGGAGGCGGGCGTCGCGGGTTTCGTCGTGGTGCCGGCCTGGGCGTGCAGGACCGCGGTGGCGGAGGCGAGCAGGCCGGCGGCAACGGCGAGCGGCGCGGCGCGGCGGAGGAAGGGACTCATGGCGTTCTCCAGGGGTTGAGGGAGTGACGCCACTGTAGGTCGCCGCCGGCAAGCGCTTTCCTAAGACAATCCTCCGCGAACCCTAAGAAGTTGCTAACCCCGCAAGGTATCGTCACATTGGACGGCGCCGGCGGCCGCCAGGCGGTCCATGGCGGCCTCGTCGTAGCCGAGCTCCGCGAGGATCTCGCGCGTGTGCTGGCCGAGGAGGGGAGCGGCCCGCGTCACGGAGCAGGGCGTGTCCGAGAACTTCACCGGCATCCCCAGGGCCTTCGTCCGCCCGGCCTTCGGGTGCTCGACCTCCACCACCATGTCGCGCGCGGCCACCTGCGGGTCGGCGAGCATGTCGCCGATGCGGTTGATGGGGCCCACCGGCACGCCGGCCGCTTCCAGCTCGCGGATCCAGTCGGCCGAGGCCCGCGTCTTCATGCGCTCGGCGATGAGCGGCGTGAGCTCCGCCAGGTGCTTCATGCGCTCGCCGTTGGTGGCGAACCGCGGGTCGGCGAGCAGGTCCTCGCGGCCGATCGCCTTCGCGATTCGTTCCCAGTTGGACTGGTTGGCCCCGCCCACGTTGATCCAGCCGTCGGCCGTGGGAAACGCCTGGTAGGGCGCGGTGAGGATGTGCGCCGAGCCCGTGGGCMCGGGATTCTCGCCCGTGGCGAAGAAGATGGCGCTCTGCCAGTAGGTCTGCTGGATGGCCGCCTCCATGAGGGAGGTGTCCACCATCTGCCCGCGCCCGGTGGCGTGGCGCGCGTGCAGGGCCGAGACGATGCCCAGCGCGGCGAAGATGCCGGCGTTGATGTCCGCGATGGGCGAGCCCGCCTTGACGGGAGCGCCGCCCGGCTCGCCGGTGATCGACATGAGCCCCGAGAAGCCCTGCGCGATGAGGTCGAAGCCGCCCTTGTCGGCGTAGGGGCCCGTGCGGCCGTAGCCGGAGACCACGCAATAGACGAGGCGGGGATTGAGCGAGCGCAGCACGTCCCACCCCAGGCCCAGCTTCTCGAGCGTGCCCTTGCGGTAGTTCTCGGTGACCACGTCGGCGGTCGCGAGCAGCCTCTTCACCACCTCCAGGCCCTCGGCGGTCTTGAGGTTCACCGCGATGCCGCGCTTGTTGCGGTTGAGCATCATGAACGCGGCGCTCTCGCCGGCGATCGAGGGGCGCGAGTAGGAGCGCGTGTCGTCGCCGCCGGGCAGCTTCTCGACCTTGATCACGTCGGCGCCCATGTCCGCGAGCAGCATGCCGCACGTCGGGCCGGCCATGATCTGGGCCAGCTCGACGACCCTGATTCCCGCAAGAGGCCCCGTCATCGAGTTACCCACGGGAAAGGCTTTGGAAACGCCGATGAACGCCGATGCCCCGCCGATTGCCGCCGATGAATGCAAGTTGGGCCGTCATTCGCGGTCGCTGTCGATCCAGCAGCAGTGCCACTTCATCCGGAAATCCTTCAGTCATCGCCTTATCGGCGGCAATCGGCGGGGCATCGGCGTTCATCGGCGTTCCAAAGACTTTCGCTTGCATCACTCGCTACCGCCCCTTGAACTCGGGCTTCGCCTTCGCGAGGAAAGCCTGCCGCCCGATCCTGAAGTCCTCGGTTCCATAGCACGCGAAGCCCTCGTCGAGTTCTTCCGCCGTGAGGGGGCGGGAGTCGCGCAGGCGGCGGGCGAACTTCTTGTGCCAGCGCGCCACCAGCGGCGCGCCATCGGCGATGCGCCGGGCCGTGGCCTTCGCCTCGGCCTCCACCTGGTCGTCGGGCACCACGCGGGTGACGAGGCCCTTGTCCTTCGCCTCGGCGGCGTCGAAGACGCGGCCCTCGAGCAGGATCTCGAGCGCCACCGCCTCGCCCGCGAGCGCGATGAGGGCGCCGATCTCCGAGTAGGCCATCACCAGCCCCAGCTTGTTGATGGGCACGCCGAAGCGGCTGGAAGTCCCGCAGATGCGGATGTCGGCGAGCCCGGCGATCTCGAGCCCGCCGCCCACGCAGATGCCGTGGATCTGCGCGACCACGGGGTGGCGGCAGTTGCCGATGGCGCCGATCGTTCGCGTCATCACCTGGCCGTAGGCGCGCGCCTGCTCGACGTTGGAGCGCTCGCGGTCGAATTCCGAGATGTCGTTGCCGGGCGCGAAGGCCTTCTCGCCCGCCCCGCGAAGCAGGATGCAGCGCACGGAATCGTCGGCGTCGAGCTCGAGGAAGACGTCGCCCAGGCGCTGCCACATGGGCTTCGTGAGGGCGTTGAGCTTCTCGGGACGGTTGAGTACGACGGTCGCGATGTCGCCGTCGCGCTGCACGAGGATGGTGTCGTTCATGGCTTACTTGTAGAAGAAGTCCACCAGGCCCAGGGTCACGGCCGGCACGTAGGTGATCAGCAGGAGCACGAAGAGGAGCACGGCGATGAAGGGGATGTTGGCCTTGGTCACGTCCCAGACGCTCTCCTTCGCGATCGAGCAGGTGAGCAGCAGCACGCTCGCGACGGGCGGCGTCTGCTGGCCGATGGCGAGGTTGAGCGTCACCATCACGCCGAAGTGGACCGGGTCGATGCCCGCGGCAGTGACCGCCGGCATCACGATCGGGACCACCAGGATGATCGCCGCGGCCGAGTGCAGGAACATCCCGATGACCAGGAAGAAGACGTTCATGATCGCGAGGATCGCCCAGCGCTCCTGGGTGATCGCGAGCATCGCCTCCGCGATGCGCTGCGGCAGCTGCACCTCGGTGAGGTAGAGGCCCAGGAGCGCCGAGGCGGCCACCAGCAGCATCACGGTCCCCGTCTGAACGGTCCCGTCGATGATCGCCTCGCGCAGCCTGGCCCAGTCGAGCTCGCGGTACACCAGCCCGCCCACCAGGAGGGAGGCGACCACGGCGAGCGCGGCGCCCTCGGTCGCGGTGACGATGCCCCCGAAGATGCCCCCCAGGATGATGACGGGCAGCGTGAGCGCCCAGAACGCGTGCTTGAAGGCGCTCCAGAGCTTGCCCCACTCGAAGACCTGCTCCACCGGCCAGTTGTAGCGCAGCGCGTACCAGTAGCACAGCCCCATGAAGCCGCCGGAGGCGATGAGCCCGGGCACGATGCCCGCGACGAACATCTGCACGACCGAGGTGCCCGCCATGACCGCGTAGAGGATCATCGGGATCGACGGCGGGATGATGATCGCGAGCGTGGCCGTGGAGGAGGTCACCGCCGCCGTGAAGGGGCCCGGGTAGCCCCGCGCCTTCATGGCCGGCATGATGATGGAGGCGGTGGCGGCCACCCCCGCCACGGCCGAGCCGGAGATCTCCGCGAAGAACATGTGGCTCAGCACGTTCACCTGGGCCAGCGCCCCCCGCACCCAGCCGACGAGTGCCTGGCAGAAGTCGATCAGCCGGTGCGAGATCCCCGTGGTGTTCATGATGGCGGCCGCGAGGATGAAGAGCGGGATCGCGATGAGCGGGAAGCTCGTCGCGCCCTGGTAGAGCGCGATCGCCACGTTGGGCAGGCTCCCCACGCCCTGGGTCGCGAGCATCGCGATGACGGACGCGATGCACAGCGCCACGGCGATCGGGACGTTGATGAGCACCAGCACGAGCACGCACAGCAGAACGAGGAAGCCGGTCATGCGGTCCCCTCGGCGTGCCCCGCATTGCCGCGCGCCTCGCGCAGCACCTCGGGAAACACCAGCACCTGGCCGATCACGAAGAGGACGGAGGTGATCGGGATCACCGAATTGGCCCAGGCCACCGAGATATCCGGCAGCGACACGAGGTAGTCGGTGGCGAGGACCTCGAGGACCGAGTAGCCGATCCAGGCGAGCAGCACGAAGAAGGCCAGCGTGCACAGCTGCGCCACCACCGCGGCGACGACCCGCGGGCCGGGCGGCAGCAAGCGCACGATCTCGGGCACCCCCATGTGCGCGTGCTTGAGGACCGCCAGCGCCGAGCCGTAGAAAGTCACCCAGGCGAGGAGGATCGTGGCGACCTCGTCGTACCAGACCAGGGAGTGGCCCGAGTAGCGGAAGACCACGCCCGCCGTGACCTCCACGGCGAGCGCGGCCATGAGCAGGATGCAGATCGACTCGAGGAAGCGCTCGTATCCCCGGCGGAACGATTGCAGCGTCATTCCCTACTTGCCCAGCGCGATGGCCTTGTCGATCACTTCCTTGGAGCCCGGCACCTCCTTGGCGAACTCCTCGTAGACGGGCTTGGAGGCCGCGACGAAGGCGTCCTTGTTGGGCACGTTGGACTTCACGCCGGCGGCGAGGATCTTGTCCAGCAGTTCCTTGTCGCCCTTCTCGGCGGTCTCGTAGACCCAGGCCTGCGTCTCCTTCGCCGTGTCCTCGAGGACCTTCCTCACGTCGGCGGGCAGCGTCCCCCACTTCTTGGCGCCGACGGTGACGTAGGCGGGCGTGTAGACGTGGCCCGTGAGGGAGATGAACTTCTGCACCTCCTGGAACTTGGCGCTCGTGATCTGCGTGAACGGGTTCTCCTGGCCGTCCATCACGCCCGTCTGCAGGGCCGTGAAGACTTCCGAGAACTTCATGGGGGAGGGGTTTGCGCCGTAGGCCTGGAACATCTTCACGCGCCACTTGCCCTCGGGCACGCGCAGCTTGATGCCCTTGAGGTCGTCCGGGGTGTTGATCGGGCGCTTGCTGTTGGTGATGTGGCGGTAGCCGTTCTCCCAGACGGCGATCACCTTGAGGCCCTTCTTCTCGACGGTCGGGGCGATGATGGGCCAGAAGACCTCCTTCTCGATGCGGCCCATGTGCCTGCGGTCCTTCACGAGGTAGGGCATCTCGAAGACGCCGAAGAGGTCGGACTCCGAGGTCATCACCGTGGAGGGCAGGGCCATGTCCACGGTGCCGAGCTTGAGCTTCTGGACGAGCTCCTTGTCGCCGCCCAGCTGGCTGGAGCCGTAGACGACCACCTTGGCCTTGTCGCCCAGCTTGGCGTTGGCGCGGCGGGCGAACTCCTCGGCCGAGGCGGCGAAGAGGGAGCCGGGCTCGCCCACGTGGCCGAACTTGATCTCGGTCTGGGCCAGGGCGGCGGGGGTGGCGATGAGGCACGCGGCAAGCGCGCCCAGCAGGGTGCGGGTGTTCATGAGCTCCTCCTCAGGATTGGAATCGTGAACCCGGTCCGCGCGCTCGAGCGGCCGGGATGCCCGTAGTCTAGGCACATCGCGCCGYCGGCGTCGATGACCGGCGCCGGGTGCCCCGSRGGCCCRCCCYYCCGGCCGCATACCCCCCCTKSCSGGGCTTTCCCSTGMTGCCRCGRTGTAACGATGYCCGTTACACCGTGGCAGCCTCGCCCYGCCCCGTTGACCTAGGTCAAAAGKGCCCCSGGGTGCACGGCGGAAAGTCGCCTTCATGTCCGGAACCCCCCAATTCCGAGGAGGCCCCATGAAGCTCAAACCCGCGCTCGCCACTCTCGTTCTCGCCGCCGCGTCCACGGCCGCCTGGGGCCACCCCGGGCATGGCGCGGAGGGCCTCTACCACCACCTGGCCGACCTCCTCGCGCTGGGCGCGATCGCGGTCGTGTTCGCGGCCGTGCTCGCCGGCCGCAAGAGCGGAGGCAAGGACCATGAATGACACCTTCTACGACGTGCTCCGCCGGCAGGGCATCTCGCGGCGCAGCTTCCTCAAGTTCTGCAGCCTGACCACGGCCTCGCTGGGCCTGTCGCCCACGATCGCGCCGCAGATCGCGCACGCGCTCGAGACCAAGCCCCGCACCCCGGTCATCTGGATCGAGGGGCTGGAGTGCACCTGCTGCAGCGAGTCCTTCATCCGCTCGGCGCACCCGCTCGCCAAGGACGCGGTGCTCTCGCTCCTGTCGCTCGACTACCACATGACGCTCTCGGCGGCCGCCGGCGAGCAGCTGCGCGAGAACGCGCACGAGACGATGAAGAAGCACAAGGGCAACTACATCCTCGCCGTCGAGGGCAACCCGCCCCTCAACGAGGACGGGATGTACTGCATCTACTACGGCAAGCCCTTCGTGGAGGCCCTGAAGGAGTACGCCAAGGACGCGAAGGCGGTGGTCGCGTGGGGCTCCTGCGCCTCGTGGGGGTGCGTGCAGGCCGCCAAGCCCAATCCGACCAACGCCGTGCCGATCGACAAGGTCATCACCGACAAGCCGATCATCAAGGTGCCGGGCTGCCCGCCGATCGCCGAGGTCATGACCGCGATCGTCACCTACGTGCTCACCTTCGACCGCATCCCCGAGCTCGACCGCCAGGGCCGGCCGAAGATGTTCTACAGCCAGCGCATCCACGACAAGTGCTACCGCCGGCCGCACTTCGACGCCGGCCAGTTCGTCGAGAAGTTCGACGACGAGGGCGCGCGCGCCGGCTACTGCCTGTACAAGGTGGGCTGCAAGGGTCCGACGACCTACAACGCCTGCTCCACGACGCGCTGGAACGAGGGCGTGTCCTTCCCGATCGGCTCCGGCCACGGCTGCATCGGCTGCTCCGAGGACGGCTTCTGGGACAAGGGTTCCTTCTACGACCGGCTCACGAGCATCCCGGCCTTCGGGGTCGAGGCGAACGCCGACAAGATCGGCGCCATCGCCGCGGGCGTGGTCGGCGCGGCCGTCGTGGCGCACGCCGCGGTGACCGCGATCAAGAGTGCTTCGGAAAAGAAATAGGGAGACACGACAATGGCCGTCATCGAGACCCAAGGCTTCAAGCTCGACAACAGCGGAAAGCGCGTCGTCGTCGATCCCATCTGCCGCATCGAGGGGCACCTGCGCATCGAGTGCAACGTCGACGCGAAGGGCAAGATCACCAACGCCGTGTCCACCGGCACGATGTGGCGCGGGCTGGAGGTGATCCTCAAGGGGCGCGACCCGCGCGACGCGTGGGCCTTCACGGAACGCATCTGCGGCGTGTGCACGGGCGTGCACGCGCTCGCCTCGGTGCGCTCGGTCGAGGACGCGCTCGGCATCGCCATCCCCGACACGGCGAACATCATCCGCAACCTGATGCACGCCACGCTCTACGCGCAGGACCACCTGGTGCACTTCTACCACCTGCACGCGCTCGACTGGGTGGACGTGGTCTCGGCGCTCAAGGCCGACCCGAAGAAGACCTCCGAGCTCGCGCAGTCGATCTCGAGCTGGCCGAATTCCTCGCCCGGCTACTACCGCGACCTCGCCTCCCGGCTCACGAAGTTCGTCGAGTCCGGCCAGCTGGGGCCGTTCAGGAACGGCTACTGGGGACACCCCGACTACAAGCTGCCGCCGGAGGCGAACCTCATGGCGGTGGGCCACTACCTCGAGGCCCTGGACTTCCAGAAGGAGATCGTGAAGATCCAGACCATCTTCGGCGGCAAGAACCCGCACCCGAACTGGCTGGTGGGCGGGGTCCCGTGCTCGATCAACGTCGACCGCACGGGCGCGGTGGGCGCGATCAACATGGAGCGCCTGAACATGGTGTCCAAGATCATCGACGACACCATCGCCTTCATCGACAACGTCTACATCCCGGATCTCCTCGCGATCGCCTCGTTCTACAAGCACTGGGGCGCCATCGGCAACGGGCTCGCGTCGACCAACGTGCTCTCCTACGGCGAGTTCCCGGACATCGCGAACGACCAGTCGAACAAGTCGCTCCTGATGCCGCGCGGCGCGATCCTGGGCGGCGACCTGAAGAAGATCCTCGGCGTGGACCTCAAGGACCCGGCGCAGATCCAGGAGTTCGTCACCCACTCGTGGTTCAAGTACGCCGACGAGTCCAAGGGCCTGCACCCGTTCGACGGCGTCACCGAGCCCAACTTCGTGCTGGGCAAGGGCCTCAAGGGCACCAGGACCAACATCGAGCAGATCGACGAGAGCGCCAAGTACTCGTGGGTCAAGGCCCCGCGCTTCATGGGCCAGCCGGTGGAGGTGGGCCCGCTCGCCCGCTACATCATCGGCTACGCCTCGGGCAACCCGGAGTTCAAGGAGCCCGTGGACATGGTGCTCAAGAAGCTCGACGTCCCGCTCGAGGCGCTCTTCTCGACGCTGGGCCGCACCGCGGCGCGCGGGCTCGAGTGCACCTGGGCCGCGCACAAGATGAAGTACTTCTTCGGCAAGCTCATGGCCAACATCAAGGCCGGCAAGCTCGACACCGCCAACGTGGACAAGTGGGAACCCTCGACCTGGCCGAAGGAGGCCAAGGGCGCCGGCTTCTGCGAGGCCCCGCGCGGCGCGCTCGGGCACTGGATCAAGATCAAGGACACGAAGATCGAGAACTACCAGTGCATCGTGCCCACCACGTGGAACGGCGGCCCGCGCGACGCCAAGAACCAGATCGGCGCCTTCGAGGCGAGCCTCATGAACACGCCGATGGCCAAGCCGGAGCATCCGCTCGAGATCCTGCGCACCATCCACAGCTTCGACCCGTGCCTCGCCTGCGCGAGCCACGTGATCTCGCCGGACGGCCAGGAACTCGCCAAGGTGCAGGTGCGCTAACGGGAGCCGGACATGTCGACCTGGATCGAGCAGGAAGGCCGGGACCTCAAGTTCCCCGCCTACGTGTGGCAGGCCCCGGTGCGCGTCTGGCACTGGGTCATGGCCCTTGCGATGATCGTCCTGTGGGTGACGGGGTACTTCATCGGCAGCCCGCTGCCCTCCGTCCCCGGGGAGGCCATCGAGAACTACCTCATGGGCTACATCCGGTTCGCGCACTTCGCGGCCGGCTACGTCTTCGCGATCGCGTTCCTGGGTCGCGTGTACTGGGCCATCGTGGGCAACAAGCACGCGCGCGAGATCTTCCTCGTGCCGCTGTCGATGCTCAACCCGTCGTGGTGGCGCGCGTTCTTCCGGGTGGTGGGGCACTACGTCTTCATCCGCCCGAAGAACGACTGGCACTACGGCCACAACCAGCTCGCCATGGCGGCGATGTTCTTCATGTACGTGCTGGGCTCGCTGTTCATGATCGTCACCGGCTTCGCGCTCTACGGCGAGGGGCTGGGGATGGAGAGCTGGGCGTTCCGCTGGTTCTCGAGCTGGGTGCTGCCGCTGCTCGGCTACAGCCAGGCGGTGCACACCTGGCACCACCTGTGCGCCTGGTACCTCTTCTGGTTCACGCTCGTGCACCTGTACTTCGTGATCCGGGAGGACATCGTCTCCGGGCTCACCGTGGTCTCGAGCATGATCAGCGGCTGGCGGGACCGGAAGAACTAGGGAATCGGGCAGGTACGCGCAGTCCATGCACGCCGCGACGCCGACGGGAGGTCCAATGACCGCGGAAAGGCAGGGGCGCCCCCGCACCAGGGAGGCGGGGCGCCCCCGTTCCCGGCGTGAGCCGGTCCATCCGGGCTACTTCCTCGACACGCGCTACCTCAAGCCCCTCAAGCTCACCCAGCTGGGGCTCGCCGACGCGCTGGGGATCTCGCGCCGGCGGGTGAACGAGCTCATCCGCGGAAAGCGCGGCATCACCCCGGACACCGCCGTGCGCCTCGCGGCCTATTTCCGCACCGAGCCGGAATTCTGGATGCAGCTTCAGATCGCCTGGGATGTGCACCAGGCGATGAAGTCCCTCCGGCGGTAGCTGTTACCCCCACCGTTACTTGACCCCCGTCAATCGGGAGGCGCGTGGCTGCGCGATGATGGCCCCGTTGTAACCGCGAACGTTACAGACGGGGGCTTCGGAGCGGATGGACACGCTGGTGCTGGGAATCGGCAACCTCCTGTGGGCCGACGAGGGTTTCGGGGTGCGCGCGGTCGCCGCCCTGAACGAGGGCTGGAAGTTCCCCGAGGCCGTCACGCTCATGGACGGCGGCACCCAGGGCCTGTACCTGCTGCCCTACGTCCAGACCGCGCGCCGCATCCTCGTCTTCGACGCCATCGACTACGGCCTGGAGCCGGGCACGCTGCAGGTCGTGCGCGACGGCGACATCCCGGCCTACCTCGGCGTGGGCAAGATGAGCCTGCACCAGTCCTCCTTCCAGGAGGTCCTCTCCCTCGCGCAGCTCTCGGGCCAGTCGCCCGAGCGCGCCGTCCTCGTGGGCGTGCAGCCCAGGGCCCTCAAGGACTTCGGCGGGGGTCTCACGGAAATCGTCCGCTCCCGCATCCCGGACGCCCTCGAGATCGGCCTGCAGGTGCTGGCCGGCTGGGGCGTGCCGGGCACGCCGCGCGCCCCGGGGGAGGCCGAGCCCATCGTCGACCCCAGCCTCGCCGTCGAGCGCTACGAGGGCGAGCGCCCCAGCGAGGGCGACGCCTGCCGCGTGGGCGACGCCCGCTTCCTCGCCATCCGCGCCGCGATCGAGAACTGAGCATGTGCCTCGGCGTTCCCATGCAGGTGCTCGAGGCCGAGGGGCCCGCCGCCGCCTGGTGCCTGGGCCGCGAGGGCAGGGCGCTCGTCGACCTCACGCTCGTGGGACCGCAGCCGCCGGGCACCTGGCTCCTCACCTTCGTCGGCGCCGCCCGCGAGGTGATGAGCGAGGAGGCCGCGCAGCGCACCCGCGCCGCCCTGGACGCGCTGGCCGCTGTCATGGCCGGCGACACCTCCACGCTCGACGAGGCCTTCGCCGACATCGTCTCGCGCGAGCCGCAGCTGCCCGAGCACCTTCGCCGCAAGGAGACCAAGCCATGACCGCTCCCGAACCCCCGCTCGTCACCCGACTGGTCGAGAAGCACGGCGCCGCGCGCCTGGACGAGGCGGGCTTCGAGGCCTTCGCCGCCGCGCCCGGCGAGGCCGCGCTCTTCTTCACCGAGGATCCCGTGCGCTTCCGCGAGGTGCTCGACGTGGCGGTGATCCTGCCCGAGCTCGCCGCGGCCGCCACGCGCCGCTTCCGCATGGGCGTGCTGCCGCCGCCGCTCGCCAACGCCAAGGCCGCCACCTACGGCGTGCGCCGCTGGCCGGCGCTCGTCTTCCTGCGCGACGGACTCTGGCTGGGCAACGTCGAGGGCCTGCGCGACTGGGCGGAGTACCTCGCCACCGTGAACGCGCTCCTCGAAGGCGAGGCGCGCGCCGCCGCACCCCGCGTCATCCCCGTGGCCGCCGCCGGCAGCCCGTCCTGCGCCTGAACCCCAAGGAGAGGCCATGAGAGACTTTCCCATCCCCGTCGTCGCCTCCGGCGCCGCCCCCGCGCCCGCCGAGGACCTCGAGCTCGACTACATGGCGATGCCCGGCGCCGAGCCGCTGCGCACGCCCATCCCGCCCGAGGGCGCCGCCCCCTCGGACCTCGCCGCGGCCGCGGCCGTCGTGGAGCAGCTCCTCGAGTCCATGGGCCGCCACCGGCCCGGCGGGCCGAATGCGCCGCGCTTCTCGCTGCGGGCCATGGCCCCCGGCGCGCTCGCCGCCCTCAACGATTCGCTGGGGCAGGGCGAGGTGAGCGCGGTCGTGGCGGGCGGCAACGGCGGCTCGCTCTGGCGCGTGCAGGAGACGGCCTTCGCCGGCGTCTGGCGCGCGCGCCGCGAGGACGCCAACGGCTCGCCCCTGGAGGACGTGCTGGAAGCGGGCGACGTGCCTGCCGTCGTGAAAGAGGCCGCCAGCCGCCTGCCGGCCGCGCGCCTCGACGCGCAGCGCCTGCCGCCGGGCGTGATGAACGCGCCGGCCATCGTCGAGGAGCTTCGCCATCACGTGCAGCGCCAGAAGCCGGGCCAGGCCGCGCACGTGGTGAACCTCTCGCTCCTGCCGCTCGTGCAGGCGGACCACGCCGGGCTGGAGGCGCTGCTGGGCGAGGGGCCGCTCGCGATCCTCTCGCGCGGCTTCGGCAACTGCCGCATCTCCTCCACGCAGGCGCGCGGCATCTGGCGCGTGCGCTACTTCAATTCCATGAACACGCTCATCCTCGACACCCTCGAGATCGTGGACTTCCCCGAGTCCGCCCGCGCCGGCGCCGAGGACTACGACGACAGCATCGAGCGCCTGCGCGAGCTGCTGCGCTGGCTGCGGGAGGGCTAGGCGATGGACGCCCCGGCTGCCGCGCGGCCGGCCCGGCGCGAGTGCCGGATCTGCTGGTACGTCTACGACCCGGCGCTGGGGGACCCCGTCTGGCAGGTCGAGCCCGGCACGCCCTTCGAGGCGCTGCCCGCGCACTGGAGCTGCCCCAACTGCGCGGCCGAGCAGTCGCAGTTCCTGGCGGTCGACGATGACTGAGCCCCGCCATCCCGATCCCTCGCCGCGGCTCGAGGCGGCGTTCGAGCGCATCCGGAAGACGCGCATGGAGGGGCTGCCGTTCCTCAACCCGAAGCTGCGCGTGGAGGCCGTGGGATTCCGCCCGTGGCAGGGGGAGTGGCTGGGCGCCCTCGTGACGCCGTGGTTCGTGAACCTGGTCCTCATGCCGGGCGACGGGCCCTGGACGACGCTTCCCGAGGGCGACGAGCGCTTCGTGACGCTGCCCGCCGGGCGCTTCCGCTTCATCTGCGGCCGCGACGGGGAGCTGGGGGAATACCACGCGTGCTCGCTCTTCTCGCCGGCGCAGCAGTTCGAGGACCACGCCACCGCGCGCGCCGTGGCGGCGGCCTCGCTCGAGGCGCTCTTCGACGCCGGCAACGACGAGAAGGAACGCGCGGCCGGCGCCGCGCCGCCGTCGGCGGTCTCCAAGCGCGATTTCCTGCGTGGTCGCTTCTCGGGCTCCGGCGATGTCCCTCGAGGGTGAGCTCGTGGTGCGAATCGAGACCCGCCTCGGCAAGGTGACGCGCGCGCTGGCGCGTCCCGAGCGCCCGCGCGTGGCGAACCGCCTCTTCGCCGGACGCGGCGCCGACGAGGCACCGGTACTCGCGGGCACGCTCTTCGCGATCTGCGGCCGCTCGCAGGCCGTGGCGTCGGAGGCGGCCATCGAGGCCGCGCGCGGCTTGCGGGCGCCGGAATCGCTGCAGGCGGCGCGCGACGCGCGCATCGCCGCGGAGACGATCCAGGAGCACGCCTGGCGCCTGCTCGTGGACTGGCCGCGGCTCGCGGGACGCGCTCCCGAGGTCGAGGCGCTCTCGCGCGGGCGCAAGGCGTTGGCGCCGCTGCTCGACGCATCCGGAGAAAAGGAACCGGTTCAGGCCCGCGACGAGATCGTCGCCTGGGCGAGCGAAGCGGTCTTCGGCCGCTCGCCCGGCGAGTTCGTCGCCATCGACTCGCTCGACGGGCTGGGGAAATGGATGGCGACGACGGCCACGCCGGTCGCCTCGCTCGTCTCCACGCTCCTCGCGCGCGAGCCCGGGATGGGCGCGAGCGAGGTCGAGCTGCTGCCCTACGGCGACGACCGCTGGGTCGCCATGGCGCTGGCGCCCGCCATCGACGCCGACCCCGATTTCGACGACGCGCCGAGCTGGAAGGGCGCGCCGAGGGAGACCGGCGCGCTCGCGCGCGTGGCCGGGCACCCCCTGGTGGCCGAGGCGGTCGACAAGTGGGGCCGGGGCGTGGGGGCGAGAGTGGTCGCGAGGCTCATGGACATGGCCGCGGCGGTCCTCGCCTTCGGCGGCCGGCACGGAGCGGTCTCGCTCTCCGGCCAGGCGGCCATCGCCTGGGTGGAGACGGCCCGCGGCCTGCTGGTGCACCGCGTGGCTCTCGAGGGCGATCGCATCGCGGCCTACCGGATCGTGGCGCCCACGGAGTGGAATTTCCACCCCGAAGGGGCCTTCGCGCGCGGGGCGCTCTCGCTCGAGGCGGCCGACGCGGCCCGGCTCGAAGGCGAGGTGCGCTGGCTGGTGGCCTCGCTCGACCCGTGCGTGGCCGTGCGTTACGAGGCCGGCCATGCATGAGATGTCGATCGCCGAGAGCGTGCTCGGCATCGTCGAGGACACGGCGCGCCGCGAGGGCTTCTCGCGCGTGAAGGAAGTGCGGCTGGAGATCGGGCGGCTCGCGGCCGTGGAAGTCGAGGCGCTGCGCTTCTGCTTCGACGTCGTGATGCGGGGCAGCCTCGCCGAGGGCGCTTGCCTGGCCATCGACGAGACGCCGGGAACGGCCTGGTGCTTCGGCTGCGGCACCACGGTGCCGGTGCAGGCGAGGGGCGACCTCTGCCCGCGCTGCGGCAGCGCGCAACTCCAGGTCAACGGCGGCACCGAAATGCGGGTGAAGGACCTTCTCGGTACCTGACACCGAAAAGTAACCTGACACCGAAACGAGACACTGAAACGAGACACCGAAACGAGGGAGAAGGCGATGTGCACGACATGCGGATGCGGGACGGACCAGGTGACGATCGACGGCAAGGCGCACGCCCACGGGCACGACCACGATCACGCCCATGGCCATGACCACGACCACGACCACGCTCACCATCACCAMCACGGCGCGGAGCACTCGCACGCGGCCGGCGTGGGGGCGGACCGGGCCGTGGCGGTGGAGACGGCGATCCTCGCCAAGAACGACGCCGAGGCCAACGCCAACCGCCGCGAGTTCACCGCGCGCGGGATCCTCGCGCTCAACCTCGTCTCCAGCCCCGGGTCGGGCAAGACGACGCTCCTCGTGGAGACGATCAAGCGCCTGGGCGGCGACCTGCCCATCGCGGTGATCGAGGGCGACCAGCAGACCTCCAACGACGCCGAGCGCATCCGCGCGACGGGGTCGAAGGCGGTCCAGGTGAACACCGGCAAGGGCTGCCACCTCGACGCGCACATGGTCGGCCACGCATTCGAGGCGCTGGCCCCCGCGCCGGACTCCGTGCTCATGATCGAGAACGTCGGCAACCTCGTGTGCCCGGCGGCCTTCGACCTGGGAGAGGCGCACAAGGTGGTCGTGCTCTCCGTCACCGAGGGCGAGGACAAGCCGCTCAAGTACCCCGACATGTTCGCCGCGGCCGACCTCATGCTCCTCAACAAGTGCGACCTGCTGCCGCATCTCTCCTTCGACGCCGAGCTTTGCGAGGCCAACGCCCGCCGCGTGAATCCCTCCATCCAGGTGCTCCGCGTCTCGGCGCTCAAGGGCGAGGGCCTCGACGCCTGGCTCGACTGGGTCAAGGGCGCGGCCCGCGAGGCGCGTGCCCGCCGCGTGCGCGGCGCCGTCGGCGTCGGCTGCGGCGCCCACTGCACCTGCGCCTAGCCGGCCGGAAATCCTCCGTCGCCTCCATGGACACCGTCGAGAGCCCCGTCGCCCAGCGCCAGCGCGTGCGCGTGCGCGGCACCGTGCAGGGCGTGGGCTTCCGCCCGTTCGTGTGGCGCCTGGCCCACGAGCTCGGCCTCGACGGCTGGGTCCTCAACGACGCCGAAGGGGTGCTCGCGGAAGTGCAGGGCGCGCCCTTCGCGCTCGCCGAGTTCCTGCGCCGCGTGGCCTCCGACGCGC
Organism: Betaproteobacteria bacterium; assembly: GCA_003105245.1. GTDB lineage: Bacteria > Pseudomonadota > Gammaproteobacteria > Burkholderiales > Usitatibacteraceae > FEB-7. Next base: position 5,111 of record PQAI01000104.1, on the reverse strand, counting down.
CGCCGCTCGCGCGCGTGAACGCCGTCGAGCACGAGGCGCGTCCATTGGAGGATGGCGGAGGATTCGCCATCGCCGAAAGCCGCGGCGGCACKGCATCCACCGCGGTGACGCCCGACGCGGCCACCTGCCCGGCCTGCCTCGCCGAGCTCTTTGATCCCGRGGATCGCCGCTACCGCTATCCGTTCATCAACTGCACGCACTGCGGGCCGCGCTTCACCATCACGCGCGGCGTGCCCTACGACCGCCCGCGCACCACGATGGCGCCCTTCGCCATGTGCCCGGCCTGCGCGCGCGAGTACGCCGATCCCGCCGACCGGCGCTTCCACGCCCAGCCCGACGCGTGCGCCGTCTGCGGGCCGCGGCTCGTCCTGCTCGGGGAACACGGCGAGGCCCTGGAAGCGGCCGACCCCATCGCGGCGGCGTTCGCGAAGATCCGCGCCGGCAAGGTGGTGGCCGTCAAGGGCCTGGGCGGATTCCACCTCGCGTGCGACGCGCGCAACGTGCGCGCCGTGGCGAGGCTGCGCGCGGCCAAGCAGCGCGAGGAGAAGCCCTTCGCGGTGATGGCGGCCAACGTGGAATCTCTCCTTGCGCTCGCCGAGGTCGACGGGGCCGCCCGGCGCCTCCTCGAGTCCGCGGAGCGGCCCATCGTGCTGCTGCCCAAGAAGCCCGGCTGCGACGAGGCGCTGGCGGGCATCGCCGGCGGCGTCTCGGCCCTGGGCGCGATGCTCCCCTGCACGCCCATCCAGTGGCTGCTCTTCCTGGAGGCGAGCGGCGGGAAGGGCGGCACGCAGTGGCTCGCCCGGCCGCAGGAGCTCGTTCTCGTCATGACGAGCGCCAACCCGGGCGGGGAGCCGCTCGTGATCGGCAACGACGAGGCCGTGCGGCGGCTGTCCGGCATCGCGGATGCCTTCCTGGTGCACGACCGCGACATCGCCGCGCGTTGCGACGACAGCCTCGTGCGCCCCACGGCCGAGGGGCCGGCGTTCGTGCGCCGCGCCCGCGGCTACACCCCGCGCGCCATCCGCCTGCCGCGACCGGGCCCGAGCGTGCTGGCCACCGGCGCCTGGCTCAAGAACACGGTGTGCGTCACGCGCGGCGACGAGGCCTTCCTCTCGCCGCACATCGGCGACCTCGACAACGGCCCCACCTGCGAGGCCCTCGACGAGGCGGTGGCGCACCTGCTCGCGATCCTGGAGGTCGAGCCCGCGGCCTGCGCGCACGACCTGCATCCCGACTTCTACTCCAGCCGCTTCGCCGCGCGCTTCGCGGCCGCCCGCGAGCTGCCGGCCTTCGCGATCCAGCACCACCACGCCCACGTCGCCGCGGTGTGCGCCGAGCACGGCCACACGGGACCGGCGCTCGGTCTCGCGCTCGACGGCGTGGGCCTGGGCACCGACGGCACCGCCTGGGGCGGGGAGCTGCTGAGCGTGCAGGGCGCCCGCTTCACCCGCCTGGGGCATCTCGGGGCGTTGCGTCTGCCCGGCGGCGACCGCGCGGCGCGCGAGCCCTGGCGCGTGGCCGCCGGCCTCCTGCAGGCCCTGGGCCGCGTGGACGAGGTGGGCAGGCGATTCCAGCGTCCCGGCGCGAGCGTCGTGGTCGAGATGCTCGAGCGCGGCACCAACTGCCCCGTGACCACCTCCGCCGGCCGCTGGTTCGACGCCGCCGCCGCGCTCCTGGGAGTGCGCGAGACCAGCACCTTCGAGGGCCAGGCCGCGATGCAGCTCGAGGCGCTCGCCACGCAGCACGGGCCGGTGGCGGGCGACGACTCGCTCTGGCGCATCGCCGAGGACGGCACGCTCGAGCTCCTCGCGCTCGCCGGGTTCCTGGCGGATGCGCGCAACGCGGGCTTCGGCGCGGCGCTCTTCCACGCGACCCTCGTGCAGGCCCTGGCCGAATGGGTGCGGCAGGCGGCCGTTCGGACGGGGCTTGAAACCGTCGCCCTCGGCGGCGGGTGCTTCGTGAACGCCATTGTCTCCGCGGGGCTGCGGCGCGAGCTCGCCGCCTGCGGACTTTCCGTGCTGGAGGCCCGCCAGGCCCCGGCCAACGACGGCGGCATCGCGCTCGGACAGGCGTGGGCCGCGCTGCAGGAGATCGTCTAGCCATGTGCCTCGCGATACCCGCCAAGGTGGTGGAGCTCAGGGACGGCGACCAGGCCGTGATCGACCTGGCCGGCGTGCGCAAGGAGATCTCGCTCGCCCTCGTCGACGATGTATGGCCCGGCGACTACGTCATCGTGCACGTGGGCTACGCGCTGCAGAAGGTCGATCCCGACGAGGCCGCCAGGACGCTCGAGCTCTTCGCCGGGCTCGCCGCGCAGGAGGACGCCGCGTGAAGTACGTCGACGAGTTCCGCGACGGCGAGCTCGCCCGGGCGATCGCCGCGCGCATCGCCCGCGAGGCCGACCCCGGCCGCACCTACCACTTCATGGAGTTCTGCGGCGGCCACACCCACGCCATCTCGCGCTACGGCGTCACCGACCTCCTTCCGGGGAACGTGGTCATGGTGCACGGGCCCGGCTGCCCGGTGTGCGTGCTGCCCATCGGGCGGATCGACATGGCGATCGACCTGGCGATGGGCGCCCTCACCCCCGACCCCTCTCCCAAGGGAGAGGGGAGCAATGTGACCTTGTGCACCTACGCCGACACGATGCGCGTCCCGGCCTCCARCGGCATGTCGCTCATGAAGGCCAAGGCGAAGGGCGCGGACATCCGCATGGTGTATTCGGCGGCGGACGCGCTTCGCATCGCCCGCGAGGAGCCGGCGCGCCAGGTGGTCTTCTTCGCCATCGGCTTCGAGACCACCACGCCGCCCACGGCGCTGGTGGTGAAGCAGGCGGCCGAGATGGGGCTCGCGAACTTCAGCGTCTTCGTGAACCACGTCCTCACGCCCTCGGCCATCGCGCACATCCTCGAGTCCCCGGAGGTGCGCGACCTGGGCACGGTGGTCATCGACGGGTTCATCGGCCCGGCGCACGTCTCCACCATCATCGGCAGCCAGCCCTACGAGTACTTCGCCGGCGAGTACCGCAAGCCCGTGGTCATCGCGGGCTTCGAGCCGCTCGACGTGCTGCAGGCCATCGAGATGCTGGTGAAGCAGGTGAACGAGGGCCGCGCCGTGGTGGAGAACGAGTTCTCGCGCGCCGTGACCCGCGAGGGCAACGCCAAGGCGAAGGGCCTGGTGGCCGACCTCTTCGAGCTGCGCCGCGCCTTCGAGTGGCGCGGGCTGGGGCTCGTGCCCTACAGCGCCCTGCGCCTGAAGGAGCCGTGGGCGGCCTTCGACGCCGAGCGCCGCTTCGCGATGAAGGCGAGGAGCGTCCCCGACAACAAGGCCTGCGAGTGCGGCGCCATCCTGCGCGGGGTGAAGAAGCCCACCGACTGCAAGGTCTTCGGCACCGCCTGCACCCCCGAGACGCCCATCGGATCCTGCATGGTGAGCTCCGAGGGCGCCTGCGCCGCCCACTACACCTACGGCCGCTACCGGACGGCCGCATAGCGATGAGCGCGATACGCAAGGACTACATCCGCCCCATCGACTTCAAGCGCGGGCTCGTGGACATGAGCCACGGCAGCGGCGGGCGGGCCATGGCGCAGCTCATCGACGAGCTCTTCCTCGCCGCGTTCGACAACGTGTGGCTGCGCGAGATGAACGACCAGGCCCGCGTGCCGGCGCCTGCCGGGCGCCTCGTGGTGGCCACCGACAGCCACGTGGTCTCGCCGCTCTTCTTCCCCGGGGGCGACATCGGGTGCCTGTCGGTGCACGGCACGGTGAACGACGTGGCCATGGCGGGCGCGCGCCCCCTGTACCTCACCTCGGGCTTCATCCTCGAGGAGGGCTTTCCGCTCGCGGACCTGAAGCGCATCGTGGAATCGATGGCGAAGGCCGCCATGGAGGCCGGCGTGCCCATCGTCACCGGCGACACCAAGGTGGTCGAGAAGGGCAAGGGCGACGGCGTCTTCATCAACACCACGGGCGTGGGCGTCGTGGCCGACGGCGTGGAGGTCTCCGGCGACCGTGCGCGGCCGGGCGACGCGATCCTCGTCTCCGGCACCATGGGCGACCACGGCGTGGCCATCATGTCGCTGCGCGAGAACCTCACCTTCGAGACGACGATCGCCTCCGACACGCAGGCGCTGCACCGCCTGGTGGCCGCGATGGTGGAAGCCGTGCCCGCGATCCACTGCCTGCGCGATCCCACGCGCGGCGGGCTCGCCACGACCCTGAACGAGATCGCGCGCCAGTCCGGCTGCGGCATGCGGCTGGAGGAGTCGGCCATTCCCGTGCGCGCGGAGGTCGCGGCGGCCTGCGAGTTCCTCGGGCTCGATCCGCTCTACGTGGCCAACGAGGGCAAGCTCGTGGCGATCTGCGCGCGCGAGGACGCGGACCGGCTGCTGGCCGTGATGCGCGCGCACCCGCAGGGGCGCGATGCCGCCATCGTGGGCGAGGTGGTCGAGGACGCGCACCACTTCGTGCAGATGCGCACCGGTTTCGGTGGCAGCCGCATGGTCGACTGGCTGGCCGGGGAGCAGCTGCCGCGCATCTGCTGAAGCTCCCATGAAGATCCTGTTCCTCACCCACGCCTTCAACGGCCTCGCGCAGCGGCTATTCGTCGAGCTGCGCGCCCTGGGCCACGAGGTATCCATCGAGATCGACGTGAACGACGCGCTGACCGCCCAGGCCATCGCGCTGGCGCGGCCCGACGTGGTGATCGCCCCGTTCCTCAAGCGCGCGATCCCGGAGAGCGTCTGGAAGGCGGTGCCGTGCCTGGTGGTGCATCCCGGCCCCCCCGGCGACCGGGGCCCCTCGGCGCTCGACTGGGCCATCCTGGAGGGCGAGAGGGAGTGGGGCGTCACGGTGCTCCAGGCCGTGGGCGAGATGGACGCGGGCCCCGTGTGGGCCCACCGCGCCTTCCCGATGCGGCTCGCGCCCAAGTCGAGCCTGTACCGGCGCGAGGTGACGGAGGCCGCCGTGGGCGCGGTGACCGAGGCCCTGGCGAGCCTCGCGCGCGGCGAGCATGCCATCGCGCCGGCCGAGCTGGGCAGCGTGGCGCGCGGCAGGACTCGGCTGCTCTGCCGCCAGGCCGACCGCGCCATCGACTGGGCCCGGGACGACAC
>PQAI01000103.1 GCA_003105245.1 Betaproteobacteria bacterium | reverse complement strand
GCCGATGCCGGCCGCGATGCGAAGGACCTTGTCGATTCCGCCGACGTTGGATTTCATGGACGATCTCCTGGAAGGGTTGCAGGGACGACCCGAAGCCTACGAACGCCCGCCTTCCCGGTATGTGACCCAGGTTACACAGCGCCTTCATCGCCCGGCGGCGAGCGCTTCCAGCCCCTGCCGGTCGGTCACGTCGATGCGCCCCCGTCCCAGGGCGACCAGCCCGCGGTCCTCGAAGTCGCTGAGCAGGCGGCTCACGATCTCGCGCACGCTGCCCAGCTCCACGGCGATGTCCTGGTGGCGCGCGCTCACCTGCGGGCCGTGGGCGAGGAGGTGCGCGGCGAGTCGCTGGTCCAGGCGGCGGAAGGCGACTTCCTCGACGAGCGCCATGAGCTCGCCGATGCGGTCGGCGAATAGCGCGTGCACGTAGTCCCGGAAGGCGCCGTCCCCGGCCATGAGCGCGTCGAAAAGTTCGCGCGGGATGGCGACCAGGGTGGTCTCGGCCTCGGCGATGCCCGTGGCCGCGTAGTCGCGGCGCGCGAGCAGGCAGCTGGAGGTGAGCAGGCAGCTCTGGCCGGGGTCGACCCGGTAGAGCACGATCTCGCGCCCCGAGGGAGAGAGCTTGGCCACCTTCACGCGGCCCTCGATGAGCAGCGGGAACGCGCCGCAGGGGCTGCGCTCGTCGAAGAGCCGTGTCCCGCGCGCYACCTTCATCACGCGGCACTCCGCCACGAAGCGCGCGGCGAGCTCCCCGGAAAGCCCRGCMAGCACGGGGAACCGGGAACGCGCGAGCTGCAGGGCCGCGTCGGCCGAGGGCGTGGCCATGGCTAGTTCGGCGCCATSGACCTCTGCATCGCCTCGGTGAGCGGGTTGGTGGCGCTGCGCGAGCGGATGTTGGCGATCCAGTCCGCGGGCACGGCGAAGTTGAGGTTCTGCCCGGAGCGGTGCTGGAAGGTCATGATGCCCACCAGCCTGCCGTAGGCGTCGAAGAGCGGCCCGCCCGAGGAGCCGGGCGAGATCGGCGCCGTGGTCTGGATGACGCGGCCCTGCGGCAGGTCGCGCATGCCCGAGACGATGCCGTCGCTGATCGTGAGCTCGAGTCCCTGCGGGGAGCCGATGGCGTAGACCTTCTGGCCGGTCTTGAGGGACTCGGCCGAGCCGATGGTCACGGCCGGCGCCGTGAGCCCGGAGACCGACAGCCGGCACAGGTCGTATTCCTCGTCGGCCACCTCGACGCTCGCCGAGAACTGCTCGGCGCCCACCTTCACGGTGAGCGAGCCGCCGGCGGTGGCCACGTGGCAGTTGGTGACCACGGTGCCGATTCCCGTCACGACGCCGCTGCCCAGGCCCACGGCGCGGCCGGAGATGTCGTGCACGGTGATGCGCGCGGTGCTGCGCGAGAGGGTCGTGAAGAGCTCCTCGGCGCTCTTCGCCACGAGCGCCGCGGGCTCGGGGGCCGCGGCGGGCGCGGCCACGCGCGCCTCGGAGGGCGGGCGCAGTTCGCGCTGGGCGACGATTCGCGGCTCCGGCTTCGGGGGCGAGCGCATCGCCCAGAACGCGAGCAGGGCGACCAGGAGCGCGCCCCCCGTGAGCACGTACTTGTTCTTCCAGGCCGGCGGCTTCTCCTCTTCCTCCGGCTCGAGCACGAGGTCGGGGCTCTGGGCGGACTCCTTCGCGGCGGCCTTCTCCGCCATCGAGATGAGCTTCGCGTCGTAGGCCGCCCGCTCGTTGGGCATGCACAGGACGTGGTAGGCCTCGTGCACGAGGTTCACCTCGTTGGGATCGGCGCCCGGGTTGCGGTTCAGGGCCTCGATACGGGCCTTGTAGGCGATGCCGATGTCGATGGCATTGGCATCCCGCTCCACGCCGAGGATGTCGTAGAGGGTGCGCTTCTTCGGCGTGGCGGGGGAAGGCGGGGCGGCCATGCCCCCAATCATCGGGCTTTTGGCCTGCCGGACGCAAATGCCGGGCCCGGCCATCGCGGGCCGGTCCCGGCCTGGGGGAAGCGCGGATGCGTCAGACGAGCGACAGCGCCGCCAGCTCGAGGGCGACGTCGATGCACTTCTCGGTGTGGGCCTTGCAGTAGTCGGCGATGGCCTTCTCGCCGCCCTTGGCGGCGTCGGCCACCGGCTTGCTGATCTTCTCCACCTTCTTCGCGTCCTTCTTGACCCAGTGCAGGAGGATCTTCTCGGCGTGCCCGACGGACATGGCCTGCGCCGGCATGGACAGCGAGACGAGCGAGAAGGCGACCGCGGAGACGGCGATGGCGAGGGGCTTGGCGATGCGTTTCATGTTCTCTTTCCCTGGTTGGTTTGTCGGCTGCGAGGATTGCCGGCGCCGGGGCCGCCGACGGCCCCGCGGGCGACGGTTCATTTCTTCTTCTTCCCCGGCTCCTTGCCCTTGCTCTTTTCCTTGTCCTTCCCGTTGCGCCCGCCCTTGTCGGCGTCCTTGTCGYCCGCCTCGTCGTCGCTGTCCGCGTCGGCCTTGGCGGAGTCGGCGCCTTCGTCGAGAGAGGCGTCGTCGTCCTTCGCGGGCGACGGCTCCGTTCCCGCCTGCGTCTGCGTGGCCGCGATCTCCTTCGCGATCGCSAGGAACTCGCGGTATATCGCGAGCGTCTTCTCGGCGTCCGCGTTGAGGTTCATCGACAGCTCGCAGGCGCGGTAGAGGAGCTCGCGGGTGATCAGCACGGCGGGATTGCGGCCGCCCAGGGACTGGATCTGCTCCTGCCGGCGGCTGCCGACGGACTGCGATCCCATGCCGAGCGGGACGGCGAGGGTGAGGCCGCCGCTCGTCGCGAGCGAGGCGTCGGGCTCCGGCCCGCGGCAATAGCGTTCCACGGACCCGGGATCCTTGATCATGACCATCTGCCGGGCCGAGCTCGTGGTGACGATGTCCACGCCCTCGCGGTCGAAGAGCATGTCCTTCGACCCGGTCTCGTGGCTGGTGACGGCGCAACCGCCCGCGACGGCGAGGAGCGCTGCGGAAAGGACGAGGATGCGGACCACCGGTCCAAGCTAGCATCCGGCCGCGGGGCCGGAGTTGATCCCGCGCAGGAGTTGCGCGCGCCCGGGCGGGGGTCAGCCGCCGAAGGCGTAGCAGTCCATGCCGAGCGAGCCCATGTCGAATCCGAGGTTCATGCGGCGCGCCGGGGCCCCGCCCGCGCCCAGCGCCACGAAGAAGGGCACCAGGTGGTCCTCCGTCGGGTGCGCGCGTTCGGCGTTCGGGGCAAGCTTGCGGTAGTCGGCCAGCTCGTCGTCGGCGCCCTGCGCGGTCTTGTCCGCCATCCACTCGGCGAAGGCCGCGGCCCAGGGCATGGGGGCCCTTTCCCCGGGCTCCCAGTCGAGTTCGCCCAGGTTGTGCACGATGCCCCCGGAGCCGATCACCAGCACGCCCTCGTCGCGAAGCGGGGCGAGCGCGCGCCCGATCTCCAGGTGGTGGCGGGCACCCAGCTCCGACTGGATCGAGAGCTGCGTCACGGGGATGTCGGCRTCCGGATACATCCAGCGCAGCGGCACCCAGCCGCCGTGGTCGATGCCGCGGTCSGGGTCGACGGCGGGCGCCTGCCCGATGGCGGCGAGCAGCTCGCCCGCGCGCGTGGCGAGCACGGGCGCGCCCGGCGGCTCGTAGCGCATGCGGTAGAGGGCCTCCGGGAAGCCGCCGAAGTCGTGGATCGTCTCCAGGCGCTTCGCGGCCGTGACGGCGGGGAAGGGCGTGTCCCAGTGGGCGGAGACGACGAGGATGGACTCGGGCCGGCCGAGGACGACGGCGATCTCCGCCCAGGAGTGCGTGAAGGCGTTGTTGGCCATCGCGAGGGTGGGCGCGCCGTGGGAGAGGAAGAGGGCGGGAAATTTCATGGCTCGGTCGGTGGGTAGGCGGCGGCGTGCCCGCGGCGCTCGTCCACCGCGGCGAGGAAGGCGATCGCCACGACGAAGAATACGCCAGTGGCGAGGATCGCGAGCCGGTGGTTGCCGCCGGTGATCCAGGTCACGGCCCCGTAGGTGACGGGGCCGAGGATCGAGGCGAGCCGCGTGGCCACCCCCCACATGCCGAAGAACTCGGCGCTTCGCTCGGGCGGCGAGAAGTAGGACACCAGCGCCCGCCCGGCCGACTGCGAGGAGCCCATCGCGAGCCCCGCGAGGTTGGCCGCCACCCAGAACATCGCGGGCGTGGTCGCCGCCCAGGCCACCAGGATCATGGCGAGCCAGGCGAAGAGGGTCACGCGCAGCGCGCGCACCTTGCCGAGGCGGTCCTGGGCGTAGCCGAAGGCGAAGGCGCCGATGGCGGCGGTCACGTTGACCGCGAGGACGAGCAGGATCGTGTCCTTCGTCTGGAACCCCATCACCTGCTCGGCGTAGATCGCGGCCAGCGCGATCACCGTGGCCACGCCGGCCTGGTAGAAAGTGCCGCAGGCGAACACGGCGAGCAGGTCGCGGTAGTTGGCCGTCTCGCGCGCGGTCCTCGCCAGGCGGGCAAGCGCGTGCGACTGGTCCTGCGTCGGGGGCACGGGCACGGCGCGCTCGCGAAGCAGCAGGAAGGTGGGGAGCGAGGCCAGCGCGAAAACGGTCGCCGTAATAAGCATCGTCCCCGGCACGGCCTGCGCCGTGGTGGAGCCTCGCCCGGGCGCGCCCAGCACCCACGCGAGGCACAGGCCCAGCGAGAGGATCCCGCCGAAATAGCCCAGGCTCCACCCCCACCCCGACACCTTCCCCACGCTCTGCGGCCGGGCGAGCTCCGGCAGGAACGCCGCGGTGAGGTTCTCGCCCAGGGAATAGGCGACGTTGGAGACGACGATGAAGGCGATGGCCCAGCCGACGTCGCCGGGACCGGCGCCCGCGAGGAGCGCGGTGCCGGCCACGCAGAGCACGGTGCTCGCCGCCAGGGCCCGCTTCTTGGACGCGTGCGCGTCGGCCCACGCGCCGACCACGGGGCCGGCGGCCATCACCACGGCGTAGGAGGCGCCCAGCGCCACCGTCCACGCGAAGGTCGCCCACGGCGCGTTGCCTGCGACCGTAGAGACGAAATAGGCGTTGAAGACGGCCGTGAGGACGACCGTGGTGTAGCCGGAGTTGGCGAAGTCGTACATCGCCCACGCGAAGACCTCGCGCCGGCGGACACCGGGGTTGAGGGGGGACGGGAGGGTGGCGATGGGCGGGCCCGGGCGGCGGTTGGGACGCGAAGGCATAGAAGATACACTCTTGCGCCATGAAGACGCTCGCCGCCGCCGTCGCAGCCGCCGCCCTCGCGGCGAGCGTGGCCGCGCGCGCGGAGCCCCCGCTCTACGAGACGGGTCCCGCGCAGGACTCGTCCTTCGTGCGCTTCCTCAACGCCACCGGGCAGGCGGCCACGGTGCGCGCCGCCTCGGGGGCCGCCGTCGCGCTGGGCACGGCGGGGGCCGCGCGGGTGTCGAAGTACTACCCCGCCATCGCGGGGAAGAAGCTCGAGGCGAGCGTCCAGCTCGGCGCGGCGAAGATCCCCGCGGTGGTCGTCGCCAAGCCCGGCGAGTACGTCACCGTGGCCGTGGTCGCGAAGGCGGGCGGCGGCTTCGAGACGCGCATCGTGCGCGAGTCCCCGACGGACTATTCGGCCGCGCGCGTGTCGCTCTCGCTTTCCAACCTCGACGCGCGCTGCGCGGCGGCCTCGATGTCGGGGGGATCGCAGGACGCGCGCATCGTGGAAGGCGTGGCGCCCTTCGCCGTGGGGCGCCGCCAGGTGAACCCGGTGAAGCTCGCGGTCCGGCTGCAGTGCGACGGCAAGCCCGCGGGGAGCGTCGACCTGTCGCAGCTCGAGGCGGGCGAACGCTACAGCGTCTTCCTGCTGCCGCTCGCGGGCCCGGCGCAGGCCCTTTTCGTGCGCGACGCCACCTCGTAGCCGGCGCATGGTCTTCGCGTCGCTCGAGTTCCTGACGCTCTTCCTGCCGGCCTTCCTCGCGCTCTACTTCGCCACGCCCCGGGGCTGGCGAAACGCGACGCTCCTCGCCGGGAGCTGGCTCTTCTACGCGTGGTGGAGCCCGAAGTTCCTGCTCCTCATCGTCGCGCTCACCCTCGTGGCCTGGGCCGCGGCCATCGCGATCGAGAGCGCGCCCTCGGAGCGAACGCGCACCCGCCTCATGGCGGCGGCGATCGCGGCCAACGTCGCGAGCCTCGTCTGGTACAAGTACACGAATGTCGTCGTGCGTTCGCTCAACGACGTCTTTTCCGATGGGCGCGCGCCGCTCATCGCCTGGGAGCCGGTGCTGCTGCCGATCGCGCTCTCCTTCACCGTGCTGCACGCGATCTCCTACGTCGTCGACGTGCGCCGCGGCGTGGTGCCGGCGCAGCGCGGGCTGGTGGCCTTCTCGGCCTACATGGCGATGTTCCCGCACCTCATCGCGGGCCCGATCGTGCGCTACCGCGTCATCCACCGCGAGCTCGTGGAGCGCTCGTTCCGGGTGGCGGACTTCGCCGAGGGCGCGCGGCGCTTCATGCTCGGCTTCTCGATGAAGGTGCTCGTCGCCGACCCGCTCGCCCCGCTGGTGGCGCTCGTCTTCGGCCAGGCCGCGCCCTCGCTCGCCGATGCCTGGATCGGCTGCGGCGCCTACGCGCTGCAGCTCTTCTTCGACTTCGCCGGCTACAGCGCCATGGCCATCGGCCTGGGCCTCATGCTCGGCTTCCGCTTCGAGGAGAACTTCAACCATCCCTATCTCGCCGCCACCATCCAGGACTTCTGGCGGCGCTGGCACATGACGCTCTCGTCGTGGCTGCGCGACTACCTCTACATCCCGCTCGGCGGCAACCGCCTCGGCGAGTGGCGCACCTACGCGAACCTCGTGGCCACGATGGCCATCGGCGGCATGTGGCACGGCGGCGACTCCTGGAACTTCCTCGCCTGGGGCCTCATCCACGGCGCCGCGCTCGCGATCGCGCGCGCCTGGTCGGGCGCGGGGCTGGCGATGCCGGCGCTGGCCGCGCGTGCACTTACGCTGCTGGTCGTACTGCTCGCCTGGACGGTGTTCCGCGCCGAGGGGTTCGCCGCCGCCGTGCGCATGTGGCAGGGCCAGTTCGGCGCGCACGGCATCGCGATGGGGGACGCCGTGGCGCTCGCGCTGCGGCCGGTCACCTGGGCCGCGCTCGGCCTGGGCCTCGCCTGCGTGCTCGTGCCGGCCACGCCGCTCGCCCGCCTCGCCACGGGCCCGCGCTTCGCCGCCTGGCGCGCGTTCTGGCCCTTCCCGGTGTTCGGCTATGCCGTCGCGGTGCTGGCCGGGCAGAAGTCCATTCCCTTCCTGTACTTCCAGTTCTGATGGACGCGCCACCCACCGTTCCCGCCGCCTCCACCGCCGYCCGCGCCACGGCCGTGGCCTTCGCGCTGGCGCTGGCGCTCGGGCTCGTGGCCGGCCTGGTCTCGCTCGCGAACGCGCCGGAGGGCGACTGGGCGCKCGCSGGCGAGCCCTCGCGCATCGCGAGCGGCGARTCGGGCGCGCAGGTCTCGCGCATCGTGAACGAGCGCTTCGTCGCGCGCGCGGGGCTGGAGCGCGCCGAGCGCGGCGTCTCCTGGCTGCTGCTGGGCGACTTCGGAACGAGAGTGCGCGGYGGCTGTCCGGGATGGCTCTTCCTCAAGGACGAGCTCGAGGTCCATCCCGATCCCGCGGGCGCGGCGCGGCTTCGCGCGCGCATGGCCGGCCTCGCGGCGCGGCGCCTGGAGGCGCGCGGCGCCCGGCTCCTCGTCGTCGTGGTCCCGGACAAGAGCCGCGTCGAGCGGGAGCACCTGTGCGGGCTGCGGCGCCCGCCCTCCTTCGACGGTCGCATCTCGGCGTGGAGGCGCGCGCTGGACGAGGCCGGCGTCACGGCGCTCGACCTCRCGGCGACGCTGGAGCGYGTTCCCGGAGAGCGTTACTACCGCACGGACTCGCACTGGAACGAGGCGGGGGCGAGGGCCGCGGCCGGGGAGATCGCGCGCGAGCTGCGCTCCCGCGGCCTCGCCTCGTCGCCGCCGCCCTCGCAGGCATTGCCTTCCGAACGCGTGCGGCGCCCGGGCGACCTGGTGCGCGTGGCGGGGATCGACTGGCTGCCCGAGCCGCTCGGTCCCGGGGCGGAGTGGGTCGAGCGCTCCGCGGTGCCCGCGCCGGCGGCGGCGAGCGACGACCTCTTCGGCGAGGCGGGACTACCGAAGGTGGCGCTCGCGGGCTCGTCCTTCTCGCGCAGCGCGAGCTTCGCGGCGTACCTCGCGTGGCAGCTCGGCGAGCCGGTCGCCAACGTCTCCCGGGAAGGCGGGGACTTCGACGGCTCGATGCGCGCCTACCTCGAGGGCGCGACCCTGCGCGAGGCGCCGCCGCGCGTCGTGGTGTGGGAGGTTCCCGAGCGCGTCCTGGGCATTCCCGTGAAACCCGCCGAGCGGCAGTGGCTGGAGGCGCTGGGCGCGCCGGGAGGCAAGGCGCCGTGAGAGCGCACCGCGCCGCCCTCTACCTGCTCGCCGCGCTCGCCGCCGCATGCGCGCCGGTGGAGCGCGCGCCCGAGCGCCATCCCTCGCTCGCGAAGTCTTTCCAGGGGCAGTTCGCGGTGGGCGTGGCGGTGGAACCGGGCCACCTCGAGGGACTCGAAGGCCGCTTCGTCGCGTGGCAGTTCAACAGCCTCGTGGCGGAGAACGCCATGAAGCCGCCGGCGCTGCAGCCGCAGGAAGGGCGCTTCGACTTCGCGCGCGCCGACCGCATCGTCGATTTCGCGGCGCGGCACGGGATGCGCTTGCGCGGCCACACGCTTGTCTGGCACGAGGAGACGCCGGCCTGGATGTGGCAGGAGGCCGACGGTCGCGCGGCCTCGAAGGAGCGCGTGCTGGAGCGGCTGCGCCGGCACGTCCACGAGGTGGTGGGGCGCTACCGTGGGCGCGTGCAATCCTGGGACGTGGTGAACGAGGTGATCGACGCCTCGCGAGAAGGGTGCCTGCGCGCCGACAAGTGGCTCGAGGTCACCGGCCACGACTATCTCGACGTCGCGTTCCGCGCGGCGCACGAGGCCGACCCGGCGGCGCGGCTCTTCATCAACGACTTCCAYACCACGCAGCCGGCCAAGCGYCGCTGCCTSMTCGMGGTGGTSCGCGGSMTKCTCGCSCGCGGCGTKCCCGTGCACGGCATCGGCCACCAGATGCACGTCGACCTCGTCGAGCCGAAGATCRCCGAGGTCGAGGAGGCCTTCGCCGAGTTCGCCCCGCTGGGGCTCGAGAGCCAGGTCACGGAAATGGACATGAGCCTCGTCGTCGGCGTCGTCCGCCATCCCGGCAGCGACGCGCAGCTCGCCGCCCTGCAGGCCGAGCGCTACGCCGAGCTCTTCCGCGTCTTCCGCTCGCGGCGCGAGATCTCCTCGGTGACCTTCTGGGGCCTTTCGGACGGGCGCACCTGGCTCGACCGCGGCACGCGCGCCGGCCGCGGCGACCGCCCGCTGCTCTTCGACGCCGACCTCGAGCCCAAGCCCGCGTTCTGGCGCGTGATCCCCCCGGCAGCGGGCCGCGCCGCAACGCGCGCCGAAGTCGTGTCARAATCGGCGCCTTCCGCTCCCGCCSGGGGAACGCCATGARCCTCCTGCTAGCCGGCCTYACCGTCCTCGTSATCGGCGACAGCCACCTCGCCACGCCGGGATACCTCATCACKACCCTGCACGACGCCCTGGCGAAGCAGGGCGCGACGGTCCATTCCTACGGCGCCTGCGGCGTGGCCGCCGGCGACTGGACGCGCACCAAGCGATCGCCSTGCGGMGGCGCCATCCGSGAGAGCGGCGGCGAGGTGAAGGTGCTGGCCACCTCGGTGGCCAAGACCACGCCCTACGACACGCTCTACGGCAAGTACAAGCCGCAGATCGTGGTGGTGGTGATGGGCGACACGATGGCAGCCTACGACCAGCCCTCGCTCTCGCGCACCTGGATCTGGCACCAGGTGACCGCCCTCACGAAGAACATCAAGGAAAGCGGGGCGGCCTGCGCCTGGGTGGGCCCGCCGTGGGGAGCGGAGGGCGGCAAGTTCGGCAAGACCTTCGCGCGCACCGCGGAGATGTCGGCCTACCTCGCCGAGATCGTCGCGCCCTGCGCCTACCTCGACTCGCAGAAGATGTCCCGCCAGGGCGAGTGGGCGACGGTGGACGGGCAGCACTTCACCGGCGAGGGCTACCGCGCCTGGGGCAACGCCATCGCCGCCGCCGTGGCTTCGCCGGAGTTCCTCAAGTCGGTCAAGCGCTGAGGCGCCTTCGCGCGCAGCAGCGCCTCGGCGGACTCCAGCGCGCGGTCGCGCTCCACGGCGAGGTCGGCCGCGGTGAGCGCGACGGCCACGTCGGGCGCGAGACCYTCTCCCTCGATCCTCSTGCCGTCGGAAAAGACGAATCCCATCTCGCTGTAGGCGAGCATCCCGCCGCCGGGCACCGCCGCGTAGCCCATGTAGCCCAGCAGGCAGCCGCAGGTCGTTTGCCCGACGATGGTCGCGCGCCCCTTCGTCTTGAGGAGCCCCGAGAAGAGCTCGCTCCCGCTGCCGCTTCCCGCGTTCACCAGCACCGCGACCGGGCCGGCGTAGGTGCCGGTGCCCTCGAGCTCCTGCTTGATCTTGATCAGCTCGACCAGGTCGAAGGCGATGGTGATGGGCTTTCCCTGGCGGGTGAGGGTGCGGCCGTACTCGACCTTCTCGCCCTTGGGGAAGAGGCGCGCGGCGACGTTTCGCACCATGAGCGCCGAGCCGCCGGGATTGTCGCGCAGGTCGATCACGAGGCCCGGCGCGTCCTTGAGCGACTCGATGGCGGAGACCATTTCCCCTTGCAGGTTCTGCGACCAGGCCGTGAGGCGGATGTAGCCGATGCCGGAGGCGAGCTTGCGCTTGGCCACCCGCGGCGGGCTCGCCACGCGCTTGCGCTCGAGGGTGACGGCGAGGCTCGTGCCGTCGGTTCTCGTGAAGGCGAAGGCGAGCGGCTTGCCCTCGTCGCCGCCGAGCAGGCGTCGTAGCGCCGCGCGGTGCCGCGCGTAGGCCGTCGAGCTCTCGCGCGAATGCGCGAGCGCCTTCGCATAGGCGGCCTGCGCCGGCTCGCCGCCGATCCCGGCGAGCGCCATCCCGGGACGAACGCCCGCCCACCACGCGTCGGAGTCGCGGCTCACGGAGGTCACCACGAGCCTCCCCTCGAGGGGCGCGAAGGAGAAGCCCGGCGTGATGGACTCGTGGCGCGCGATCTGCTCGGCGCGCTGCGGCGATTCCACGCGCGTGTGGGCGTCGCGCATCTCGCCCGTCATGCGGTCGAGGAGGTCCCAGAACTCGTCGTCGCTCGCCGCGGCCAGCGCCTTCGGCTCCCAGCGCGCGCGCGCCGTGGCCCAGTCCACGCCGTTGAGCTTCGGGTCGTAGTAGCGCTCGTTCACGGTGGTCCAGACGAAATCGAGGGCGGCGCGGCGGCCGGCCTCGCCCAGCCCCGCATTGGCCGGCGGCGGCACGGGACTCGTGGACGGCGTTCCCGGCGAGGCCGGCTGGCGCGAGACCAGGTTGTAGGGATCGAAGGCGGCGCAGCCCGCGGCGAGGGCGGCGGCGAGGGCGAGGAGGGTGAGGCGGCCGGTCGGGCTCATGGAATCGCGGCTCCTTCGGTGCGGCGGGCGGGGCGAAACGCGGCTAGACTTGCAGGGGCCGCGTCCTTCGCGGCGAGAATAACCGATAACGTGATCCGCCCGGCGCACACGATCCTGCTTTCCGCGTTGATGGCTGGCGCCTGCGCGAGCGTGCCGGCGCCCGCTCCGGTTGCCGCGACCTCGACGCAGCCGACGCCCTTTTCGTCCGCGTCCTCGCTCGAGTCCCTGCCGCCGGGATGGAAGCCGTATCGCCTGACGCGCTTCAAGAAGCCCACGGACTACCGGCTCGCGGTGGACGAGGGCAAGGTGGCGCTGCGCGCGACGGCCGACGCTTCCGCCTCCGGGCTGCACTTCGACACCCTCGTCGATCCGCGCGAGTACCCCTGGCTCGTGTGGAAATGGAAGGTGCCCGCGCTCAACCCCGAGGCCGACAACACGCTCTCCCACGTGGAGGACTCGCCCGCGCGCGTGATCGTGGTCTTCGAGGGCGGGCGCGAGAAGCTGCCGGACGAGGAGAAGACCAACTTCGACCTGGTGAAGGCCACGAGCGGCAACGACCTGCCGTATGCGACGCTCATGTACATCTGGGAGAACCGCCTGCCGGAGGGCGCGCTGATCCCGCACCACTTCACGTCGCGCATCAAGATGATCGTGGCCGGCAGCGGCGCGAACGACCTCGGGGCCTGGCACGAGGAGCGCGCCAACGTGCTCGAGGACTACCGGCGCGCGTTCGGCGAGGAGCCGCCGCGCATCCGCGCGGTGGGCGTCATGAGCGACTCCGACAACACGGGCGCGCACACCGTCGCCTGGTACGGCGACATCCGCTTCGAGCGTCCCTAGGACGCGCCCGCCTTCTTCGCCGCCTGCGCGTTGGCCGGCGCCTCGGGCGCGGGGCAGGCCACGGCGCGAAGCGTGGCGGTCGAGTACTCGCGTTGCAGGAGCGCCAGCCTCGCGACGAGCTC
>PQAI01000102.1 GCA_003105245.1 Betaproteobacteria bacterium | reverse complement strand
TTCACGGCCTTTGTCCCGACCGGGGCAAAGGCCGTTTCACTTTCCAGGAGAACGAAAGACATGACCCGCAGCCGCCACCGACGCTACTTCCGCCACGGTTTCTTCCCCCAGCTCGTCGCCTTCGAGGCGTGCGTTCGCCACGGCAGCGTGACGCTCGCCGCGCGCGAGCTCTCGCTCGCCCAGCCGACCGTCTCCTGCCTCGTGCGCAAGCTCTCCGAGACGGTGGGAGGCCCCGTGCTCGAGTCCCAGGGCCGGCGCATGCATCCCACGGCCCTCGGGCGCGAGCTCCTCGTGCTCTGCGAGGAGATCCTCGATTCCGTGGAGCGCTTCGGCGATCGCCGCGCCGCCCTCGAGGAGGGCCACGGGGCGGAGCGCCCGGCCCCGGTCGCGGAGGTATCATCGGGCGCCTGACCCTCCGGGAGCCCGCATGCCACTCGTCCTACCCTCCAAGAAGTCCCTGACGCTGGAGGCCGCCAGGCTCATGGCGGCCGCCGCCGAGGCCAAGGCCGCCGAGAACGGCTGGAAGGTGGTCATCGCGGTGGCCGACGACGGCGGGCACGCGCTCCTGGTGCACCGCATCGACGGCACCCAGTCCTCGAGCGTGCCCACGGCCATGGGCAAGGCGCGCTCGGCGGTCGCCTACAAGCGGCCCACCCGGATCCTGGAGCAGATGATCAACGACGGGCGCTTCTCCTTCCTCTCCGCCGGGGGCGACCCGGTGGCGCTGCAGGGGGGGCTGCCCATCGAGATCGACGGCCAGCTCGTGGGCGGGATCGGGGTTTCCGGGGTCAAGGCGAGCGACGACGAGATCGTCGCCCAGGCCGGGATCGACGCCCTGCGCCAGGCCCTGGCCTGAACGGGCGGGTTGGCCGCA
This sequence comes from Betaproteobacteria bacterium, assembly GCA_003105245.1. Classification (GTDB taxonomy): domain Bacteria; phylum Pseudomonadota; class Gammaproteobacteria; order Burkholderiales; family Usitatibacteraceae; genus FEB-7. The sequence goes on along the minus strand of PQAI01000102.1, from coordinate 12,045 downwards.
GGGCAATCCCCCGGCAAAATGGCGGGATGCAACCCCATGCCCTGGGCCTGAGAGCCCTCCACGCCGCCTACCGCGAGGCCCGGCTCACGGTCCAGGACTACGTCCAGGCCCTCAACGAGCGCATCGCCGCCCTCGAGCCCCGCATCCAGGCCTTCGAATGGTTCGAGCCCGCCCGCGCCATGGCCGAGGCGGAGGAGCGATCCGGCGGCATCCTCAAGGACCTTCCGCTATTCGGGGTGCCCGTGGGGGTGAAGGACATCATCGCCACGCGCGGCATCCCCACCCGCATGGGCTCGCGCATCTTCGCCAACCACGTGCCGGGGCGCTCGGCCGGGCTGGTGCGCCGCCTGGAGGCGCTGGGCGGCATCGTGATGGCCAAGACGGTCACCACCGAGTTCGCCTTCCGCCACCCCGGCAAGACGCACAACCCCTGGAACCTCGCGAACACGCCCGGCGGCTCCTCCAGCGGCTCCGCCGCGGCGGTGGCGGCCGGCTTCGTCCCCGTGGCCATCGGCACGCAGACGCTGGGCTCGGTCATCCGGCCCGCGGCCTTCTGCGGGGTGGTGGGCTACAAGCCGAGCTTCGGGGCCATCTCGCGCGACGGCGTGTTCCCCTTCAGCAAGACGCTGGACCACGTGGGCGTCTTCGCCCGCTCGGTGGAGGACGCGGCCTGGTTCGGCGCCTGCCTCATGGGGATCGACCCGCGCGACGAGGCCACCGGGATCCGTGCGGGCATGCGCTCGCTCTCGGTGCCGCTCGGCTCCCTGGGTCACGCCCCGCGCCTGGCGGTGGTGAAGACCCCGAAATGGTCGCTCGCCTCCGCCGCGCAGCAGGCCAACTTCACCGAGTCGGTCGCGAACCTCAAGGACGCGGGGGCGCTGGTGCGCGAGGTGCCGCTGCCGCCGGCCTTCAACGAGGCGTGGAACGTCGTGGGGGCCATCATGGACTACGACGCCGCGCGCGGCTTCGCCTCGCTCGAGTCGCGCCACCGCCTGCAGATGTCGCCGCCGCTCACGGAGCTCCTGGACCGCGGCAAGCGCATCACTCCCGAGCAGCACGCGAAGAACCTCGCCCGCCGCGACGAGTACCGCCGCTGGCTCGACGGGCTCTACGACGGCTGCGACGCGATCGTCACGATCCCGGCCGTCGGAGAAGCGCCGGCGGGGCTCGGCAACACGGGCGACGCCGTCTTCTGCTCGCTGTGGACGATGTCCGGGCTGCCGGCCATCACCATGCCCTCGGGGCGCGGGCCGCGCGGCCTGCCGCTGGGCCTGCAGGTCGTGGGGCGCTACCGCGAGGACGAGCGCGCGCTGCAGGTCGCGGCCTGGTGCGAGGCCGTGCTGGGCGTGAGGATGGGGCTCGCCGGGGACTGACGGCGCCACGCCGCCACGGTGCTCACCACGAGCAGGTCCAGGGCGGCGTAGAAGGCGCCGGCGGCGAGCGGCGGGTTGGCGGTGACGAGGTCGGTCCACGGCACCTCGTGGCGCCAGGTCCAGTTGCCGAGCCAGGTGCCCCACAGCTCCATCGCGAGCGAGAGCACCAGCATCGTGGCGTAGAGCTTGCGCGAGGCCGACAGCGCCATGCACGCGAGGAAGAGCGCGTAGAGGAACGGCCCCAGGGTGTCGCGGCCGGAGAGCGCCAGGGCGGCCACCACGGGAAGCGCCGCGGCGGCGATCCACCACTCGGCGCCGTCCTTCAGGCGCGCGGCGAGGCGCACCCCGAGGGTGAAGAGCAGCACGTGTCCCGGCGGCACGAAAAGCGGGATGTTGCCGAGGCGGTAGTCGTACAAACCCCACGCCAGCGAGAGGAAGACCTCGCCGGCGGTGGCGTAGACGAGGCAGGCGAGGAGGGCGGGACGTTGCGAGGGATGGGAAACGAGCCACAGCCGGGCGAGGAGGGCCCACGCGGCCACGCTCACGGCGAGCTGGCCCCAGGGGCCGCCGCGGGCGTCGACGACGAGGCCGATCGCGATCGTCGCGACGATGAGCCTTTCCATGGGGCGCATTCTAGCCCGTCCCCGCGGCGCCACCCGAAGCCGCACGATTCGCCCTCGGTGCGCATGCTCTTCCTCGCCTGCGGATTCATCGCGCTGGGCCTGGGCATCGCGGGCGTGGTCCTGCCGGTGCTGCCGACCACGCCCTTCGTCCTGCTCGCCGCCGCGTGCTTCGCGCGCTCCTCGCCGCGCTTCCACCGCTGGCTCCTGCACCACAGGACCTTCGGCCCCATCGTCTCCGAGTGGGAGCGCCACCGCGCGATTCCCTACCGCACGAAGATCTGGGCGATCGTGCTCATGTCGGCCACGCTCGCGGCCTCCATCACCTTCTTCGTGAAGCCGGTCTGGCTCAAGGTCGCGCTCGCGGTCTTCGGCGTCGCCATGGCCATCTGGCTCTACCGCCGTCCCTCCCGCGACCATCCCCCGAAATAGGAGACGGGTACGGGACCCGTCCCCGTCTTCAGGCGAGGCGGTGGAAGGGGGCGTCGCCGGGGCCGAGGCGGGCGGGCGCGATCCACGGCGCGTCGCGCAGGTCGCGCGCCACCAGGTGCTCCACCCCCAGCAGCACGGCGAAGATGGCCATGCGCACCGGGATGCCGTTGTCCGTCTGCCGGAAGATCGCCAGCCGCGGGTCCGCGTCCAGGTCGGTGGAAAGGTCGTTGGCACCCGGCGTGCCGTCGCGCGGAAGCGGGTGCATCACCACCGTGTCCGGGCGGCACAGCGAGCCGAGCACCCGGCGGTCGATGCGGAAGTCGGCGGGGTAGGCCTCCAGGGCTTCGCCCGACATGCGCTCCTTCTGGATGCGCGTGGCGTAGAGCACGTCGACGTCGCGCAGCCCCTCGGCCAGCGTCGCGACCTGCACGACCTTGTGGCCCGCGGCCTTGGCGGCCTCGACCAGCTCCGGCGGCATCTCCAGGGAGCGCGGCGCCACCAACCGGAAGTTGATGCGCTTGAAGAGCGAGAGCAGCCGGATGAGCGAGTGCACGGTGCGCCCGTGCCGCAGGTCGCCCACCATCGCCACCGTGGCGCCGTCGATCGTCTTGCCCAGGCGCTCGAACTCGCGCCGGATCGTGTAGAGGTCGAGGAGGGCCTGCGTGGGATGCTCGCCGGTGCCGTCACCCCCGTTGATGACCGGCAGGTGCGTGTGGCGCGCGAACTCGGCCACCGATCCCTTGTCGGGATGGCGGACCACGATCGCGTCCACGTAGCCGCTCACCACGCGGCTCGTGTCGGCGATCGACTCGCCCTTCACCATCGAGGAGAAGGTGAAGCCGGTGGTGTCGCACACCGAGCCGCCCAGGCGGCAGAAGGCGGCCCCGAAGCTCACGCGCGTGCGCGTGCTGGGCTCGAAGAAGAGGTTGGCGAGCACCGCGCCTTCCAGCACGCGCGTCACCTTGCGCCGGCGCGCGATGGGCTCCATCGCCTCGGCCACCTGCAGCAGCTCCTCCACCGTGTCGCGGTCGAACTGGTCCACCGAGAGCAGGTGCGGCTTGCCCTTGCGGGTGAAGCGCAGCCGCAGCTCCCCGGCGGCGCGCGGCTCCGTCCCCGCCGGCATCCCGCCCACGAGCTTGGCCACCACGCCGGGCATGCGGCGGAACTCGCCGGAAGTGGCCGGCAGCAGCCAGGAATCGAGGGCGCGGCGGGAGACCCCCAGGTGCTCGGCGAAGGCGTCGCGGGTGAGGCCCTGGCGCTTCATGGTTTCCCGCAGGGTGGATTGCTGGTCTTTCATGGCCGTCCTTTGGTATACGCAGTGTGTGCATCATAAATCCAGTTACTCAGGATTTAAATATGCGCTCTGCGTATACCATGGCCGCGCCGGGCCAGGGCCGGAACGAAGCGATCGGGGGGGTCAGCGCGGGACGCGGCGGCGGTCGACGAGATCGGGGCGCGGCGCGAAGGTCGCGGTGTCCACCGGGGAGGCGCTGCGCGGCCGGACGACGGGGAAGGGCTGCTCGAAGACCCAGCCCTGCGCCATGTCCACGCCGTAGCCGCGCAGGATGTCGAGGGTGTGCTCGTCCTCGACGGACTCGGCGACCACCTGCTTGCCGAAGCCGCGCGCGATGTCGAGCATGGCGCGCACGAAGATCTGGTTGTCGCGCTCGCGCGCGAGATTCCTCACGAACAGGCCGTCGATCTTGATGATGTCCACCGGCAGCTGCTTGATGTAGGCGAAGGTGGAGAAGCCGGCGCCGAAGTCGTCCAGGCACATCTTGCAGCCCGTGTCGTGCAGGTCGAGGATGAAGCGCTGCGCGTCGCGCATGTCGCGGATGGCCGCCGTCTCGGTGACCTCCACGTACAGCCGCCCCGGCGCCACGCCGCGCGCGGAGAGCTGCGAGCGGATGAAGTCGGGCATCCCGGGCTCGTCGATGGAGCGCCCGGAGATGTTCACCGCCACGGGCTCGAGGGCGGGGTCGGCGGCCAGCAGCTCGATCGCGTGCGCGATCACCCAGCGGTCGAGGTCGATGATGAGGTTGGACTTCTCCGCGTAGCCGATGAAGGCGCCGGGGGGCAGGAGCTTGCCGTCGCCGTCCTTCATYCGGATGAGGGCCTCGTTGTGGCGGCGCTTGCGCGTGGCGACTTCGAAGATGCCCTGCAGGTGCACCTCGAACCCCTCGTTCCGCAGCGCGTTGCGGATGCGGTCGTTCCAGGTGACGAGCGAGCGCTGGCGCAGGGTGGCCGAGTGGTCGGGGCGGTAGAGGCGCCAGGTGTTCTTGCCCGCGTCCTTGGCCTGGTACATGGCGGCGTCGGCGTGCGCGATGAGCTCCTGCGGCGTGCCGGCGTGGCCGGGGAAGGTGGCGATGCCCAGGCTCGAGGTGAGGGAGAGCCTCACCTCGCCGAGGTTGAAGCTCATGGCGCCCACCACGGCCATGAGGCGGTCGGCGAGCGTCTTGAGCTGCTCGTCGCCGATGTCGCCCACGAGGAGCGCGAACTCGTCGCCGCCGATGCGCGCGAGGAACTCGTTGCGCCGCAGCTGCGAGCGGATCTCGCCGGCCACCTGCAGCAGCACGGCGTCGCCCATGCGGTGGCCGAAGAGGTCGTTCACGCTCTTGAACTCGTCGAGGTCGAAGAGGAGCAGCGCCATGCGCTGCTTGTCGCGTCCGGCGTTCTCCATGCGCTCGGCGAGCTCGCGCTCGAAGCGGCGGCGGTTGTACAGGCCGGTGAGGGGATCGCGCTCGGCGAGGAAGGCGAGCTGCGACTCGCTCTCGCGCGCGAGGGTGATGTCCTCGTGGATGAGGACGGCGCCCAGGCTCGTCCCGCCCTCGTCCTGCACCGGGCACACCCGCAGGCGGAGGATCCGTCCCGAGACGAGCTTGAGCTCCTCGGCCGGCGAGACGTGGCGGCTCGCGACCAGCTCCGGCAGCCGCGTGGTGAAGGCGCCCAGGTCGGCCACCACGTCCTCGGCGAGCTCGAGCGCGTCGAAGAGGTTCAGTCCCAGGAGGGACTCGTCGCGCGGGATCGACCACACGTCGGCGAAGGCCGGGTTGGAGTAGATGATGCGGCTCGAGGTGTCGACGAAGACCACCCCGAAGCTCATCGCGGAAAGCAGCGACAGCAGGCGCGAGCGCTCCGCGCGCAGGCTCTCGGCGGTGCGCGACTGGAGATCTCCCGCCTCCTCGAGGCGGGCGAGCGTGCTTCGCAGGCTCAGCTCCGTGTCCTTGAGCGCCTGGATCGAGTTCAGGCTCGCCCGCAGGCCGAGGAACTCCCCGTCGGTGCCGTAGATGGGCTGCCACGAGTTCGTCACCCACTCGGCCGTGCCGTCCTTCTTCACCACCCGGAACTCGAAGTCGGAACCGGTGGACCTCGCGGCGAGCGAGGCGACGCTGCGCTCGTAGGCGGCCGCGCGGTCGTCGGGATGGATGCGGGAGAAGGGGAACTCGCGGTCGGCGAGGCACTCCTCGGGTGTGAAGCCGGTCAGGCGCTCGACCGACTTGTTGATCCACAGCAGGCGCCCGGTGGGGCCGAACCAGAGCTCGACGTCGTAGGTGAAGTCGGCGATGTTGTGGAAGCGCCGGCGGCTTTCCTCCAGCTCGGCCATGCGGGCCTGGACCTGGCCCGCCATGGCGTTGAAGGAGCGCGCGAGCAGGCCCACGTCGTCCGTGTCCTCCTCGTGGATGCGGATCTCGTAGTGGCCGGCCGAGATCCGCGCCGAGGCCTCGCGCAGCCGCGCCAGGCGCCGGGCCAGCGGGTTCACCACCACGAGGAAGAGCAGCAGCGACATGAAGAAGGCGCTGGTCGACTTGAAGATCGCGTCGTCGCGCTGGCGCACGATGGCTTCCTGCCAGGGCGCGGTCGACAGGCCCACGAAGGCCGTGCCTACCCCGCGCTGGCCCAGCGAGAGGGGAATGACCGCGTCGAACCGTCCGTCGGCCAGCGCGCTCTCGAGCGTGGCGTCGAACGGCGGCAGCGGCTTGTCCACGTTCCACCCTTCGGCGGCCACGATGCGGCCCTGGTCGTCCTTCGCCACGAGGTAGGACATGCCGCGGGCGGCGCGCACGGCGTCGATCACCTGGACGATCTGCAGCGCGTCGTCGCCGGCGAGGGCCGGGGCGAGCGCCGCGTTCACGAGCGGCCGGATCTGCCCGAACGAGGACTGGAACTCCGATTCGGCGCGCCCGATGTTGGTGAGGTGTCCCTGCCAGACGAGGGCGGCGAGTCCGGCGGCCTCGAGGAAGAGAAGAAGGGCCACCAGCTTCGCGCGGAGCGAGATCGAGGCGAGGGCGCGAGGCGGCGGAATCATCGTCGTGCTGCAATCCTCGGAAAAATCGGCGCGCCCGGACCGGGGGCCCGGCCCGGGCTGACGCCTAAAGTGCGCGCTTGCGGGGTAGTTCACTGCTTGTTGTGACCCCACTATCGGGCGCGCCCCCCCGGGCGGGGTGTGACGCGCTTCACAGCGATGGTTTCAGCTGCAACGGACGCGCATTTCACCTGAAACATTGGGCTATAGTCGCGCCACCCATGGAGCGCATCGGCATCGACCTCGGCGGCACCAAGATCGAGATCGCGGTCCTCGACGAAGGCGGCGCGGAGCGCCTGCGCCGGCGCGTCGACACGCCTGCCGGCGACTACGAGGCCACGCTCGCGACGATCGGGGCCCTCGTGGCCGGCGCCGAGCGGGAGCGCGGCGCGCGCTGCACGGTCGGCGTGGCGATGCCCGGCGCCCTCTCGCTCGCCACGGGGCGGGTGAAGAACGCCAACTCCACCTGCCTCATCGGCAGGCCCTTCCGCGAGGACCTGCAGGCGCGCCTGGGGCGCGAGGTGAGGCTCGCCAACGACGCCAACTGCTTCGCGCTCTCGGAGGCCGTGGACGGCGCGGGGCGGGGGGCCGCGTGCGTCTTCGGCGTGATCCTGGGCACCGGCGTGGGCGGCGGCCTCGTGGTGGGCGGCCGGGTGCTCGAAGGCGCCAACGCGATCGCGGGCGAGTGGGGGCACAACCCCATGCCGCTGGCGGGCGACGAGCCCCTGCCGCTTCCCCGCTGTTATTGCGGGCGCGCCGGCTGCGTCGAGACCTTCCTGTCGGGGCCGGGGCTTGCCGCCGACCACGAGCGCGCCACCGGCGAGAGGCTCGACGCGGCCGCCATCGCGCGCGGCGCCGCGGCGGGAGACGCCGCGTGCGAGGCCACGCTCGCGCGCTACGAGGAAAGGCTCGCGCGCTCGCTCGCCGTCGTGGTCAACATCGTCGATCCCGACGTCATCGTGCTGGGCGGCGGGCTCTCGAAGCTCGCGCGGCTCTACGAGCGCGTGCCCCTGCTGTGGCGGCGGCACGTCTTCTCCGACGAGGTGCGAACGCGCCTCGCGCCCCCGGTGCACGGCGACTCGGGCGGCGTGCGCGGCGCGGCGTGGCTGTGGGACGGCGCATGAAGCCCGCGACCGCCTCCCCCGGGATGCACCTCGCGGCCGCCGCGGGATGGGTGGCGCTGCTCGCCGTCACGGGATGGGCGCCGAAGGACCGTCTCACCTGGTTTCTCGAGGCGGCGCCCGCCATGGCGGCGCTCGCCGTCATCGCGGCCCTCTACGGCCGCTGGCGCCTCACGCCCCTCGTCCTCGCGCTCGTGTTCGCGCACGGCGTGGTGCTGATGGTGGGCGCCAAGTACACGTACGCGGAGGTGCCGTGGTTCAGCTGGCTGCGCGACGAGTTCGGGCTCGCGCGCAACTACTACGACCGCGTCGGCCATTTCATGCAGGGGTTCGTCCCGGCGATGGTCGCGCGCGAGATCCTGCTGCGAAACGCCGTGCTCCCGCGCGGACGCTGGCTCTTCTTCCTGGCCACCTGCGTGTGCCTGGCGATCAGCGCCTCCTACGAGCTGGTGGAGTGGTGGGTGGCGCTTGCCACCGGGGAGGCGGCGGAAGCCTTCCTCGGCACCCAGGGCGACCCCTGGGACACGCAGTGGGACATGTTCCTCGCCCTGGTCGGCGCCGTCTCCGCCCAGGCGCTCCTCGCCCGAGCGCACGACCGCCAGCTGGGCCCGGGGAATCCCTAGGCGCCGCCGCGGTCGAAAGCCCATCGCCCACCCCGGAGGACCCGATGCGAACCATCCCCGCCCTGCTGCTCCTCGCCACGCTGGGCCTCGCGCCCGTCGTGCCCGCCCAGGCCGCCACCGAGAAGGCCACCTTCGCCGGCGGCTGCTTCTGGTGCATGGAGCCGCCCTACGACGCGGTTCCCGGCGTGATCTCCACCACCTCGGGCTACATCGGCGGGCGCACGGCCAACCCGACCTACGAGCAGGTCTCCTCCGGCTCCACCGGCCACGCCGAGGCGATCCAGGTGGTCTACGACCCCGCCAAGGTGAGCTACGAGAAGCTCCTGGAGGTGTTCTGGGTGAACATCGACCCCACCGTGCGCGACCGCCAGTTCTGCGATTCCGGCACGCAGTACCGCACGGGGATCTTCTATCACTCGGAGGCGCAGCGGAAGGCGGCGGAGGCCTCGAAGGCCGCCCTCGAGAAGACGAAGCCCTTCAAGGCGCCCATCGTCACGCCGATCGAGATGGCGGGCACGTTCCATCCCGCCGAGGACTACCACCAGGACTACTACCTGAAGAACCCGGTGCGCTACAAGTTCTACCGCAACGGCTGCGGGCGCGACGCGCGCCTGCGCGAGTTGTGGGGCGACAAGGCGGGCAAGTGAGCGCCGGGCGGTCCCTCGCCGTGCTGGCGGCGCTCGCCGCGGCTCCGGCGCTCGCCGCGCCCGAGGAGTTCGTCCTCGAGCGCGGGCACACCTTCCCGCAGTTCGCGGTGAGCCACCTGGGGATCTCCACGCAGCGCGGCCGCTTCGAGCGCACGACCGGGCGCATCGTGCTCGACCGCGAGGCCGGCACGGGCGCCATCGACATCGCGATCGAGGCGGGCTCGGTGACGACCGGCAACCCGGCCCTCGACGCCGTCGTGCGCGACGAGGACTTCCTGAACGCGCCGCGCTTCCCCGAGATCGCCTTCCGCTCGCGCTCGGTGGAGTTCGAGAACGGGGTCCCGCGACGGGCCGCGGGGGAACTGACGCTCGCCGGGCGCACGCGCCCGGTCGTGCTGGAGATCGCGCGCTTCGGCTGCACGCGCCTGCCCTTCCTCGTGCGACTCACGTGCGGCGCGGACGCGGTCGCGACCATCCGGCGCTCGGAGTTCGGCATGGACGCCTTCGCCCGGCTCGTGGGCGACGAGGTGAGGCTCGACATCCAGGTCGAGGCGGTGCGCCAGGAGCCTGCCGCGGAGACGGCGCCGTCTGGCGGATAATGGCGGCGGAAACCGAGGAGCCGCGATGGAGATGAAGCGCCTGAACGCCACCGGACTCAAGGCCGCGGGCTACGACGAACGAAGCCGCAAGCTCGTGGTGGAGACCACCGCGGGAACCTGGGAGTACTCCGGCGTCGCCCCCGAGATCTTCCGTCGCCTCGTGAGCTCGCCGTCGCCGGCCAGCTACTACCGCGAGTCCATCGAGGACGAGGAATACAGCCGCCGGCGCATCTCCACGCCGCAGGCGGGCGGGCTCAAGCCCGACGACGTGTTCAAGTAGGGCGCTTCAGCGCGCCGGCGTCTCCGCCTGGGCGGCCGGGGCCGGCGGTTCCCCGCGCCGGTCGTCGCAGCGCACGATGTTGGCGAAGGGATCGGAGGGATCCGGGTTCTTCGTCCTGTCCACGCAGAAGCAGGCCTCGTTCCACGACCAGCGGCCGGCCTTCGTCTGCCGCATGATGTGCTCGCAGCGCAGGTCCGCCCGGGAGTTCCCGCCGACGGTGTTGGCGCGCGAGGGGCGCATGGAGAGCGGCGGCATGTCCGGCGGCTTCACCTCCGGGCGCGGGGGCGGCACCTCGTAGACGCTGTCGCACACCGGCATCTGCTTGCACACCCCGTCGCCGTTGCAGAGCCACTCCCAGGAGCAGATCGCCCACGCTGCCGGGGACGCCTGCAGGGCCAGCGCGGCGAGGGAGGCGGCGATTGCGATCCTCATGGGGAAAGTGTGCCGCGACGATGCCGCGCGGCGCAATGCGCCCGCGCAACCGCCCTGTTACGGAATGTCACTCCGCGCCGGATGCGGGGCTTGCCTACGCGGCGGCCTTCGCCGCCAGCCGCGGATGCGCCTCGCGGATGGGGATGTTCACCACGGCCGCGGCCGCCGCGAGGGCCATGTCGGCGTACCACATCCAGTCGTAGCTTCCGGTGCGCTGGATCGCCAGCCCCCCGAGCCACGCGCCGAAGAAGCCGCCGATCTGGTGCGAGAGCAGCGTCAGGCCGAATAGGGTCGCGAGGAAACGCGTGCCGAAGAGCTTGCCCACGAGCCCCGCGGTCGGCGGCACCGTGGCGAGCCAGGTGAGGCCCAGCACCGCGGCGAAGGCGTAGAAGGTCTCCGCCGTCTTCGGCAGCAGCAGGTACGCCCCCACCGCCAGCGCGCGCGTGCCGTACATCCAGAAGAGGATCCACTTCATGCGGTGCGACTGGCCCAGCCAGCCGGCGCCGAGGCTGCCCGCGATGTTGGCGATGCCGATGATCGCGAGGGAGGCGGCCGACACCGAGGCCGGAAGGCCGCAGAGATCGACCTCGCCAGGCAGGTGGGTGACGAGGAAGGCGATGTGGAAGCCGCAGGTGAAGAAGCCCGCGTGCAGGCACCAGTAGCTCGGGTCGCGAAAGGCCTGTCCGATCTGGGCCGCGAGCGTGAGCCCCGGGGCCGCGTGCCCGTGCGCCGGCTCCTCGCGGCGCTCGCGGAAGGCGAGCGACATGGGCAGCGTGGCGAGCGCCGCGCACGCGAGCGTCCACAGCGCCGCCATCCAGCCGACCAGGCCGATGAGCGCCTGCGAGAGGGGCGCGAAGACGAACTGGCCGAAGGAGCCGCCGGCGTTGATGAAGCCGGAGGCGAAGGCGCGGCGCTCGGGGGCGATGCGGTTGGCGGCCGCGCCGATGAGGATCGAGAAGCTGCCGGCGCCGGCGCCCGCGGCGGTCACCACGCCCAGGAAGAAGACGAGGCCGAGCGTGGACCCCATGAAGGGCGTGAGCGCGAGGCCGAGGGCGAGCAGGACGCCGCCGGCCATCATCACGCGCACCGGCCCCACGCGGTCGGCGATCATGCCGAAGACGGGCTGCGCCGCGCCCCAGACGAACTGGCCCACGGCGAGCGCGAAGCTCACCGTGACGATGCCCAAGCCGGTGGCGGTGTTGAGGGGCGAGACGAAGAGACCCAGCGACTGCCGGATCCCCATCGTGACGGCGAGGATCGCCGCACCCGCGATGACGAGCGACCAGTAGGGGCGGACCGCGGTCATGGCGCGAGAGACTACCATCCCCGCGCCAGGCGCCAGGTCACGCCGCTAGTCGTTGCCGCCCCGTCCCGGCTTCTCCGCGGCAGGCGCGGCCGGCTTTTCCCGTGCTGGCGCGGCGGGCTTCTCGACCGGCGCGGGGCGCGAAGGCGCCGGTGCCGCGCGCTCGGGCGCAGGGGCGGGAGCTCGCGGCGCCACCTGCGGTTGCACGGGCTTGGGCACGACCTGCGGTTGCTCCTGTCTCGGCGAGACCTGCGGCTGCACGGGCCTGGGCGCGACCTGCGGCTGCACGGGCTTGGGCTGGACCTGGGGTTG
>PQAI01000101.1 GCA_003105245.1 Betaproteobacteria bacterium | reverse complement strand
GCGCTCATGGACCACTGCGAGCACTTCGGCATCGGCTACAGCTGGGGCGGGTTCGAGAGCCTCATCATCCCCGCGAACCTGCGCCACGGCCGCAAGGTGCGCCCCTGGGACGGCAACCCGCTCATCCGGCTGCACATCGGGCTCGAGGACACGGGCGACCTCATGGCCGACCTCGACGTGGCCTTCGCCCGCTGGCGGGCCGCGGCCTGATGCACGCCACGCCCGAGATCCGGGCGGCGCTGGAGGGCGCCGTGATGGAGGCCACGCGGGCGGACTGGACGCTCCTCGCGACGGAGCCCGTCTCCGGCGGCTGCATCCACACGGCGCTGTGCCTGAAGGGCGAGGACGCCTCCGGGAAGACGAAGCACTTCGCGAAGCTCGCGCCCATCGAGCGCGCGCCGATGCTGGCGGCCGAGGCCGAGGGTCTCGCGGCGATCCGGGCGGCGGGGGCGGTGCGCGTGCCGGCCGTCGTCGTGCAGGGCGACGACGGCGAGACGGGGTGGCTCATCCTCGAGTGGCTGGACCTCGAGGGTCTCTCCGCCGCTTCGGGCGCGAAGCTGGGCGCCGCACTCGCCGCGCAGCACCGCTTGCCGCAGGCGAAATACGGCTGGGAGAAGGACAACTTCATCGGCTCCTCGCCCCAGGCCAACGGCTGGAGCGAGAGCTGGCTGGGCTTCTGGCGCGAGAAGCGCGTCCACGCGCAGCTTCGCATGGCGATGGCCAACCGCTATCCGTCGAAGATGATCGACCGCGGCGAGCGGCTCCTGGCGGACTGCGAGGCGTTCTTCCGCACGCACGCGCCCGTGCCCTCGCTCCTGCACGGCGACCTGTGGGGCGGCAACGCCTCGGCGCTGGCCGACGGCACGCCCGTGGTCTTCGATCCGGCGGTCTACTGCGGCGACCGCGAGGCCGACCTCGCGATGACGGAGCTCTTCGGCGGCTTCCCGAAGGATTTCCACTCCGCGTACCGCAACGCGTGGCCGCTGGACGACGGCTACCCCGTGCGGCGCGACTTCTACAACCTCTACCACGTGCTCAACCACGCGAACCTCTTCGCGGGCGGGTACGTGGAGCAGTCGGCGCACCTCATCGAGCGGCTCGTCGCGGAGATCCGCTAGCGCCGGTTGACCGGCACGGGGCCGGCCGGCGAGGATGCCTACTCCACGCGAAGGATGGAGGAGACCATGACGATGCCCGCCGCCCTCGATAGACTCGTACTGGCAGCCGTCACCGCCGGCACCGTCCTCCTCCTCGCTGCGCCCGCGGCCTCCGCGCAGGATGTCTCCGGCGCGATTCGCTACGCGGCCGGCATCGCCAAGGACCTGGAGTACCCCTCGAAACCCTCGGGCTTCGGCCTCTTCAGCGGCCCGGAGATGGCCCTCTATCGCCCGGAGGGCCCGGGGCCGTTCCCGGCCGTCGTGCTCCTCCACCAGTGTGGCGGTCTGCGTAGCGAGAACGGAAAGTGGCAGAACATGTCGGTCTTCGGCTGGGCGAAGGAGGCCGTGGCACGCGGCTACGTGGCGCTGGTGGTCGACAGCCTCGACTCCCGCGGCGTCGACAGCGTGTGCATGCAGAGCAAGGGTGGCGTCAATTACCCGCGCGGCGTGCGCGACGTACTGCAGGCGGCGGCCCACCTGAGGAAGCTCCCTTACGTGGACAAGTCGCGGGTGGCGCTCGTCGGGTATTCGTGGGGAGCGACGGTGAGCACGCTCGCGAGCGCGAGGGCCTGGGCCGCCGCGCTCGGCGACGGTCAGCGGTTCGAGGCCGTCGTCGTCTTCTATCCGGAGTGCGGCATGGCCCGGCCGGCCGCGGGCGCGCCCTACGAAGTCCTGCGGGCCGACATCGACCGGCCGCTCCTCGTCCTCCTGGGCGGCAAGGACGTCGAGACGCCGCCGGACGAGTGCAAGAAACGGCTCGCGCCGCTGAAGGCCGCCGGCGCGCCGGTCGAGTGGCACGAGTACGCCGGCGCCACCCACTGCTGGGACTGCCAGAACCTCGACGGCTTCCGCAAGACGGACTTCCGGGGCACCTCGGTGGAGTACCGCTTCGACGAGGCGGCGACGAAGGACGCCGGCGAGCGGATGTTCTCGTTCTTCGAGAAGGCCTTCGCGGGCCGGAAGTGATGGCGGGGGGCGCCGGTCGCCCCCCGGTCCGCGCGACTAGAGCGTCGACGTCACCTGCGGGAACACGCGGGTGAAGGCCTCCGCGTGCTTGATGTCCTTGCGTCCGGTGATGCGGCGCGCGTGGTTGCCGCGGTGCTCGGCGCGCTCGGCGTAGTGCTGSCGCAGGTACGACTGCGCCTTCATGGCCTCCATCGCCTGCATCTTGAGCGGGAAGACGTCGGTGATGTCGACGTAGACGTTGGGCACGAAGCCGCACATCTCCGTCTGGTGCGGCTCGAAGAGGTAGAGCTCCGGCGGCGTCAGGATGTCGAAGGCGCTCGCCACGCCCGAGCCCGTCGAGAGCATGCGGGCGCGCTGCACCGCGGCCGAAGCCGCCCCGTGGTCCGGGTTGAACGGGTCGCGGTCGGAGTGGGTGACGATGACGTCGGGCCTTTCCTCGCGGATGAGCTCCAGGATGCGCGTGACCTCCGCGGGGCCCAGCTCCAGGGGGTAGTCGCCCAGGTCGAAGGCGATGAACTTCGCGCCCACGATGCCGGCCGCCTTCTCCGCCTCGGCGTGGCGGATCTTCTTCACGTTCTCCTCGGTCTGCCCCGGCGTCTTCCACAGCTCGCCCGATTCGCCGCGCTCCCCGTAGGAGAGCGCCACGACGGTCGCCGTGCCCCCTGCCTTCGTGAAGACCGCGATCGCCCCGGCGCTGCGCCACACGAAGTCGGCCGAGTGCGCGCCGATCACCAGCATCTTCCTGCCCTTGCCCATCGTCATTCCTCGATCTTGGCCGCCTTGATGACGCGGGCCCACTTGTCGATCTCGCTCTTCAGGAACTTGCCGAAGGCGGCCGCGTCCGTCGGCTCGACGACGGCGCCCAGCGACTCGAGCTTCTCGTGCACGCCGGGGTCCCCGAGCGCCTTGAGGATCTCGGCCTCGAGCTTCGCGACGTTCTCCTTCGGCGTCTTCGCGGGCACGACGAAGCCCCACCACACGGAGGCCTCGAACCCCGGCACGCCCGCTTCCTTGAAGGTGGGCACGTCGGCGAGCATCGCCAGGCGCTTGGTGCTCGAGACCGCGAGCGCGCGCAGCTTCCCGCTCTTCACGTGTGGCGCCGCCTCGATGGGGTTGATGAGCATGAAGTTGATGCGGTCGCCGATGAGGTCGGTGAGCGCCGGCGCGCCGCCCTTGTAGGGGACGTGCAGCGCGTCGAACCTGGCCTCGGACTTGAGCAGCTCCGTGGCGAGGTGGCCCGAGCCGCCCGCGGCCGCCGTCCCGTAGGTCATGGAGCCGGGTTTCGCCTGCGCGAGCTTGATGAACTCCTGCAGCGTCTTCGCGGGCGACGAGGCCGGAACCACGAAAACGAGCGGCGCGTAGCCCACGCCCGCCACGGGCGCGAAGTCGCGCAGCGTGTCGAACGGGATGTTCTTGTGCAGCGTCATGTTGGCCGCCAGGCCGTTGGCGCCCAGCAGCGCCGTGTAGCCGTCCGGGGCGGACTTGGCCACGTAGTCGGCGCCGATGTTGGCGTGGCCGCCGGGCTTGTTCTCCACGACGACCGGCTGACCGATCTGCTCGGAGACCTTCTGCCCCACGACGCGGGCCACGGTGTCCACGGCGCCGCCCGCGGCGAAGGGCACGATCACCTTCACGGGCTTGGACGGGTAGGACTGCGCGAGCGCGGGCGTGGCGGCCAAGGCGCCGGCCAGGACGGTGGCGGCGCCGATCGCGCGGGCAAAGTTCGCAAGCGAGGGTTTCATCGTCGTCTCTCCAGTGTCGTCTTCGGGATGGGGAATCACGAAACGCGCGACAGGTCGCAGCCGCGCGCCTTCAACGCCTCGTCGACCCACCTGCGGTCCCAGTTGCCGGCGGCGATGGCCGCGAGCGAGGCCTGCTCCTTCTTGTGCTGCGCTTCCGCCGCCGCGATGACGCGCTCCGCGTCCTCCGGCGCGATGGCGATGACGCCGTCGTGGTCGCCCGCCACCAGGTCGCCCGGCCGCACGACCATGCCGCCGATCGAGACGGGCACGTTGATCTCGCCGGGCCCGTCCTTCCACGGGCCGCGGTGCGAGACGCCGGCCGCGTACACGGGGAAGTCGCCCTCGGAGAGCGTCTCGGAGTCGCGGATGGCGCCGTCGATCACCATGCCCGCCACGCCGCGCTTGGCGGCCCAGCCCGCCATGAGCTCGCCGATGATGGCGTTCTCGAGKGCGCCRCCCGCCTCCACGACGATCACGTCGCCGGGCGCGGCCATGTCGATGGCCTTGTGCACCATGAGGTTGTCGCCGGGGCGCGTGCGCACGGTGAAGGCGGTGCCCACCATCCKGCCGGAGCGGTGGAAGGGCTCGAGGCTCGTGCCCTGSCCGCGSARCATGTTGTCGCTCACGTTCGAGACGGGAAGCGCGGCGAGGCGCGCGAGGAGCGCGGCGTTCGCGCGGGGAGGGCTGGGGAAAATCCGGAATCCGACGGACATGGCTCGTTCCTAGCTCTTGAGAAGGTGCTCGTAGCTCGCACCCATCACCTCGGTGATCGGTTGCCCGGCGCGGATGGCCTCGGCCATGGCGGCCTCGCGGTCGGCGATGTATTGCGCCGCCTCCAGGAC
Source organism: Betaproteobacteria bacterium (assembly GCA_003105245.1). Lineage (GTDB taxonomy): Bacteria > Pseudomonadota > Gammaproteobacteria > Burkholderiales > Usitatibacteraceae > FEB-7. The sequence goes on along the minus strand of PQAI01000101.1, from coordinate 7,202 downwards.
GCGGTCGATCTCACCGCCCGGGATGAAGACGACGGCGCTGCCGTCGGCGATGACGAAATCCCCGGGGGTGACTTCGATCTCGCCGATGCGCACCGGCACGTTGGTCCCCCTCTCGACGACGCGGCCGCGCGCGGTGCGCGCCGTGCAGGAGCGGGCGTAGACGGGAAAGTCGAGGGCCTTCGCCTCGTCGATGTCGCGCACCGGGCCGTCGGCGATGACGCCCGCCACGCCGCGCACCCTCGCGCCCTGCGTGAGGATGCCTCCCCAGCTTCCCGCGTCGATGCCGCTCCTCTGCTCGACCACGATGACTTCGCCCGGCCCGGCGGCCGCGACGGCCGTCGTGCCCAGGTGCCGGGTGGGCCCCGGCGGGGCGGTGCCGGCGTCGAGCTTCACGGTGACCACGCGCCCGGCGATGCGCCGCGCCACGGACAGGGGCGGCAGCCCGGTCACGACGCCGGCGAGGCCCAGCTTGTCCATCGCGTCGGAGACGGCGCAGGCGTCCAGGCGCGACAGGCGCTCGACGCGGGGATCGGTCTGGCCCATGGGATGTCGCCGGCCTCGCTCGCCGCGTCCCGCTCAGTCGACCTTCGCGCCGGACTTCTTCACCAGCTCCGCCGCGCGCGGGACCTCGGCCTTCACGAAGCGGGCGAACTCGTCGGCGGTGCCCGGCACGACCGCCGAGCCCATCTTGGCCAGCCGCTCCTTCACCTCGGGGGCTTCCATGATCTTCCTCACCTCGGCGTTGATCCGCTCGACGACCTCGCGCGGCGTGCCGGCCGGCGCGAAGAGGCCGTACCAGTTGGTCACGTCGAAGTCCTTCGCGCCCGATTCCATCATCGTCGGCACGTTGGGCAGCGAGATGGACCGCACCGCGCCCGTCGTGGCAAGGGGCCGCGCGCGGCCCGACTCGACGAACGGCTGCAGCACGACCGTCGACTCGAAGCCGACGGGCACCTGGCCCGCCACCACGTCCGTGATCGCGGGGCCGGAGCCCTTGTACGGGATGTGGACCATGTCGAGGTCGAAGGCGGCCTTGAGCATCTCCCCCGCGAGGTGCTGCGGGCTGCCGCTGCCGGCCGAGGCGAAGGAGTACTTGCCCGGCGACTTGCGCACGAGCGCCACGAACTCCTGCACGCTGGCGGCGGGGACCGAGGGGTGCACGTAGAGCACCGTCGGCACCTGCGCCACGAGGATCACGGGCACGAGCGCCTGCGGCGGGTCGACGTTGAGCTTGTAGAGGTTGCGGTTGATCACCACGCCCGTGTTGTTGCCCATGAGCAGCGTGTGGCCGTCCGGGTTCGCGCGCGCGACGAACTCCGTGCCGATGTTGCCGCTCGCGCCGGCCTTGTTGTCCACGACGACCGGTTGCCCGAGGGCCGCGGAGAGCTTCGGCGACAGCAGGCGCGCGAGGATGTCGGTGGTCCCTCCCGGCGGGTAGGGCGAGACGATCTTGACGGGATGGCTCGGGAAATCCTGGGCCAGGGCGGGGGCCAGCGAGGCGGCGACGGCGACGGCGGCTGCACGGACGAGTTGCCTGATCATCGGGAATCCTCCCTTGTCGCGTGGCGCGGGCGCGCCGGGACTCAGTTCGCCTTGATGTTCGCCTCGCGGATGAGCTTGCCGTAGCGCTCGAACTCGGTGCGCACGAGCGTGGCGAGCTCCTGCGGGGTGGTCGGCGCCACCTCCGCGCCGAGGCCGGCCAGCCGCTCCTTCACCTCGGGATCCGCGAGCGCCTTGTGGATCTCGGCATTGAGCTTCGCGACGATCGCCGGCGGCGTTCCCTTGGGCGCGATGAACGCGTGCCACACCGAGGCCTCGAAGCCCGGAAAGCCGGATTCGGCGATGGTCGGCGCGTCCGGCAGCGTCGAGACGCGCTGGGCGCTCAGCGCCGCCAGGACCCGGAGCTTTCCGTCCTTCACGAGAGGAAGCACCTCGACGGCGTTCACCGCCACCAGCGGCAGCTGCCCGCCGAGCACGTCGGTGATCGCGGGCTTGCCGCCCTTGTAGGGGATGTGCGTGAGCTGGATGCCGGCCGCGCGGGCGAACATCTCGGTGGCGAGGTGCGGCGTGGAGCCGGCTCCGGGCGAGCCGTAGTTCACGCTCCCCGGGCGCGCCTTCGACGCCTCGATGACCTTCTGCAGCGTGGTGAGCTCCGACTTCGCATTGGCCGCGATCACCACCGGCAGGCGCGCCACGAGCGTGATGGGCACGACGTCCGTGTTGGGGTCGAAGGGCTGCTGCGTGTAGAGGAGCGGGTTCGCGGTGAGGCCGTTGGCCACGAGCATCACCGTGTAGCCGTCCGGCGGGCTGTCGATCAGCTGGCGGATGGCGATGTTGCTCGCCGCGCCCGGCTTGTTGTCGATGAYSACGGTCTGGCCGAGGCTCGACGCCAGCTTCTGGCCCACGGTGCGCGCGACGATGTCCATCGCGCCGCCGGGGGCGAAGCCCACGAGGATSYKGATGGTCTTCGAGGGATAGGCCTGGGCCAGCGCGGCGGGCGCGGCGCCGAGCGCCAGGATCGCGGCCGCAAGCAGTGCCGCGGCGCGGGTCGTCGAACGGATGCGTGAAAGCATGTCTCGGTCCTCCTTCGGTTCGTGAAACGCTCAGGCGGGCAGCTTCAGGCGGCTGAACACCCGCCGCGCGTTGCCTTCGTAGATCTTGTGGCGGTCCGCGGCGCTGAGGCCGGGGGCGGAATCGATGTAGCGCTTCGTGTCGTCGTAGTAGTGGCCCGTGCGCGGGTCGATGCCGCGGACCGCGCCCACCATCTCGGAGGCGAAGAGGATGTTGTCGGCCGGGATCACCTTCAGCAGCAGGTCGATCCCCGGCTGGTGGTAGACGCAGGTGTCGAAATACACGTTCTTCAGCAGGAGCTCCTCGAGCGGCGGGCGGCCCATGTCCTGCGCGAGGCCGCGGTAGCGCCCCCAGTGGTAGGGGACGGCCCCGCCGCCGTGCGGGATGATGAACTTGAGCGTCGGGAAGTCCTTGAACAGGTCCGACACGAGGAACTGCATGAAGGCCGTCGTGTCGCCGTTGAGGTAGTGCGCGCCCACCGCGTGGAAGCAGGGGTTGCAGCTCGCGCTCACGTGCACCATGGCCGGGACGTCGAGCTCCACCAGCTTCTCGTAGAGCGGGTACCACCAGCGGTCGGTGAGGGGCGGATCCCTCCAGTGGCCGCCGGAGGGGTCCGGGTTCAGGTTGCAGCCGACGAAGCCCAGCTCCAGGACGCAGCGCTCCAGCTCCGGGATGCAGCTCGCCGGAGGCACGAGGGGCGACTGCGGAAGCTGGCACACCGGCGCGAAGTTGCGCGGATAGAGCGTGCACACGCGGTGGATGAGGTCGTTGCACAGCCGCGACCACTCGAGGCTCGTTTCCTGCGTCCCGATGTGGTGCGACATCGCCATGGCCCGCGGCGAGAAGAGCGTGAGGTCGGTGCCGCGCTCGCGCTGGAGGCGCAGCTGGGCGCCCTCGAGGCTCTCGCGAAGCTCGTCGTCGCCGATGGAGAGCTCCGCCGGCCGCGGCGAGGGCGTCCTGCCGCCCAGCGCCTCCACCTGGCGGGCGCGCCACCCCTCGAGCGACCTGGGCGCCGTCGTGTAGTGGCCGTGGCAGTCGATGATCATCCGCGCGCTACCTTCCCGGAGGGGATTGCCGGCCGATCATTGCATCGCGGCTGGGTCGAGTCCAATATATCTTTCGCCCGCCAGTCATTCGAATCCCCTATAAGCATGGACATCCGCCAGCTGCGCTACTTCGTCGCCGTCGCCGAGGAACTCAACTTCAGCCAGGCCGCGCGCCGGCTGCACATGAGCCAGCCGCCCCTGAGCCAGCAGGTGAAGGCGATCGAGGACGAGCTCGGGACGAGGCTCCTCGAGAGGAACCGGCGAAGCGTCCGGCTCACGGAGCCGGGACGCCTCTTCCTGCAGCAGGCGCGCTCCATCCTCGCCCAGCTCGACAACGCCGGCGACGAGGTCCGGCGCGCCGCGCGCGGCGAGGCGGGCCAGATCCGGATCGCGTTCACCGGGTCGGTGCCCATGTTCGAGCCCTTCCCGCGCTTCATCCAGACCTTCCGGGAGCGCTTTCCCGCGGTGCGCGTGGAGATGGGCCACATGTCCTCGGGCGCGCAGATCCAGGCCATCGCCGACCGCCACATCGACGTGGGCTTCCTGAGGCCCTCGCACCAGTTCGCGCCCGGCCCCGAGATCGAGGTGCGCAGCATCTGGGAGGACGACCTGATGGCGGTTCTGCCGGCCACGCACCGGCTGGCGCGCGCGAAGGGCGGCGTGCGGATGGCCGATCTCGCCGACGAGCCCTTCATCCTCTTCCCGCGCGGGATCGGCTGCGGCCTCTACGACCACGTGATGGGGCTGTGCAGCCAGGCCGGCTTCGCCCCGCGCGTGGCCCAGGAGGCCCGCGAGGGCGTGACCATCCTCGCGCTCATCGCGGCGGGCACGGGGATCTCGATCCTGCCGGACACCTACCGCAACGCGAGCGTGCCGGGCGTGGTSCACCGCCCGATCGCSWCGGCGGGYTCGAGGAGCCGCCTGCTSCTSGCGTGGCGCGCCGGCGAGCGCACGSCGCTKCTCGGTCGCTTCCTCGCGATGGCGCACGATTGGCCCGGGTTCACCCGCCCGCGGGGCAGGTCCCGCGCCCGTGCGGGCGATCCCGCGGCGGCCTAGAGGTTGAACAGGACCAGCCGCTCCTCGGTCATGTCGCGGATGGCGTAGCGCGGCCCCTCGCGCCCGATGCCGCTCGACTTCACGCCCCCGTAGGCGAGCTGGTCGGTGCGCCAGGTCGAGGTGCCGTTGACGATGAGCCCGCCGACGCGCAGCGAGCGGATGGCGTCGAAGGCGACCGGCATCGACTTCGTGAAGATCCCGCAGTGCAGCCCGTACTGCTCGGCGCTGATCGCCTCGAAGACGGGCTTCAAGTCCCGGTAGCGCTGCACGGTCACCACGGGACCGAAGACCTCCTCGCACACCACGCGCATCGAGCGCCGCACGTCCACGAGGACCGTCGGCTCGTACTGCGCGGCGCGGCGCCTGCCGCCGGTGAGCGCGCGGGCGCCCTGCGCGATGGCCTCCGCGACCCACTGCTCCACCCGCTTCGCCGCCGCCTCGTCGATGAGCGTGCCCACGTCCGTGGCCGGGTCGAGGGGATCGCCGACGCGAAGCGTCTTCACCTCGGCGACGAGGCGCTCGAGGAACGCGTCGTAAACGCTCTCGTGGACCATGACGTTCTGCACCGAGATGCAGCTCTGGCCCGCCAGGCGCATGGAGTTGCGCGCGCACAGCGTGGCCGCCTCCGCCACGTCGGCGTCCGAGTGCACGATCGTCGTGCCGTTGCCGCCCAGCTCGAGGGCCACGCGGCGAAGCCCGCTCGCGGCCTTGATCTGCGCGCCCACCCGACTCGAGCCGGTGAAGGACACGAAGTCCACGCGCGGGTCCTGCACCAGCGCCGGGCCCACGGTGTTGCCGTACAAAAGGTTCACGAAGCCCGGCGGAGTCCCCGCGTCGGCGAAGAGCTCCACGAGCTTCGCCACGACGTGCGGGGACTGCGGCGGCGCCTTGAGGACGATGGCGTTGCCGGCCGCGAGGGCGGGCGCGATCTTGTGGCAGGCGAGATTGAAGGGGGCGTTGAAGGGCGTGATGCCGGCCACCACGCCCACGGGGAAGCGAAGCAGGAAGGCGAGCTTGCCCGCGCCCATGGCGGTGCCGTCCAGCGGAACCTGCTCGCCCTCGATGCGGATCGCCTCCTCCGCGGAAAGCAGGATCGTGTCCTGCGAGCGGGTGACCTCGGCGCGCGCGTCCTTGATCGCCTTGCCCGTCTCGCGCGACATCACCTCGGCGATCGCGTCCGCCCTCTGCGCGAGGAGCGCGCCGACCTTGCGCAGCAGCGCGGCGCGCTCGTAGCCGGGCATGGCCGCGACCTTCGCCTTGGCCGCGGTGGCTGCCGCGAGCGCATCGTCGAGGTCCTTCAGCGAGGACTCCGGCGCATGGGCCACGACCTCGCCGCGCCAGGGATCGACGATGGCCGTTTCCGGCGAGCCGGAGCGCCACTCGCCGCCGATCAGCATCTTCAGGTGCGGCGCGCCGCCCGCTGTCATGTCCGTCCTCCCCCTGCCGCCTTGCGCAGCGCCTCCAGGATCGCGGCGCGATCCTCCGGCACCTTGCCGCCGAAGGCGTCCCTGAGCCTCGCGTCCCCCGTGCGCTGCTGGCGCTCGATGGTGCCGCGCGTCACGAGCGGCTCGACGCCCATTTCCTCGAGCGTCTGCGCGACCTCGCGCATCTCGGCGGCGCGCCGGATCCCGTGGCTCGCCATGCGCTCCATGTTGCGGTCGACCATCCCCGCCCAGTCGAGGGCCGGGAAGGACTGCGTGAGCGAGGCGATGATGCGGTCCTCGACGCCGCCGGCCCGCGCGGCGAGGAAGCACTCCTGCGTGAGCGCCTCCAGGCCCTTGATCATCACGCTGCGCACCATCTTGATCGCGATGGCCGCGCCGACCTCGTCGCCCGCCTTCTCGACCTTCATGCCGCAGGCGAGCAATTCCGGAACCAGGTCCGCCGCGTGCGGCCCGGCGACGAGCATGGGCGTCCTGTGGCGCAGCGGCAGGATGGGCGCCATCACCGCCACGTCCACGAAGCGGGCCCGCGCGCCCACGATCGCGCCCGCCTCGCGCTTGCGCGTGGGCGAGACGGAATTGATGTCGAGGTAGAACTGCCCCGCGGCGAGGCCCGGGACCGCCGACCGCGCGGCGTCCAGGTTCGAGGACGCCGTCACGGCCGACACCACGATGTCGGCGCCGCCCAGCGCGTCGGGGCTGCCGGAGGCGACGCGCACGCCGAGCCGCCCGGCCGCCTCGCGAAGCGGCGCGCCCCGCTTGGCGTCGGGAAAGAGGATGTCCCAGGCTGCGAGCCGGGTGACGCCCTCGCCGCGCAGGCCCTCGGCGATCGCCTGCCCCGCCTCGCCGAAGCCGATCAGCGCGAACGCCGGAAATTTCGACTCGCCCATGACGGCCGATCATACCTCCGCGACATCGCTGTATACAACCGTATACCCGCTCTGCTACATTTCCCCGCGGGTGCCCGCCGGCGCGAACGGGCCGCGGCGCCCGCACGAGGACGGCGAACAATGAACGTATCCGAGCTGCTGGTCCGCTACCTGCGCGCGCTGGGCGTGCGCCACGTCTTCGGCTACCCGGGCGATCC
>PQAI01000100.1 GCA_003105245.1 Betaproteobacteria bacterium | reverse complement strand
TTGCGGGAGTGGATGGCCCAGCTCGGCAACGCGAAGAGCGTGGCGGTGAACATGCTGGGCAAGGTGAAGACGGTGACCCAGCTCGTGGCCATCCCGTTCCTGCTCTTCAACGGCGTGCTCTTCGGGCTTTTCCACACCAACCCGGTCGGGCGCATCCTCATCTGGGTCGCCGCCCTCATCACGCTGTGGTCGATGATCGTCTACCTGAAGGCGGCGCTTCGGCCTGAGAGCGCAAAATAAAAGTATTTAAAACCAATCATTTGCGATAACTATCTGAAGTGATGCTTGAGATAGTTTCCGGCCCTCGCCGTGCGGTGCGGCCCGGGCATCTCCGGTGCCGCGGCGATTTCGGGGCCCCGCGTCTCGCGAGCGCACTCGGTTGATCCGCGAGGACCGAAGCCGCTATAATGCGGGGCTTCACGCGGCAGTAGCTCAGTTGGTAGAGCGCAACCTTGCCAAGGTTGAGGTCGAGAGTTCGAGACTCTTCTGCCGCTCCAGACACCCGACGGGGGGAGGCCATGCCTCCCCCCGTTTTCTTTCGGCGCTGCCGCCCCGCCCCTACCTGCAGAGGCTGTTGTAGGCCTCGGGACTCGCGAACGCCTGGTCCATCCAGGCCATGCGCTCGTTCAGGAAGTGCCTCAGGAAGTCGACCTCCTCCTGCCAGGTGGAGAAGACGTAGTGGGTGTTCCAGGAGGTCGTTCCCAGCACCTGCCACTTGTCGAAGTTGCGCGCCTGCGCCTCGGAGAGCCTGCGGGCGAAGCTGTCGATGGCCGCGTTGACGAACCGTTCGAGCGCCGGGCGCTTGGCCTGCCAGCGCGCGATCGCGAGGTCCAGGAACTCCGGGTGGTCGAAGATCTTGCGGTACCAGTTCGGCCAGTCGGGCACGATGTCGAAGCCCTTGTTCACCCAGCAGCCGTTCGTCTGGTACTGGTCGCTGTTGCCCGCGGAGATGTCGAAGTCCCAGATGGGGCCGATGTTGAGGAGCCGATCGCCCGGGATGGCGGCGGTGTCCGCGTCCTTCCACATGCGGTCGCTGGAATAGAAGGCGGCGTCGGGRTTGCGGAAGAGCTCCTGCAGCAGGTACCAGTCGGCGAAGCTCACCGCGTTGATCCTCGAGAGGTTCCCGCTTCCGTAGATGTCGCCCTCCACCGCGCGGAGGTAGTCGCGGATGTACTGGTTCTGGGCCGGCGTGATGGCYTCYTCGTCGGGCGTGTCGACGCAGATGCGCACGCCCTTGGGCGTCGTGTATTGCAGGATCGGGTCGCAGTCCTGCGGATAGTCCACCTCGACGATGTATCCCCCGTCGAGCTGGCTCGCGGAGATCTTCCGGATGTTCAGGCGCGACGAGTCGACGCGGATGTCCTCGGCGAAGAGGTAGACGCCGACGTACTCGCCGTTGAGGGTGACCTCGACGTGCTGGCCCGACGGGTTCCACTTCAGCCCGTCGCTGAAGACGCTGCTGTTGCCCAGGGAGTAGGCCAGCTTGTTGCGCATCAGCGAGTGGTCGAGGTGGTCGGCGAGCAGCACCCAGTTGCGGTTCTTCTTCATCCCCAGGAAGTCCGCGACGCCCGCATAGGCTGCGTCGTTGACGATCTGCACCTTGTAGGGCTTCTTGGCCTCCCACCAGGTGCTGTTGCCGCGGCCCCGGATCTTGATTGCGAGCTGCGTCGGCGCCCCGGATGCCGCGGGGTTGGTGATCGTGAGGTGGCCGTCGATGTACGTCTCGCGCTGGTTGATCGGCTCGCCGTGCGTGTCGATGTCGAGCTTCGGCAGGTGCGTCAGTGCGGCGGGGAAGCGGGCCACGACGCTCGCCAGCGCGTCGGACGAGGAATAGTCGACGCTGGTCGCGTGGGCGTCCTTGAGCGCGGCGACGATCGAGCCGGCCACCGAATTCGCGAGCGACCCGCTGGCGGGCGCGGCCTGGAGGTTGATCGCGAACCGCGGCGGGAGGCCGAGCTCGTTGAGGGCGGACTCCTCCGCGAGCCGGTAGTCGGCCTCCCGGGTGAGCCGCACGATCGTCGAGAAGGGGGTGATGTTCGTGCTGTAGTCCCGCGACGGGGAGGCCATGCGGTAGGTGCGGTCGACCGCGGTGGCCGGCGGTCCGGCATCGCGCGACTGCCCCGCCACCACTTCCGCGGCGAGCGGTCCGCGGTATCCCTCGGGAGCCGCCAGCTCGTAGGCGCCCGCGGCATCCGTGAGGGCCTGCACCTCGCCCGCCTCGCAGCGCCCGTTGCCGTTCGCATCCGCGCAGACGACGGCCTTTTCGATGGCGCCGTCGAAGACCTTGCCCTTGATCGTGGCGGCGAGCGGCGCGGCGCAGCGCGTGCCGCTGTACGACAGCGGCATGCGGGTGATCGCCTTGGTCCGGGTCACGCCGCCCAGGGTGTAGGCGAAGGCGGCCGAGTTGCCGTCCGAGAAGGTGAGGGTGAGCGTGCCGGCCTCGGCGCGCGTGACTCTCGCCGGATCGAACGGCACCGCGCTGAAGGCGGGGCCGGTCGTCCGGATGAGGCTCCCGGTGTAGACGCCCGTGGCGACCTTGCCTGCCGTCGCCGAGAACCACAGCGGCGTGCCGTCGGCGTCGTAGGTGAACCAGGTGGCGAAGATGACGTCGCCCTGGTGGGTGAAATTGATCCCCCAGCCGGACTCGCCGCCGCCCGCGGCCCACCAGAGGTCCTGGTAGTTGGTCGCCGTCACGATCTGCGCCGCCGAGGCGCCGGTACAGGTCGGCACGACGCCGAAGGCGAAGCGCGTGATCGTCTTGGACTGCTGGACGCCCTTGGCCGTGTAGCTGAAGGTGCCGTTGTCGGCGTCGCCGAAGGTGAGCGTGGCGTTGCCCACCGGCGTGCGGGTCACCCTGGCGGGATCGAACGGAACCACGCCGAAGGCCGGCCCGCCCGATTCGATGAGGGTGCCGCTGTAGGTGCCTTCCGCGGTGCGGTTGGCGGTCATGGAAAGCCACCAGCCGTCGCCGGCGGCGTCGTATGTGAACCACGTGGCGAAGAGGACGTCGCCCTGGTGGGCGAGGTTGATGCCCCAGCCCGATTCCGATCCTGCGGGCGCGTTCCACCACAGCCCCTGGTAGTTGGGGGCCGCGGAAGCCGCGGGCGTGACGCAGGTGAGGAGGACTGCCAGAACGGAGCCGAACAGAACGCGGGACGCGCTGCGCATAACCGCTCCTTGCTGCCCGGCGGGAAATCGCCTAGCGGCGACGGGCCGGACTGAAGTTCATTATTCGCCCTTTTCGCGCAGCGCGCCTGCCGCCGCATTGACGGCAGTCAACCCGCGGTTGCGGGGGGCGACCAAGGTCCTACCGGTGGCAGCGGGCGCTGCCGGAGTCGATCGCGGGGCCGCCGCCGACGGGCATGAAGTGCCAGTCGTAGCTGCCCTGGCCCAGCGTGAACCGCAGGACGCCCCAGCCCGCGTTGTAGCGGAACTCGCTGTGGGCGAGCGGCGTGTCGAAGGCGTGCAGCGCGGCGCCGCCGGTGCCCACGATGAACTGGCGAACGCCGCGCGCCGGATCGGCGGTGCCGTCGGCGTTCTGCGGCGCGAAGCGCTCATAGACGTGCTCGTGCCCGGACAGGACCATCTCCACGCCCGCGTCGTGAAGCACCTGGAACAGCGGCCGCATCGAGTAGGAGCTGCCGTGGGCGGCGCCCGAGTTGAAGGCCGGGTAGTGAACGACGGCGATGGTGCACAGGCTGTCGCGCGACTTCTCGAGGTCCTCGGCGAGCCAGCGCATCTGCTCGGACTGCGGCGAGATGTCCCCGACGCCGTTGAGCGAGATGAAGTGCCAGCCGCCGTGGTCGAAGCTGTAGTAGCCGCGTCGATCCGGGCCGGCCAGGGCGCCGAAATAGTTGAAGTAGCCCGCGCCGCCCGACGTGTAGTACTCGTGGTTGCCCGGCGCGGGGCGGATGCGTTCCTTGAACGCGCCCCAGGTGGGGTGGAAGCAGTTGGCGAATTCCTCGGGCGTGCCCATGGCGTAGGCGTTGTCGCCCAGGGTGAGCACCAGGGCGTCGTCGGCCCTCACGAGGGCGGCGGTCCTCGCCGCGCCGCTCTGGGAGGCGGGCATGGTGCCGCACTCGGCGATGTCGCCCGCGGCGACCACCGAGAAGGATGTGAGCGCGCGGTGCGGCGTGTCGCATCGGGTCCCGGCGTCGGGACCGAAGAGCATGCGCGTGATCGCCTTGCTCTGCGTCACGCCGTTCACGGTGTAGGCGAACGTCCCCGCGTTGCCGCTCGTGAACGTGAACGTGGCGCTGCCCACGACGGTGCGCGTCACCTTGGACGGATCGAACGCGGCCGCCTTGAACGCCGGGCCGGTGGTGCGGATCAGCTGCCCCGTATAGACGCCTTGCGCGACCTTGGTCGCCGTGGCCGAGAGCCAGAGGGGCTTGCCGTCGGCGCCGTAGGTGAACCAGGTCACGAAGATGCTGTCGCCCTGGTGCGTGAGGTTGACGCCCCAGCCCGACTCGGCGCTGCCCGACCACCAGAGGTCCTGGTAGTTGGTCGCGGTCGCGAGATCGGCCTTCGCCGCGCCCGCGCACGTCGGCAGCGGGCCGAAGGCGAGGCGGGTGATGAACTTGGTCTGCTGCTCGCCGTGGACGGTGTAGCTGAAGGTTCCGCTGTCGACGTCGCGGAAGGTGAAGGTGCCGGTGCCCACGGGCGCCCGGGTCACCCTGGCGGGATCGAAGGGCACCGCGCTGAAAGCCGGGCCCGTGGTCTCGATCAGCGTGCCGGAATAAACCCCCTCGGCCGTCCTGTTGGCGGTCATCGAAAGCCACCACCCGCCGCCGTTGGCGTCGTAGGTGAACCAGGTGGCGAAGATGACGTCGCCCTGGTGCGCGACGTTGATGCCCCAGCCCGACTCGGACTCCGGCGGGGAGTTCCACCACAGGCCCTGGTAATTGGGGGATACCGTCCCCGTCGCCGCGAAGGCGGGGAGGGAAGGGATGATCGCCATCAAGACGGCGATCGCAAAATGGTACAGGGAGCGCATGGTCCGCTTCTGTTAAGGCCCGGCCATCACAGACTGCCCGGCAGCGGATGGGCCAAGCCGTTGATACCTATCGCTTGTATTTGACCAGCCGCGCGCATTGTCCATGTTGACTGGAGTCAACGCAATGCCTTGATTTGGCGCAATTCGGGGCGTTGGCCCTCGGGCTAAGGCCGCGGCTTCCTCGCACCCGGCGGGGCGATGTATAATTCGCCCTCCAGATTCCCTTCGGGGGGAGGTCGATCCTCCCCCCGATGCGTTTCGGCCCCGGCCCTTCCCGGCCGGGCACCCCGGGCGGGGTGGCAGAGTGGTTATGCAGCGGCCTGCAAAGCCGTGTACAGCGGTTCGATTCCGCTCCCTGCCTCCAGTTTTCCGGTCCGCGACAGGCGCGACGGCGGCAAGGCCGAGCGGTAGGATCGAGCGACGCCATGCCCGCCAACCTTTCCCCCGAGTACAAGGCCGCCGAGGCCGCCTACCGCCAGGCGCGCGATCCGCGCGAGCGCCTGGAGTGCCTGCGCGAGATGCTGCGCACGATCCCCAAGCACAAGGGAACCGAGCACCTGCAGGCCGACATCAAGGCGCGCATCAAGGACCTGGGCGAGGAGCTCGAAGGCGGGGCGCACAAGGCTGGGGCCCGCGGCGGGCCGTCGCTCGTCGTGCGGCCCGAGGGAGCGGCGCAGGTCGCGCTCATCGGGCCGCCGAACGCGGGCAAGTCGTCGCTGCACGCGCGGCTCACCGGCTCGCACGCGGCGGTGGCCGACTATCCCTTCACCACGCAGCATCCCGAGCCGGGGATGATGCCGCACGAGGACATCGCCTTCCAGCTCGTGGACCTGCCGGCCGTCTCGCCGGATCACGCGGTGCCCTGGCTCGCCGCCACGCTGCAGGGCGCCGATGCCGCGATCCTGGTCCTCGACCTCGCCGACCCGGAGTGCCTGGAGCGGGTTCGCGCCATCGCGGAGATCCTCGCGAGGAAGCGCGTCACGCTCGCCGCGCGATGGCCGGGCGATGCGCGCGCGCCGGCGACGCAACCCGTCGACGACGATCCGTTCGCGCTGCGGCTGCCGACGCTGCTCGCGGCCAACAAATGCGACCGGCTCGCGGATCCCGAGGGTGAGCTGCGCGCCTTCCTCGACCTGTCGGGGCCCGGCTTTCCGGCGATGGCCGTCTCGGCGCTGACGGGAAGGGGCCTGGGAGAACTGGGGCCGTGGCTATTCGCCCACCTCGGCATCGTGCGCGTGTACACGAAGGCGCCGGGCCACGCCCCCGACAAGTCGCGCCCCTACGCGCTGCGACGCGGCCGGACCGTGGCCGACGTCGCGCGCCTCATCCACCGCGACCTCGAGCACTCGCTTCGCTACGCCCGCCTGTGGGGCAAGTCCGGGCACGACGGCCAGCAGGTGGGGCCGGAGCACGCCGTCGCCGATGGCGACGTGGTCGAGCTGCACGCCTGACGCCGACGCGCTACCTCTTCACGGGGGTGTAGCTGAACTTCTGCCCGCCCACGCTCGCCTCGTACATGAGGCCGCCCTTGGCGACGGTGAAGGTGGCCATGCCCTTGTAGTACTTGCCGACCGTCGCCGCGTCGTGCCTGCCGCCGCTCGCGCCGGCGGAGGATCCGGCGGTGGAGGCCTTGGCGCCGGCCGCGGCCGTGATCGCCACCGCGGAAGCCTCGGCGCCGAACTCGAAGTTGCCGCTGGTGAACTCGCGGAAGGCGCGCTGGTCCTCGAAGAAGATGATCTGGCTGTAGGCCTGGCCGCCCAGCTGCAGGCCCACGGAGACCTGCGTCACCGTGGTGTCGCCCACGTGCTGGCCGATCTCGTAGACGCGCCCCTTGCCGTGGGCGCCGCCGATGCCCACGCCCGCCTTGGCGATCGTGGGAAACACGGCGTAGCCGTAGGCCGACTTGAAGAACTTCCCGCTTTCGCCGGCAATCTCGAACACCTTGACCGTGTCGGCGTAATCGTCGGCGCGCGCCGGCGTGGAGGCGAGGCAGAGGAGGGCGACGGAGGAAGCGAGGACAGCCAGATGCCGTGACATGGTTCGGGGCCTTTTCTCGAAATGGGGGGGCGGATCCGCCCGCGTGGTACGGGCATTCTAGCTTGCGGGCGTGTAGCTGAACTTCTGGCCGCTGACGGTCGCCTCGTACATCAGCCCGCCCTTGGCGACGGTGAAGGTGGCCATGCCCTTGTAGTACCTGCCGACCGTCCTTGCGTCGTGCCGGCCACCGCTCGCGCCCGCCGACACGCCGGCCGTCGAGGCCTGCGCGCCCACGGCCGCGGTGATGGCCACCGCCGAGGCGCCCGCGCCGAACTCGAAGTCGCCGCGGGTGAATTCGCGAAGCGCGCGCTCGTCCTCGAAGAAGACGATCTCGCTGTAGGCCTGGCCGCCGAGCTGCCAGCCGACCGAGAGCTGGGTCATGGTGGCCTCGCCGATGGGCTTGCCCCCCACGTACACGCGGCCCTTGCCGTAGGCGCCGCCGATGCCGATGCCGCCCTTGCCGACGGTGGGAAACACCGCGTAGCCGTGGGCGTTCTTGAAGAAGGCCGCGCTTTCGCCCGCCTTCTCGAACACCGCGATGGTGTCGGCGTATTCGTCGGCACGAGCCGGTGTCGAGGACAGGGCGACGAGCGCGACGCAGGACATGAGAGCTGCCACTTGGCTTTTCATGGTGGATTCCTGTTGTTGGAGGAGAAGCGCGGACGCGCGTCGGGGAATGGCGACAGGCATCCCTCGCCGGCCCGCACCGATCAGACCGCGACGGGACCGTATAATTCCGCGATGCGCACGCCCGACCCGCAGCTCGAGGAATTCCGCAGATTCGCAGGGGTATTGGCCGACGCCGCCGCGAGCGCGATCGAGCCGTACTTCCGCGCGCCGCTCGCCGTGGAGGACAAGGGCGTTGGCCGCTACGACCCCGTCACCGAGGCCGACCGCGCCGCCGAGCGCGCCATGCGCGCGCTCATCCGCGAGCACTTCCCGGAGCACGGCATCCTGGGCGAGGAGGACGAGGCCGTGGCGGCCCGTTCCCCCTACACCTGGGTGCTCGATCCCATCGACGGCACGCGCGCCTTCATCACCGGCATCCCGCTGTGGGGAACCCTCATCGCCCTGAACGACGGCACCGGCCCCATCCTGGGCGTCATGAACCAGCCCTTCACCGGCGAGCGCTACGAGGGCACCGTCACGCACGCCTGGCGAAACGGCGAGCCCATCCGCACGCGCGGCTGCACGAGCCTCGCGCAGGCGCGCGTGATGTGCACGAGCCCCTACCTCTTCGACACCCCGGCGCTTCGCGCCGCCTTCGACGCGGTGGCGGCCGAGGCGCAGCTCGTGCGCTTCGGCGGCGACTGCTACGCGTACTGCATGGTGGCCTCGGGCTTCGTGGACGTGGTGATCGAGGCGGGACTCAAGCCCTACGACACGCAGGCGATCATCCCCATCGTCGACGGCGCGGGCGGTCGCATGAGCACCTGGGACGGCGAGAGCGCGCAGCACGGCGGCGCCGTCATCGCCTGCGGCGACCCGGTGCTGCACGCGCGCCTCGTGGAGCGGCTGTCGCGGTGATCGCCTCCATCGTCGTGCAGCGGCCGGCCGCGGCGCGCCAGCTCTTCGTCCTCTTCCACGGCGACGACGCCGACGCGGCGGCGCTCGCGCCCCTGGGCCGGCGGCTCGCGGCGGCCTTCCCGGAAGGCTTCGTGGTGGTGCAGCCGGCGCCGGCGGCCATGACCGACTTCCTGGCGGCCATCACCCACTGGCGGACGCTGGCCGGCGTGGAGGTCGCGGCGACGGCATTGGTCGGATTCGCGCGCGGTGCCGCGATGGCCCTGGAGGCCACCAAGGAGCAGCGAGCCGCCGCGGGTCGCGTGGTCGCGCTCGCGGGCGGCTTCGAGACGCTGCCGACCCGGGCCGCGCCCGACACGACGATCCACCTCTTCCACGGCAAGGAAGACCCCGTCGCCCCGTACGCCGGCACCATCGCCGCAGCCCAGCGCCTGCTCGACCTGGGCGCCGACGTCACGGCCGACGTGCTGCCGCTCACGGGCCACGAGGTAACCGACGAGATGGCCGCGCTGGTGCTCGAGCGCCTGCGAGGTTATCTTCCGCAACGGGCCTGGCGGGAAGCCCTCGAGGCCGATCCCGCCGCCTCGCCCGGCACGGTGCGCGCCACCCGCGCGCCGCGCTGAGCGGCCATCCGAACCGCCACCCACGAGGACGACGGCATGAACGACATCGCATCCAATCCCCTGCTGCAGCGCTGGGACACGCCCTTCGGCCTTCCGCCCTTCGACCGCCTGAGCCCGGAGCATTTCGCGCCCGCGCTGGAGGAGGCCATGCGCCGGCACCTCGCGGAGGTCGACGCCATCGCGGCGCAACCGGCCTCGCCCACCTTCACCAACACGGTGGCGGCCTTCGACGCGAGCGGACGCGACCTGGCGCGCGTGGCCGCCGTCTTCGGAAACCTCACCAAGTCCGAGACTTCTCCGGCGCTGCAGGCGGTCGAGCGCGAGATGGCCCCGAAGCTCG
>PQAI01000099.1 GCA_003105245.1 Betaproteobacteria bacterium | reverse complement strand
GGCGCGACCGGCTGGAAGAACGAAGGCCAGCCGCAGCCGGCGTCGAACTTCGTGTCGGAGACGAAGAGGTCCTGGCCGCAGCACACGCAGGAATAGGTGCCGGCCACCCAGTGGTTCTCGTACTCGCCCGAGAACGGGCGCTCGGTCGCGGCGCGGCGCGTCACCTCGAACTGGATCGGGGTGAGGAGCTTCTTCCACTCGTCGACGTTCTTGAAGAGCTTGGCCATGGCGGCTTCCGGGACCCATACTTCACCCTGATGGAGACGGAGCATACGACATGAGGGTGCGCTCGTGGTTCGCGGCGGCGGTCCTCGCCCTTGCGTCGGCGGCTGGCGCGGCCGGCCTAGGCACCCCCGGCGGCCCGCTTCCGGCCAACCTCGACGAGGTCTCGGACTTCCTGCGCCAGGATCCCTACGACCTCGAGCTGCTGATCAGCTTCGGCACCTCCAAGGGCGGCTCCGCGGGCCACCTGGCGCTCGCCATCCGCGACCAGGCGCCCGGCGACGACCTCGTGTACTCGGCCAACTTCTACGCCGACCGCGAGCCGGAGCACGAGGGGCGCTACAACGCCGACCTCATGGTGCGCGTCCCGAAGAAGGAATACCTCTACGGGACCGCCTCGTCGCTCGGCGAAAAGGCCTCCTTCGGCCTGGATTTCGGCGAGGTCTACAAGCGCTCCGTGATCGGCGTGCGCGTCTACGGCGTGCCCGCCCGCGAGAAGGAGGCCCTCGCCGCCTTCTTCGCGCGCGTCAACGACGACTACCGCAACCGCGCGCGCTGGACCGACTACCACGCGGGCGAGACGCGCTACGGCTACCTCGACCTCAACTGCGCCAAGACCATCGGCGCGGCGTTTCGCCACGGCGCCGGCTACGGGGAGCTGGAGGTGAAGAGCTCGTGGCCCCTGTCGTGGATCCGGGCCGTGGCGGCCCTCACGGCCAACATCCCCACGGAGATGGCGCTGAAGCTCATGCGCGAGTGGGATGCGAGGGGATACGCGATGGACGTCGTGCTCTACCGCAAGTACGGGGCCTCGACGTACGTCGATCCCCACGAGGAGGAGAAGGTCGCGTTCAAGGATCTTCCCAACCGCTTCCCCTCGGTCCTGTCCCGCGACTTCCGCCGCGAGCAGGGCGAGTACGAGGATTACGACAACCTCTTCGCGATGTACCTCTTCTACAACCTGGGCCGCTACGGCGTGCGCGTGGACGGCACGAACGGGCGCCTCGCGATCGAGCGCAGCAAGATGCCGCTGGACTACCCGCGGGCCGCCGCGCTGGCAGCCGAAAGCGCGCAGGCGGACAGCGAGCGCTACGGCCGGCGCGGGCCCTTCCAGCCCCGGGGCCACCGGGTCGGCGAGCCGGCCAACGGCGCGGAAGGCATACCCGGGTCCTAGGCGGGCGCCTTGCCCCTCGACCTCTTGCGCCAGGCGCCGGGCGAGGTCCCCTCCCAGCGCTTGAACGCGCGCGTGAAGGAGACGTAGTCGGCATAGGCGAGGGCCGTCGCGATCTCCGCGATGGAAATGTCGGAATCGCGCAGGAGCTCCCTCGCGACGGCGAAGCGGACGGCGTCCAGCACCTTCTGGAAGGTGGTCCCTTGCGCGCTCAGGCGGCGGTTGAGCGTGCGCCGGTGCAGCGACAGCGCCTGCGCCACGTCGTCTCCGGATCCCTTGCCGTGCAGCAGCAGCGTGCGCAGCACCCGCGAGGCCTGCCGCACCAGCGTGGCCCGCCCGGCAGCGGCCACCCGCGCTCGCGCCTGCTCGAGGCGCGCCGTTTCGGCGCCCGCGATCGCCAGCGCGAGGGTTCTCTCGGGAAAGCGGATGGCGGCGAATTCCGCGCCGAAGCGCAGCGGCGCCCGGAAGTGCTGGCGATAGGGGGCCAGGTCCGCCGGCGCCGGGCGCTGCAGCAGGACCTCCGACGGGTTCCAGTCCTCGCCGCACAGGTCGCGCAGGACGTTCACCGCCGCCGCGAGCACCGCATCGTAGACGACGGCCGTGGTGCCCTCGACGGGAATGTAGATGGCATAGCCGAAATCGACGAAGCCCTCGCGCTTCACGACGAAGGCGGCGCCTCCCGCGCTGTTGAGGTGGTGATTCACGACGAACTCGTCCAAACCCTCGCCCACGGTCGGGGAGTGCCGCATGAGCTCACCGGTCACACCCAGGTCCGCGACATGCCAGGCGCCGCCTACGAGGAGCCCGAAATGGGGACAGGCGGTGCGCGCTGCCGCCTCGCGCAGCAGGCGCACGAAGCCTTCGTAGGGTATCCGCCCGGAGGGCTCGTCGAGCGCATTGGCCTGGAGTCCGGCGGCCGCGAGAACCGGGCCCGGGTCGACGCCGAGCTCCCGGATCAGTCCGGGCACGGCCGTGAGGGCGCCCACGAGCCGGGTCGCGGGCTCGTCTACCGGGCCGGATGAATTCGCCGGGGGCGTGTCCACATTTGTCATGTCGGTGCGCTTGAATCGGCGGAACATATTGCCACTGAATCGATCGAACCGGCGGCGCAAACCGCGCCGGTTCGTCGACCATTCCCAACTCCCGAAGGAACTCCCCTTGAAAAAGATCGCCACCATCCTCGCTCTTTCGGCCGGCCTCGCCGCCGCGCCCGCCTTCGCCCAGCAGGGCTGGTACGCCGGCTTCGGCCTCGGCGTCGGCAACCTCAACAAGTCGGGCCAGGACCTGACCGGCATGGCCAATGCCCAGATCGACGACACGGACACCACCTACACCATCCGCGGCGGCTACCGCTTCCACCCGAACTTCGCGGTCGAGGCGGGCTACTACGACCTCGGCAAGTACGGCTTCAGCGGCAACATCGGCTCCACGTACGTGAGCGGCTCGGCCAAGGCCAAGTCCTACGGCGTCTCGCTGGTGGCCATCGCGCCGTTCGACCAGTTCGACCTCTACGGCCGCGTGGGCTGGGAGGAATCAGAGATCAAGGCCAACGCCAACACGACACTCTTCACCGCGAACGAGTCGGACCGCCAGAGCGGGGCCACCTACGGCATCGGCGGCCGCTGGAACATGAGCAAGAACGTCGGCTTCTTCGTCGAGTGGATGAAGAACGACAAGATCGAGGTCGACAGCTACCTCGCCGGCATCGACTTCCGCTTCTAGGGCAATTGGCCGGACCGCCGGAGCGTCGCTCCGGCGGGGCCGGCGCGCGGAGGGCCGCTTCCGGTATCCTCTGCGCACCTTGGCGCCCCACGACTACTCCGCCGTCTTCCGCGACCGCCGCCTCGCGGTCATCCTGCTGCTCGGCTTCTCCTCGGGCCTGCCCCTCGCCCTCACCGGCGGCACGCTGCAGGCGTGGATGACGGTCGAGGGCGTGGACCTCTCCACCATCGGCATCTTCACGCTCGTGGGGCTGCCCTACACGTGGAAGTTCCTCTGGGCTCCGATGATGGACCGCTACGTGCCGCCCTTCCTGGGGCGCCGGCGCGGCTGGCTCCTCGTCACGCAGCTCGCGCTCGCCGCGCTCATCGCGGCGATGGCCTTCGCCTCCCCGAAGGCCGACCTCGCGTGGCTCGCCTTCCTCGCGGTGGCGGTCGCCTTCGCCTCGGCCTCGCAGGACATCGTCTTCGACGCCTACCGGACGGACGTCGCGCGGCCCGAGCAGCGCGGTCTTGCGGCGGCCTTCACGGTCGTGGGATACCGCGTCGCCATGCTCACCTCCGGCGCCGCCGCCCTCGTGCTGGTGGGGGGCTCGGGCTTCATTCCGGCGCTCGGCTGGCAGAACACCTACCTGCTCATGGCGGGGCTCATGGGCGCGGGGGCCATCGCGACGCTCCTGGGGCCGGAGCCGGACGCCGCGGCGCCGCCGCCCCGGACGCTCGACGAGGCCGTGTGGGCGCCGCTGCGCGAATTCTTCTCGCGTCCCGGCGCCTGGGTGCTGCTGGTACTCATCGTCCTCTACAAGCTGGGGGATGCTTTCGCGGGCTCGCTCACCACGGCGTTCCTCCTGCGCGGGGTCGGCTTCTCCCTCGACGACGTGGGCTACGTGAACAAGGGCATGGGGCTCGCGGCCACGATCTTCGGCGCCCTCTTCGGCGGCGCGCTCATGGTTCGCCTGGGCCTTTACCGCGCGCTCATGGCCTTCGGCATCCTGCAGGCGGTGTCGAACCTCGCCTTCATGGCGCTSGCCKCYKCCGGMAAGAGCTGGCCGCTCATGCTCTTCGCSGTGGGMTTCGAGAACCTGAGYGGCGGCATGGGYACGGCGGCYTTCGTGGCGCTGCTCATGGCGCTCTGCGACCACCGCTTCACCGCCACGCAGTACGCGCTGCTKTCGGCGCTGGCCGCGTTCGGCCGCGTCTACGTCGGCCCCGCGGCGGGCTACGCCACCGACCCGAAGTACCTGGGCCTGGAGTGGGCGGTGTTCTTCTTCCTCACCTTCCTTCTCGCGCTGCCGGGCCTCGCGCTCCTGTGGTGGAAGCGCGAGGCCCTGAAATCCCTCGACTCGAAGAGATGACCATGACGATGCCCCCGTTCCACCTCGCCTTTCCCGTCCGCGACCTCGAGGAGGCCCGCCGGTTCTACGGCGGCCTGCTCGGCTGCCCCGAGGGCCGCAGCTCGCCCGACTGGATCGACTTCGACTTCCACGGCCACCAGATCGTCGCCCACCTTTCGCCCGACGAGGCCGGCCACCGCAACACCAGCGCSGTSGACGGCGACAACGTGCCCGTGCGCCACTTCGGCCTGGTGCTGCCGATGGCCGAGTGGAAGGCCATGGCCGACAGGCTCACGGCCGCGGGCATCAAGTTCGTGATCGAGCCGCACGTCCGCTTCAAGGGCCTGCCGGGCGAGCAGGCGACGATGTTCTTCCTCGACCCCTC
>PQAI01000098.1 GCA_003105245.1 Betaproteobacteria bacterium | reverse complement strand
AAAGGGGCGCCGAAGCGCCCCTTCCGGGATCCGAGCGGTGGCAGGCGGTCAGGCGGCGACGCGGCGCTTGTACTCGTTGGTGCGGGTGTCGATCTCGATCTTGTCGCCCGTCTCGCAGAAGGCCGGCACCGCGACCTCGTGGCCGTTGGCGAGCTTGGCGGGCTTGAGCACCTTGCCCGAGGTGTCGCCGCGCACGGCGGGCTCGGTGTAGGTGATCTCGCGCACGACCGTGTTGGGGATGTCCACGGAGATGGCGCGGCCCTCGTAGAAGGTCGCCTCGCAGGGCATGCCTTCCTCGATGAAGGCGAGCGCGTCGGTGAGGACGTCCTTCTCGATCTCGTACTGGTTGAAGTCGCCGTCCATGAACACGTACATGGGGTCGGCGAAGTAGGAGTAGGTCACTTCCTTCTTGTCGAGCATGAGGAGCTCGAACTTCTCGTCGGCCTTGTACACGGTCTCCGTGTTGGTGCCGGTGAGGAGGTTCTTCAGTTTCATCTTCATGGTGGCGGCGTTGCGGCCGCCCTTGTTGTACTCCGCGCGGAGCACGACCATCGGGTCCTTGCCCACCATGAATACGTTGCCGCTGCGCAGTTCCTGAGCGATTTTCATAAGTCCGTCCGTAATGTCCTTCACCCACCGCCCGGTGGGGTATCTGAAAAGCCTTTCATTTTAACACCTTATCGGTGAAATTGACCAGCGCCGCGGCAAGGTCCGGCCGGGAGGCGAGCCGCTCCGCCCAGTCCTCGGCGTGGGGGGCGATGGCCGGCAGCGCCGCGTCGAAGGCGGGCCAGGCCCGGGCCGGGGAGTCGCCCCGGTTCCAGGCCTCCCACAGGGCGGTGAGCCGGGTGGCGTGCGCCCGGTCCATGCCCGCGGTGTAGCGCGCGAGGAAGGCCCCCAGCTTCACCCAGTGGGCGCCGTCCTGCGTCGGATAGATGTGCCAGACGAACGGGCGCGACGCCCATTGCGCGCGCACGAAGGAATCCTCGCCGCGCACGAAGTTCAGGTCGCAGGCCCACAGCAGCTCGTCGTAGCGGTCCTGGTCCAGGAAGGCGGTCGCGAAGGCCTGGATCCCGCCGCGGTCGCCCTGCGTGCTGCCGTGCAGCCACGCCGACACCGCCTGCGAGGCCACGCCCTCGGGAGCGGCGATCCAGACCGGGCCCGCGTGGCGGACCATCGCGTCGAGGAGCGCGCCGTAGGGGGCGCCCGCGTAACCGAAGAGGCTCACCTTGAGGGCGCCGTCCGGCGGAACGGCCCCGGTGAGGCCGCGCCAGAACTCGGCCTGGGCCGCGCGGTCGGCCTGGAAGGCGTCGCGGCGCTCGAGGAGGTCGCGCTCCCTCAGGAGCCCTCCCGTCTTCGCCGTGAAGCCGGGAAAGAAGAAGTGCCGGGTG
Source organism: Betaproteobacteria bacterium (assembly GCA_003105245.1). Taxonomy (GTDB): domain Bacteria; phylum Pseudomonadota; class Gammaproteobacteria; order Burkholderiales; family Usitatibacteraceae; genus FEB-7. The sequence goes on along the minus strand of PQAI01000098.1, from coordinate 6,863 downwards.
AGCGGGGCGTACCGCGGGTGCGGCGACGGCAGCGCGTGGCTGCCCTCGACCCATTCCTCCGCGCTCAGGTACTCGAGGTTGATCCAGCGCGGGTGCGGGCGGCGATCCGCCATCGCGTGCACGTAGGCCGGGGGCGTGTCGCAGCCGAAGGTCTCCACGACGACGTCGGCGATCCCCGCCTCCTCCACCGCCTCGCCGGAATCCAGGGCCGCGTCCCAGCGGCGGACCTCGACCCCGTCCACCTGCTGGCAGGTCGAGGAAATGTCCGTCTCGCGCCGCAGCCGCGCGAGCACCGTGAGGTCGTCGAGCCATAGCCGCACGGCCTTGCCCTGCTCGCGCGCGAGGCAGCGCGCCAGCCGGAAGGCCACGCCCACGTCGCCGAGGTTGTCGACGACGCGGCAGAAGATGTCCCAGCGCTCCGGTCGGACGGCCATGGGGAAATTCTATCCCTCGCCCCCCGGTTGCCTCCGGTGCCGGGCGACTTGCCACCCGCCCGAGGCTAGACTAGACTGTCCAGTCTACTCCGCTCCACCCCCCCGGAAAACCATGAGTCCCTCGCCCGGCCGCGCTTCGGCGCCAGCACCCGCCCCTGCCCCCGCACCGGATGCCTGCCGCGAGCGGCTGATCCGCGCCGCCACCGAGGCGTTCCGCGAGTCGGGCTACCGCGCGAGCATCGACCAGATCGCCTCCCTCGCGGGCGTGGCGCGGCAGACGCTCTACAACCACTTCGAGAGCAAGGAAGACCTCTTCCGCGAGGTGGCGAGCGGGGCCGCGGGCAGCATCCTCGTCACGCTCGACGACGAGGCCGGCGACCTGCGCGAGCGCCTCATCCGCTTCGGTGCGGTGTTCCGCGCGAGGATCCTCGGCGACGAGGGACTCGCCCTCTACCGCACCGTCTTCGCCGAGGCCATCCGTTTCCCGGAGCTCGCGCGCACCTTCTTCGAGAACGGCCCCGGGACGACGATCGGCCGGCTGGCCGCGGTCCTCGAGCGCGCCATGAAGGAGGGACAGCTGCGCCGCGAGGACCCGAAGTACGCCGCGGAGACCCTGCTCTCCATGCTCGACTGCCAGGACCGCACCCGTCGCCTCTTCGGCACCGCCCCCCTGCCCGCCGCCGCCGAACGCGAGCGCGTGGCCCGCATCATCGACTGCTACCTGCGGGCATTCGCGCCCGCCAAGAACGGAAAGAAACCATGAGAGCCAGCCTTCGCATCCTCGCCCCGAGCCTTCTCGCGATCACGGTCCTCGCCGCGTGCAGCGGCGGCAGCGGAGGCGGCGCGCCCGCCGGCGGCAAGGCCGGCGGCCCGCCCGGCGGCATGCCCCCGCCCGAAGTCGACGTGGTCACGGTGGCGCCGGGCAGCGCCCTGGTGACGCAGGACCTTCCGGGACGCCTCGAGGCCTACCGCTCCGCGCAGGTGCGCGCGCGCGTCGAGGGCATCGTGGAGAAGCGCCTCTTCGCGGAAGGCAGCGACGTGAAGGAGGGCACGACCCTCTTCCAGATCGACCCGCGCAACTACGCCGCGGCCGTCGAGGCGGCGAAGGCCGACGTGGACGCCGCGCGCCTCGTGGTCGAGCGCTACAAGCCGCTGCTCGAGATCCGCGCCGTGAGCCAGCAGGAGTACGACGCCGCGCTGGCGAAGATGAAGCAGGCGCAGGCCGTGCTCACCCGCGCGCAGCTCGACCTGGAGAACACGCGCGTGCCGGCGCCGATCTCGGGGCGCATCGGGCGCGCCCTCGTGACCGAAGGCGCGCTGGTGGGCCGCGGCGAGGCCACGCCGCTCGCCCTCATCGAGCAGATCGATCCCATCTACGCCAACTTCACCCAGCCGGGCTCGGAGCTGCTGCGCCTGCAGGCCGCCATCCGCGCCGGCAAGCTCAAGCGCGCCGACACCGCGAAGGTGGAGCTCGTGCTGGAGGACGGCCGCATCTACGGCTCGCCCGGCAGGATCCTCTTCTCCGACCTCGCCGTGGACGCGGGCACCGGCTCCGTGTCGCTGCGGGCCGAGTTCCCCAACCCCGCGCGCGACGTCCTGCCCGGCATGTTCGTGCGCATCCGCTTCCCCGAGGCCGTGGCGGTCGACACGCTGCGCGTGCCGCAGCGCGCGGTGTTCACGGGCCCGCAGGGCCAGTACGTGATGGCGATCGGCGCCGAGAGCAAGGTGGAAGTGCGGCCCGTCTCCACCGGCGGCATGGCGGGCGGCGACTTCGTGGTCTCGAGCGGCCTCAAGGCCGGCGACCAGGTGATCGTGAACGGCATCCAGAAGGCGCCCCCGGGCACGGTCGTGAAGCCGGTGCCCTGGAACCCCGCCACGAAGAAGGAAGGCTGAGCCGTGTTCGCCAAGTTCTTCATCGATCGCCCCATCTTCGCGTGGGTGATCGCGATCATGATCGTGCTGGGCGGCGTGCTCGCCCTGCGCAAGCTCCCCGTCTCGCAGTACCCGGCCGTGGCGCCCCCGGCGCTCACCATCACGATCAGCTACCCCGGTGCCGCCGCGCAGATCGTCGAGGAATCGGCCGTCGCGCTCGTCGAGCAGGAGATGAACGGCATCGAGAACCTGCTCTACATGGAGTCGGCCTCCGAGATCGGCATCGGCACGGTGACCCTCACCTTCCAGCCCGGCACCAACCTCGACTACGCCTCGGTGGAGGCGCAGAACCGCATCAAGCGCGTGGAGGCGCGGCTTCCCGACGAGGTGCGGCGCATCGGCGTCACGGTGGCCAAGACCGCGCGCAACTACGTGATGTTCGTCTCGCTCATCTCGCCGGACAGGAGCCTCAGCAACGTCGACCTGGGCAGCTACGTCGCCTCCAACGTGCTCGACCCCATCCGCCGCGTGCCGGGCGTGGGCGAGGCGCTGCTCTTCGGCACCGAGTACTCGATGCGGCTGTGGCTGAAGCCCGAGAAGCTGCAGGGCTACCGCCTCTCGCCGGCCGACGTGGCACGCGCGGTGCGGGCGCAGAACGTGCAGCTCGCCACGGGAGAGCTCGGCCAGCTCCCGGCCGCCGCCGACCAGCAGCTGAACGCCGTCATCGTGACGCGAAGCCGGCTCTCCACGCCGGAGGAGTTCGGCAACATCGTCGTGCGCACCAACCCCGACGGCTCCACGCTGCGGGTGAAGGACGTGGCCCGCGTCGAGCTGGGCGCGCAGGACTACAACATCGCCGCTCGCCTGGACAGCCAGCCCGCGGCGAGCGTGGCCATCCGCCTGGCACCGGGCGCCAACGCGCTCGAGACGGTGGGCGCGGTCAAGGCGAGGATGACGGAGCTCGCGCGCTTCTTCCCCAAGGGCGTCACCTGGGTGGTGCCCTACGACACCTCGCAGTTCGTCGACATCTCGATCCACGAGGTGGTCACCACGCTCATCGAGGCCGTGATCCTCGTGTTCCTGGTGATGTACCTCTTCCTCGAGAACCTGCGCGCCACGATCATCCCCACGATCGTGGTGCCGGTGTCGCTCGTGGGCGGGGCGCTCGCCCTCTACGTCTTCGGCTACTCGATCAACGTGCTGACGCTCTTCGCCATGGTGCTCGCCATAGGCATCGTGGTCGACGACGCCATCGTGGTGGTCGAGAACGTCGAGCGCATCATGAGCACCGAGGGGCTGCACCCGCGCGAGGCCGCGCGCAAGTCGATGGACCAGGTCGCGAGCGCCATCATCGCGATCACGATGGTGCTGTGCGCGGTGTTCCTGCCCATGGCCTTCTTCGGGGGCTCGACCGGCGCCATCTACCGCCAGTTCTCGGTGACGCTCGTCTTCACGATCCTCTTCTCCGTGCTCATGTCGTTCACGCTCACGCCCGCGCTGTGCGCGACGCTGCTCAAGCACGAGCCCGGCAAGGAGCTCCTGCCCTCGAAGGGCTTCTTCGGCTGGTTCAACCGCGTCTTCGCGCGCACCACCCGGGGCTACACCTCGAGCGTGAACGCGATCGTGCGGCGCGCCGGCCGCTACCTGCTGATCTACGCGGCCATCGTGGGCGCCACGGGCCTGCTCTACTCGCGGCTTCCCGGCAGCTTCCTGCCCGAGGAGGACCAGGGCTACTTCCTCAACCTCGTGCAGCTTCCGCCCGGGGCCACCTCGGCGCGCACGATCGAGGTGCTCGAGCAGGTGGAGCAGTACTACCTGAAGCAGCCCGAGGTCGACCACGTCATCGGCGTGGCCGGCTTCTCCTTCTTCGGCCGCGGCCAGAACGCGGCCATCGCCTTCGTGCGCCTGAAGGACTGGAAGGACCGGCCGGGCGAGGACGCCAAGTCCGTCTCGCTCGTGCGCAAGGCGAACATGACCTTCTTCCGCATCAAGCAGGCGATCATCTTCGCGATCAACCCGCCGCCGGTGCCGGAGCTCGCGGCGGTGGGTGGCTTCGACTTCCGCCTCCAGGACCGCTCGGGCCAGGGCCGCGAGAGGCTGCAGCAGGTGCGCAACATGGCGCTCGGGCTCGCGGCGCAGGACCCGAGGCTCGCGGGCGTGCGCCCCGAGGGCCAGGAGGCCACGGGGCAGCTTCTTCTCGACGTGGACCGCGTGAAGGCGGAGTCGCTGGGCGTCTCGCTCGCGGACCTGAACGACACGCTGCAATCCACGCTGGGGGTGGCCTACATCAACGACTTCGTGCGCCTCGGGCGCGTCCTGCGCGTGCAGATGCAGGCCGACGTCGACACGCGCCGCTCCGTCGAGGACATCCTGCGGGTGACGGTGCGAAACTCCCGCGGCGCGATGGTGCCGCTTTCCGAGCTCGCCACGGCGCGCTGGGTGTCGGGCTTCCCCAAGCTGGACCGCTACAACGGCCTGCCCTCGATGAAGCTCGCCGGCGGGCCCGCCCCGGGGCGCAGCACGGGCGATGCGCTCAAGGCCATGGAGGAACTGGCCGCGAAGCTGCCCCCCGGCTTCGGCTACGAGTGGTCGGGAACCTCGTACGAGGAGCGGCTCTCGGGCGCGCAGGCGCCGCTGCTCTTCGGCATCTCGATCATCGTCGTGTTCCTGTGCCTGGCCGCGCTCTACGAGAGCTGGTCGATCCCGTTCGCGGTGATGCTCGTGGTGCCGCTGGGCGTCTTCGGCTCCGTGCTCGCCGTGACCCTGCGCGGGCTGCCCGACGACGTGTACTTCAAGGTGGGCCTCATCGCCATCATCGGGCTATCGAGCAAGAACGCGATCCTCATCATCCAGTTCGCGCGCGAGCTGCAGGACCAGGGCATGAGCCTCGTCGAGGCCACGCTGGAGGCCTGCCGCCTGAGGTTCCGGCCGATCCTCATGACCTCGATCGCCTTCGTCGTGGCCGTGGTCCCGCTCGTGATCTCCTCCGGCGCCGGCGCGGAAAGCCGCCACGCCATCGGCACGGGGGTGGCCGGCGGGATGATCTCCGCGACCGTGCTCGCCGTGTTCCTCGTGCCGGCGTTCTTCGTGGTCGTGCGCAAGTACTTCCCGGGACACGCGCGACACGCCGCGCACCTGGAGGACCAGCCCCATGCGTAAGGCCACCGTGAACGCCCTGCCCCGCCTGCTCGCCGCCTCCTGCGTGGCCGCGATCGCCGGCTGCTCCTTCGTGCCGCCGCTCGAGCGCCCCGCCGCCCCCGTGGCCTCCGAGTGGCCGCAGGGCGCGACACCCGCGCCCGGGCGCGACGCGGCCACCCTCGCCTGGCAGCAGTTCTTCACCGACCCGCGCCTGCAGGCGCTGGTGGCGGCCTCCCTCGAGAACAACCGCGACCTGCGCATCGCCGTCGCGCGCGTGGAGGAAGCGCGCGCCCTGCACGGCATCGTGCGCGCCGACCGGCTGCCCACGATCAACGCGGCCGCGGCGCAGACGGCCGCGCGCACGCCCGCCGACCTGTCGGCCTCGGGCATCGAGAGCATCAACCGCCGCTACGACGTCGCCTTCGCCGTCACTTCCTTCGAGCTCGACTTCTGGGGCCGCGTGCGGAGCCTGGACCAGGCGGCGCTGGCGAGCTATCTCGCCACCGCGGAGGCGCGCGAGTCCTTCCGGCTGTCGCTCATCGCCGACGTGGCCAACGCCTACTTCCTGCTGCAGGAATTCGAGGAGCGCATCGTGCTCTCGCGCGCCGCGGTGACGAGCCGCAAGGAGAACTTCGAGCTGGTGGCCCGGCGCCGCGACGCGGGACTCGCCAACGAGCTCGACTACCTGTCGGCCCGGGGCTCCTACGAGGCCGCGCGCGCCGACGCCGCGAGCCTCGAGCGCAGCCGGGCCGCGGCCGCCAACGCGCTCACGCTCCTCGTGGGCGCCACGCCTTCGAGCCTGCCGCCGCGCAAGCGGCTCACCGAGCGCGACGTGGTTCCCGACCTGGCCGTCTCCGTGCCCTCGGAGGCGCTGCTTCGCCGCCCCGACGTGCGCGCGGCCGAGCAGCGGCTCGTGGCCGCCAACGCCAACATCGGCGCCGCGCGCGCGGCCTTCCTGCCGCGCATCGGCATCAGCCTCACGGCCGGCACGGCCAGCCGCTCGGTCTCGGGCCTGTTCGATTCCGGCAGCGGCGCCTGGAGCTTCGTGCCGACGCTCGCCGTGCCGCTCTTCGACTACGGGCGCAACCAGTCCACGCTCGAGCTCGCCGAGGCCCGCAAGGTGATCGCGGTCGCCGACTACGAGCGCACCCTGCAGCAGGCCTTCCGCGAGGTGGCCGACCTGCTCTCGGCGCGCGACGCGCTCGCCGAGCAGATCCAGGCGCAGGAGGCGGCCGAGCGCGCGCAGAACGAGCGCCTGAAGATCGCCGAGGCCCGCTACAAGGCCGGCGTGAGCAGCTACATCGAGGTGCTCGACGCCCAGCGCGACGCCTACCTCGTGAGCCAGCTCACGGTGCAGGCGCGCCGGCTGCAGCTCTCCACCGCGGCCCAGCTCTACAAGGCGCTGGGCGGCGGGCAGGA
>PQAI01000097.1 GCA_003105245.1 Betaproteobacteria bacterium | reverse complement strand
ACGGGCGAGGGAAGCCGGTCGAGTGCCTCCTTGTTCAGGCGCAGGAGGTCGGCCTCCTTCGCGAGCGCCTCGCGCGCCTCGTTCGAGCGGCGAAGTTCCTCCTGCACCGCGCGCACGTCGGCCTCGAGCTTCGCGATCCAGCCGCGCGCCTCGGCCTCGAAGTCGGCCGCGCGCTTCCGCGTGGATTCGAGGGCGGCGAGCGTCTGCGCCATCTCGTCGCAAAGCCGCACGAGCTCGCTGCGGAAGAGGGTCCCGTCGAGATTCCTCGCCACGAGCGCCTCGAGGGCGGCGGCGTCGGCGGTCTCGGGCGCCGACGGRTCGATGCCGAAGCGCGCGTAGAAGGCGTCGAGGGATCGGGTCATGGCGTCGAGGGGCGGGATGCGCGCCGGGTCGGGCTGCGCGAGGGCCAATTGTACGCGCGCCCTCTCCCCCTCCCGCTCGCCTCCCGCGAGGGCGCGGACCTCGCGGGCGACGAGCGCGGCGTCGAAGGATTCCGGCAGGAGCCACCCGCCGCCGTGCGCGCCGATGCGCTCGGCGAGCGCCCCGCGCGGCGCGGCGAGCACGGGGACGCCCGCGCTCCAGGCGTCGGAGAGCGCGTAGCTGAAGCTCTCCGGAACCGCGTTGGGCATCAGGACGAGGCTCGCGCCGTACGCCTCGAGCAGCCCCGCCGCGTCGCCCTCGGCGAAGGCGCCGTGSACGAAGAGGTGGCCGGGAACGCGCCAGCCGGGATGCAGCTGCCGGTCGAGGTAGCCGATCACCACGAGCGCGATGTCGGTTCCCTCGAGCGCCGCCGCGACGGCCTCGGCGAGGTCGGATCCCTTGTGCGGCCCGAGCGCGCCCAGCAGCGCCACCACGCGCCCCGGCCGCTCCCGCGCGAACTCCTCCCTAATCAGATTAGGTTTTCCAATCTGATTACCGAGGGGCGGGGCGACGCCGTTGGGGACGACGTCGACGGCGAGGCCCGGGACGTGGCGCGAGGCGAGGTCGGCGAGCCAGCGCGAAGGAGCCAGCACGGCGCGCGATTCGCGAAGGACGCGGGAGGTCTCCGCGAGCCAGGCAGGATCGGGCGCGAGGGGGGGCTGCGCCGAGAAGGCGTCGGCGCGCAGGAAGAGCACGTCGTGGAGCGTAGTGATGCGCGGGGCGGCCAGGGCGCGGCAGGCCCACTCGGCGCGTTCGCGCGGCGCGCGCGTGAGCTGGTGAAGGTGGACGAGCCCGACGCGGCGTCCGCGCAGCCAGTTCGCCAGTGTTTCGCCGACCGCGCCACTTGCGAGCGGGACGAAGCGGCCGGCGTCCTCGATCACGTCGACCCCGTCGCCGGCGTGCCACACGAGCTGCGGGCGCGCGACGGTGCGAAGAAGGTCGCGCACGTGGCGGTCGACGCCGCCGCCGAAGAGGCTCGTCACGTGCAGGATCGCGAAGGCGCTCATCGGGAGGGAGGCGGTGGGGACGGTAGAATGATGCCTGAAAGTGCTGCGCGTCCCCTCCCTCCCCGTCGCATCCCTGCTCGTCGGCGCATCCCTCTGGGGCGTCGTCTGGTATCCCTATCGCCTGCTGGGCGCGGCCGGCCTGGACGGCGCGTGGGCCTCCGCGCTCACCTACGGCGTCGCCCTCGCCGTGGGCAGCGCGATCTTCCTCGGCCACTGGCGCGACGTCGCGCGCGCCCCCTGGGCGTGCCTCGCGATGGGGCTCGCGATCGGCTGGAGCAACCTCGCCTACGTGATCGGCGTGCTCGAGGGCGAGGTGATGCGGGTGCTCCTGCTCTTCTACCTCGCGCCGCTTTGGACGGTGCCGCTCGCGCGCGTCCTGCTGGGCGAGCGCCTCGACGCGCGCGGCGCGCTGGTGATGGTCGTGGCGCTCGCGGGCGCCGCGGTGATGCTGTGGCACCCGGAAACGGGAGCGCCCTGGCCCTCGTCGCGAGCGGAGTGGCTCGGCCTGGTCGCGGGCTTCTTCTTCGCGCTCGGAAACGTGCTCGTGCGCGCCCTGGCGCAGCTGCGCGACACGACCAAATCCCTCGCGATCTGGGCGGGCGTCACGGCCGCCGCGCTCCTCTACCTGCCCTGGGCGCCGACGGCCGCGCCCGCGGCGATGGCCGCCGCGGCCGCGAGCTGGCCGGTCTGGGTCGCGGTGGGCTTCGCGCTCCTGGCGATGAGCCTCGCGCTGCAGTACGGCCTGTCGCGCGTGCCCGCCAACCGGGCGATCGTGATCCTGCTCTTCGAGCTGGTGGTGGCGGCCGCGGCTTCCTGGTGGCTCGCGGGCGAGACGCTGCGCGCGCAGGACTGGATCGGCGGCGCGCTCGTCGTGGCCGCCAGCCTCGTGAGCGGACTCGAGCCGCCTAGGCGGCCGCCGAAGCGGGTGCCGTGAACGTCGTCTCGCCCGTCACCGCGTCGATCGCGGTTCCCGGCTCGGCGATGACGACCTTGGCGTCCGGCAACCGCCGCTCCACCGCCGCCTTGAAGATGGGCCAGGGCGCCGAGGTGGCGCCCATCATGCGGTGGAAGTGGTCGTGCGGGGGGTAGAGCACGACGATCCTGGGCTTCAGCGCCGCCGCGCCGCGCGCCACGTCCTCGGTGAAGTCGAGCTGCATGCCCGCGAGCAGCACGTCGGTGCGCAGGCGGCTTCCGATCCCCGCGATCTCCGCGTCCGTCATCTTGGTGTTGAAGCCCTCGTTGTAGTTGAGGACCGTGAGCCCGCCGGGCAGCGTCACGTGGAACCCGGTGTAGTCGGAATAGAAGGGCGCGTTGGTGGCGCTGGACCACGCCCAGGCGAGCTGGGTGGCGTTGCCCTGGAAGACCGCCTTGGTGAGCGCCTTCAGGAGGTTGATGTCGCGGTGCTGCCACTTGAAGGTCGTGATGTCGAAGCCGCGCACCGTCACCGGCGAGAACGGCTGCACGGGGTGCAGGCGCTCGCGGGGGACCCTGGAGCGCCACGCCAGGTAGTTGCAGACCGCTTTCGTCCCCACGACGTCCGCGCCGCTTCGTGCGACGATGATTGGCGTGTCGAGGTAGTGCTCCTCGTGGCCGTGGGTGACGCAGACCACGGAGGCGTGCGCGAAGTCCTCGAGGCCGTACCAGCGCGCGCCGCAGTACTCGCGGAAGAAGGGGTCGAAGAAGAGGGTGCCGATCTCCGACTCGATCGAGAGCGCGGACCACCCGTAGTAGCGGATCTTCGGGTTCATGGGCCGCGCCTACTTCAGCTCTACGATCGCGTCCACCTCGACCGCCGCGCCGGCCGGCAGGCTCGCCACGCCCACGGCGGCGCGCGCGTGCTTCCCCGCGTCGCCGAACACGGCCACCATGAGGTCCGAGGCGCCGTTCACGCACTTGGGCGCGTCGGTGAACTCGGGCGTCGAGTTCACGAACCCGCCCAGGCGCAGCACGCGCGCCACGCGGTCGAGGTCGCCGCCGCAGGCCGCCTTGAGGTGCGCGAGGATGTTGAGGCCGCACTGGCGCCCGGCGGCGTAGCCGTCCTCGATCGAGACGCCCGCGCCCAGGCGGCCGGCCACCAGGACCTGTCCGTCCTTGAACGGCAGCTGCCCCGAGACGTAGACGGTCTTGCCGCTCACGGTGTAGCCGACGTAGTTGGCCACCGGCGCGGCGGCCRCCGGCAGCTCCAGGCCGAGGGCGGCCAGTCTTTCCTCTGCTTTCGACATGCTCTATCTCTCTCGTGTCTGCGTTGCGGGAATGCGGGATGCGGCCGGGCTTCAGGCCTTCGCCTGCGGCGTGACCGGCGCGTGGTCCGTCCGGATGCGCTTGCCGCCGGGCTCGAACCCGGCGCTGTTGCGGAAGATGTTGGGCTTGCGGTAGATCGCCAGGATGACGCAGCCCTCGGCGCTGTGCGTCTCGTGCATCGACTGCGGCTTCCTCCACACGAACTCGCCGGCGCGCGCGATGCCGTCGTGGTCCGAGAAGGAGCCCGAGATCACGTAAGTCTGTTCGATCTCGGGGTGCTTGTGGAAGGGCAGCGTCGTGCCCGGCTGCCAGCGCAGCAGGCAGGTCATCTCCCCGCGCGCCTTGTCCTCGTAGAGCACCTTGATCTCGATGCCCTCGAACTGSGAGGGCTTCCACGCCATCTCGGCGGGCTTGAGGTAGACCGAGCCGCCGGGCGTGGGCTCGAGGTGGCCGTGCAGCCTTTCGGCGGCGCCGGTGGTGGTGGCGGGGTTCGCGCTCAYGCGAGGGGTCCCTTTCCGAAGTGGTGCGCGTAGCCGGCCTTCTGGTCGACCTGCACCGTGTTGTGCCAGTACATGACGCGCTTCGCCCAGGCCCTCTGCGACTCGACCACCTTGGCGAAGAGCGGGTTCTCGGCCGAGCGCTTCTTCACCACGTTGCTCCAGGCCTTGAGCTGGGCGTCGAGGATGGGCCGCGGCGTGATGAAGGCGGAGACCTTCTTCGACTGCTGAAGCTCGATCAAGTCCTGCGACATGCGGTGCATCTCCTTCCACAGCCCGTCCGCGCTGGCCGCGTGCGCCGCGTACTTCAGGATCACCTTGATGTCGTCGGGCAGGGCGTCGTACTTCTTGCGGTTGAACATCACCTCGCAGAAGTTGTTGGACATGTGGTAGCTCTGCTGGAAATAGAACTTGGCCACGTCCGGGAAGCCCATGATGCGGTCGTCGGTGGCGCTCGCGAACTCCGCGCCGTCGAGCACGCCGCGGTCGATCGCGGGGACGATGTCGGCCGGCGCCATCTGCACCGTGGACATCCCCAGCTCGTTGAACATGTCCACCGCGAGGCCCGAGGTGCGGAACTTCAGGCCCTTGAGGTCCGCGGTCCCCTTGATGGGCTTCTTGAACCAGCCCATCGGCTCGCAGGGCACGGGGCAGAAGTGGAAGCTCATCACGTCGAGCTGCGCGGCCGCGAGGATCTCGGCGTAGAGCTCCCTGCCGCCGCCGTACTCCATCCAGCCCAGCAGCTGGTTGCCGTCCATGCCGAAGTCGGGGCCGGCGCCGAAGAGGCCGAAGGCGGTGTTCTTGCCGAACCAGAAGGCCGGGATGCCGTGGCCGCCGTCGATGACGCCCTTGCTGGCAGCCTCCATCACCTGCAGGCCCGGGACGACCGCGCCGGCCGGCAGCATCTCGATCTTCAGGCGCCCGCCCGTGAGTTCCGCGACCTTCTTCGTGTAGTCGACCGCGAGCTCGTGGTAGATGAACTTCACCGGCCAGGTGCTCTGGAAGCGCATGGTGATGGGCGCCTGCGCGCGCACGATGGCCGGGAAGCCCGCGATCGCGGCGCCCGTGGCGGCGGTGGCGAGGAAGCGGCGGCGAGACGGCGGGGCGGATTCGGTCTTCGTTTCGGAATGGCTCGGCATGACGATCTCCCTGGTGGGTGGGGTGAGTCGGGCCTGCGAGAAACGGGTTGCGCGTTGTGTGGGCCGGTCCCGGGGCCGCGCTCGGCCGGGACAGGGACGGATATTGTCCAATGGGAAACTTTCTGTCAACACGCTTCCGGTCCTGGCCATGGCATTTCCCAGTGGATTCGTGTAATGTCATGAAAACAAAGGTGATTGCAGCGGCGATTCGCGGAGGTGCGATGTTTCCTCCCGGGTCTTGCCAGGGAAACGAGCCAGGGACATGAAAGCCGCGATCCTCGTCTACGAAGGCACCGAGCCCATCGACCTCGCGACCTACGGGGTGCTGTCGATGGCGCGCCGCGTGAGCCCCGAAGTGTCGATGTTCCTGGTGGCCGAGCGCGCGGGCCCGGTGAGCCTCGCCGGCGGCCTCACCGTCGTCGCGCACCACGGCTACGACGACGCGCCGCCGGCCGACGTCCTCGTGATCACGGGCGGCCCCGGGTGGGAGCGCGAGGCCGCCTCGCCGGCCACGCTCGCCTTTGTGCGCCGCTACAGCCAGGGCATCTGCGCCGCCGCCGTGTGCACCGGCGGCATGATCCTCGCGGCCACGGGCCTGCTCGACGGGCGCTCCGCCACCACCAAGCGCGAGGTGTGCGGCGCCGAGGTGCCGCCCCTGGAGCTCCTGCGCGCCCGCCACCCGGCGGTRCKCGCCCTCGACTCGCGGCTGGTGGATTGCGGGCCCGTGCTCACCGGCGGCGGCGTGACGCTGTGCATCGACATGACGCTGCACCTGCTGGGGCGCTTCCTSGGCGAGGAGGTGGCGCGCGAGACGGCGCGCATCATCGAGTAYTCGGCGGCGCTGGMGGCCAACGAGGCGCGCCTGCCGTCGGTTCGCGCGGCGGCCGCATGAGCGGCGCGGCCCCGGCTCCCGTCGAAAGCCTCATCGGCGCGCGCATCGCCGAGCGGCGCGCCGAGCTCGGCATCACCCTCGAACGCCTGGCGGCGGCCACCGGCTTCAGCAAGGGCTACCTCTCGAAGATCGAGAACTCGCGCAAGGTGCCTCCCATCGGCTCGCTCTCGCGCATCGCCGCGGCGCTTCGCACCGACATCACGCAGCTGCTGCACACGCCCGCGGAGGCGGGCGAGGGCGGCGGGCTCTCGGTGGTGCGCGCCGGCGAGAGGCGGCCGGTGGTGCGCGGCGGCACGGCCTTCGGCTACGACTACGTGAGCCTCGCCGACAACCGCCGCGACAAGAAGATGGAGCCCTTCCTCTTCACCTTCCCCTCGCAGATCGACAAGTACGTGTTCTTCGAGCACGACGGCGAGGAGTTCATGTTCGTGCTGAGCGGGCGCGTGGAATGGCAGGCCGGAAGCCGCAGGCTCGTCCTCGAGCCGGGCGACAGCATCTACTTCGACGCGCGCCTGCCGCACCGCGGCCGCGCCCTCGACGGCGAGGCGACGGCCGTCGTGGTCACCTATTCCCCGAAGCCGGCGGAGTGAGGGTTCCGGCGGGCGGCGGTGCTTGCTTCCCCTCCTACTCCTCCCAGGGACCGAGGTCGACGCGCTCGGCGGGAGACCAACCCTTCATGCGGTAGTCGGCTTCCACGGTCGTGTAGATGCCCCCGCGCACGTAGAACTCGGCCGTGAGGCGCATGAAACGCGGGCGCGTGGCGGCCACCAGGTCGTCGAGGATCTCGTTGGTGACCGCCTCGTGGAACTTCCCCTCGTTGCGGAAGGACCAGACGTAGAGCTTGAGGCTCTTCAATTCCACGCACTTCGCGTCCGGCACGTACTCCAGGCGCAGCGTGGCGAAGTCCGGCTGCCCGGTCTTCGGGCACAGGCAGGTGAACTCCGGGATCTCCATGCGGATCGCGTAGTCGCGCCCGGGGTTGGGGTTGGGGAAGGTCTCGAGGAGCCTCGACGGAGCGAGGCGGGGACCGGCGCCCAGCGCCTTCAGGCCGGCGGCGGGGGAGCGGGCAGGGGATTTCTTCGGCATCGCGGCGGGTGTGCGGGATAATGGACGATTCGATTTCCAGGGGATCCCGGCGGTCCGGGAATGCCACCATGGCGGAACAGACGATGATTGTGCACGATCCGGCGGGCGTCCAGCTCGCCACGCACCCCAACTACCCCGTCTGGCGAGACGTCGTGCCGCTGCCCAGCGTGAGCCTCATGGACAGCATCGGCGCGGCCACGCTGGAGAACTTCTTCATCGTGGGCGAGGCCTGGGCGAGCGTGGTGTCGCGCTTCGCCGCGGGCGGGGCCTCGCTCCTGGACATCGGCTGCGGCTGCGGCAGGACGGCGCGCCTGCTGCTGCTGCGTCCCGACCTCTCCTACACCGGGTTCGACGTCTTCCGCCCGGCCATCGAATGGGCCGAGGCCTACCTCTCGCCGCTTTCGGGAGGGCGATTCCGCTTCGTCCATGTCGACGGGCATTCCGCGCACTACAACCCGCGCGGCGCGCTCGCCCCGGGCCAGGTGCGCTTCCCCGCCGGCGACGGGGGCACCGACGTGGCCTTCGCGGCCTCGCTCTTCACCCACCTCCTCGAGCCCGACGCGCGCCACTACCTCGCCGAGAGCGCGCGCTGCCTGCGCCGCGGCGGCATCCTCGTGGCGAGCATCCACGACGAGCCCCCTGCCGGGAAGAGCTACTCGGGGCGCGAGGACCGCATCGACGTCGAGAAGGGCTACTTCGTCGCCATGGCGCGGGAGGCGGGCCTCGACCTGCACGAGGACCTGGGCTCGCTTTGCGGCCAGACGGCGCTCGCTTTCGCGAAACGCTGAAGCGGACCGGGCGCCGCCCGCCGGCATCCGGTAGAATTGCCCCCGACCCCGAACCGACCCCACCGCCCCCCGCCGGGCCTGGTGGGGTTTTTACATAAGAATCAAGGCTGTGAGACTCACCTCCGTCAAGCTTTCCGGCTTCAAGTCCTTCGTCGACCCCACCCAGATCGCGGTGCCCGGCCAGCTGGTCGGCGTGGTCGGGCCCAACGGGTGCGGCAAGTCCAACGTCATCGACGCCGTGCGCTGGGTGCTCGGCGAATCGAGCGCCAAGCAGCTGCGCGGCGAGCACATGCACGACGTGATCTTCAACGGATCCGCGGACAGGAAGCCCGTGGGCCGCGCCTCCGTCGAGCTCGTCTTCGACAACACGCTCGGCCGCGTGGGGGGCTCCTGGGCGCAGTACGCCGAGATCAGCGTGAAGCGGGTGCTCTCGCGCGACGGCGACTCCAGCTACTACATCAACGGCCAGCACGTGCGCCGGCGCGACGTCCAGGACATCTTCCTCGGCACGGGCCTGGGGCCGCGCGCCTACTCGATCATCGAGCAGGGGATGATCTCGCGCGTGATCACCTCCAAGCCCGAGGAGCTGCGCGTGTTCCTCGAGGAGGCGGCCGGCGTCTCCAAGTACCGCGAGCGCCGGCGCGAGACGGAGCTGAGGCTCGAGGACACCAAGGAGAACCTCGCCCGCGTGGGCGACATCCGGGCCGAGCTCGACGCCCAGCTCGAGCGCCTGGCGCAGCAGGCCGAGGTGGCCGCGCGCTACCAGGACCTGCAGGCCCAGCTCGCGCTCAACCACAACCTGCTCGCCTACACGCGGCTTCGCGAGGCCGAGCAGGCGAGGAACCGGCACGCCAACGAGGTGCAGCGCGTGCAGGTGGCGCTCGAGGCCGAGACCGCGAAGCTGCGCGAGTCCGAGCGCGCGCTGGAGGAGCTGAGGAGCCGCCACTACGAGGAAACCGACCAGCTCTCCACGCTGCAGGGCGCGCTCTACGCCGCCAACGGCGAGGTTCAGTCGCTCGAGCAGGAGATCGCCTTCCTCGGCGAGAACCGCCGCCGCATGGGCGCGCAGCTCGAGGGCCTCGCGACGGAGATCGCGGAAGTGGAGCGGCGCATCGCCGAGGCGCAGTCGGACCGCGGGCGCTGGGAGGGCGAGATCGAGAGCGCCCGCGCCGCCATCGCGCAGCGCGAGGCCGAGCACGCCGCGGCGCGCGACCGGCTCCCGACGCTCGAGGGCGAGCAGCAGAAGGCGCAGGCCGCCGTGCGCGCGGCCGAGGCCGAGATGTCCGCCGCCGAGCAGGCGCAGGGCGTGGAGGAGACGCGCGAGTCGCACGCCCTCAAGCTCCTGTCGCAGCTCGAGGCGCGCAAGAACCGGCTCAAGCAGGAGAACATGGCCCTCGTCTTCCCGGAGCCCGAGAAGCTCGCCGCGCTGGCCGCGGATCGCGAGCGGCTGGCCGGGCAGGTGAAGGCGCTCGAGGACGCGCAGCAGGCCGCCGAGGCGAGGCTTCCCGCCCTCGAGGACGAGCGCCGCGCGGCGCAGCAGTCGCTGCAGGAGCGCACGCGCGAGGCCGCCACGCTCGAGGCCGCGCTCAGGGCCCTCGAGGCCCAGCAGGCGAAGCTCGACACCAACTCGCGGCTCGCCGACTGGACGCGCACGCACGCGCTGGACCGCGCCGAGCGCCTCTGGCAGGCCATCCACGTCGAGGCCGGCTGGGACGACGCCGTCGAGGCGGCCCTGGGCGTTCGCCTGAACGCGGCGAGGCTGGGCGACGAGGGCGCCCTGGAGCCCCTGCTTCGCGACGCGCCTCCGGGCAGCTTCGCGGTCTTCGTCGAGCGCGGCGCCCCCGAGGCGGCCGCGGCGGCCTCGCACCTGAAGCCCCTCGCCTCCGTGGTCTCCAGCGCCCGCGCGGGCGTCACGGCCTACCTGCGCGACGCGCTCGCCAACGTCTTCATCCTGCCCGAGGGCGAGGACGGCCTGGCGCTGGCGCGCGTGCTGCCGCCGGGCGGCCTCCTCGTCTCGCGCGCCGGGCACCTCTTCGGCCGCCAGGGCGTGGTCTTCCACGGCCCGCAGTCGGAGCTGCACGGCGTGCTGCAGCGCCAGCGCGAGATCGAGGACCTGCAGGCAAGGCTCCCCGCCGTCGCCGCGGCGCGAAACGCCGTCGAGGCGCGGCTGCGCGAGCTCGAGGCGCAGGTGCGCGAATCCCAGGACGAGGCGCGGCGGCTGCGCGAGGAGCTCGCGCGCGCCCGCCAGTCGGCGCACGCGCTGGAGGTCGAGCACCTCAAGCTCTCGCAGAGCACGGAGCAGGCCGAGCGCCGCCGCGAGGCGATCCGCACGGAGCTGGCCGACATCGAGCGCGAGGAGGAGAAGGAACGCCTCGAGATGCAGGAGGCCCAGCACGCGCTGGAGACCGGCTCGCAGTCGATCGAGGCCATCGTGCAGCGGCTGCAGGGGCTCGAAGGCGAGGCGAGAGGCGCCCGCGAGGCGCTGGAAGCCGCGCGTGCCGCGGTCGCCTCGGCCGAGCGCGCGGTGCAGGAGGCGAAGTTCCACGAGAGGAGCTGCCACGACAAGGTCGCCTCGCAGGGGCAGCTCGCGGTGTCGCTGGGCGAGCGCCTGGCGGCGCTCGCCGCCACGCGCGGCAACGTGTCCGCGGAGCTCGGGCGCCTCGAGGAGGGAACGGTGCGCGAGCGGCTGCAGGCGGCGCTGGCCGTCAAGGCGGACGCCGAGCGCGCGCTCGCCGACGCGAGGGCCGGGCTCGAGCACCTCACCGAGGAGCTGCGCGCGCTCGAGGAGGGCAGGCTCGCCGCCGAGCAGACGCTGGGGCCGCTTCGCGAGCGCATCACCGAGATCCGCCTCAAGGAGCAGGAGGCCATCACCCACGCCGAGCAGTACGCGCAGCAGATCGCGGAGGCCGGCGTCACGCGCGAGGAGCTCGCCGAGAAGCTCGAGAAGCGCGTGCGCTCCGCCGGCATGCAGGCCGAGATCACGCGCCTCGGCGAGGAGATCGCGGCCCTGGGCCCGGTGAACCTCGCCGCGCTCTCGGAGCTGGGCACGGCGCGCGAACGCAAGGACTTCCTGGACGCCCAGGCCACCGACCTCGCGCAGGCCGTGGAGACGCTTGAGGCGGCCATCAAGAGAATCGACCGCGAGACGAGGGAACTGCTGCAGGGAACCTTCGACACGGTGAACGCCAACTTCCAGGAGATGTTCCCGGCGCTCTTCGGCGGCGGCCAGGCCTACCTGAAGCTCACGGGCGAGGAGATCCTCGACGCGGGCCTGCAGGTGTTCGCGCAACCCCCGGGCAAGAAGAACAGCTCCATCCAGCTCCTCTCCGGCGGCGAGAAGGCGCTCACCGCCATCTCGCTCGTGTTCTCGCTCTTCCGCCTGAACCCCGCGCCCTTCTGCCTGCTGGACGAGGTGGACGCGCCGCTGGACGATCCCAACACCGAGCGCTTCTGCGACCTGGTGAAGCAGATGTCGGCGCAGACGCAGTTCCTCTTCATCACGCACAACAAGATCACCATGGAGATGGGCCAGCAGCTCATCGGCGTGACGATGCAGGAGCCGGGCGTCTCGCGTATCGTGGAAGTCGACATCGAGGCGGCCATGGAATTCGCGAGGAAGCAGGCCGCCTGAGGCGGCGACGGACCCAGGAGAATCCATGAGCGACCTGCAGCTCGCCCTCATCGCCCTCGGCGCCGTGTTCGTGGCCGGCGTGGCCGGGTACAACGCGCTGCAGGAGCGCCGCGCGCGCCGCCGCGCCGAGGCCGCCTTCCGCGGCGGCCATCCCGACGC
>PQAI01000096.1 GCA_003105245.1 Betaproteobacteria bacterium | reverse complement strand
TTCGAGAAGGCCAAGACGCTGCAGTAAGCCCCCATGGCCAAGACACTTCATGTAGACATCGTGAGCGCCGAGCAGGCGATCTTCTCGGGAGAAGCCGAGATGGTCGTCGCCCCCGGCGAAGCCGGCGAGCTCGGGATCCTGCCCGAGCACGCGGCGCTCCTCACCCGCATCAAGCCCGGCACCGTACGGCTCAAGGTTCCCGGCGAGGCGCGCGAGGAGGTCATCTACGTCTCGGGCGGCATGATGGAGGTCCAGCCGCACGTGGTGACGGTGCTGGCCGACACCTCGGTCCGGGCCGAGAACCTGGACGAGGCCAAGGCCGAGGAGGCCAAGCGCGCCGCGGAGGAGGCCATCGCCAACCGCCGCGGGGTCATGGAGATCGCCGAGGCCCAGGCCGAGCTCGCCCAGGCCGTAGCCCAGCTCGCGGCCATCAAGAAGCTGCGCCAGCTGCGCTAGGGGCCTCCGGGTGGGGCCCCGGATTGTGGTAGAATTCGTCCTGAAGCACGTCGTAGAGGTAACGGCCATTGCGACGAGCCCCGAGCCGGGCCAGTTGCCTGGTCGAGGGGGGAGATCACGAAACTCCTTGATTTAGAGGCGCAACACATTCGGGCAGGATCGAGCGATCCTGCCCTTTTTATTTGTCCCGTCCCCCGAATCGCATGGCCACCCAATCGCTCCAGGTCGTGATCCTCGCCGCCGGCCAGGGCAAGCGAATGCACTCGCGCCTGCCCAAGGTGCTGCATCCCCTGGGGGGCCGGCCGATGCTCCTGCACGTCCTCGATTCCGCCCGCCGCCTCTCGCCCGGCAGGCTCGCCGTCGTGATCGGGCACGGGGGCGAGACCGTGGCCGCCCACCTGGACATGCCCGACGTCGCCTGGGCCCTGCAGGAGCGCCAGCTCGGCACCGGGCACGCCGTCATGCAGGCCCTGCCGAAGCTCGAGGAATCCGGCGTGGTGCTGGTGCTCTACGGCGACGTGCCGCGCATCGCCTCGGGCACGATGCGATCCCTGGTCGACGCGGCGGCCGAGAACCAGCTGGCGCTCCTCACCCAGGAAGTCGACGACCCCAGGGGCTACGGACGCATCGTGCGCGACGGCGCCGGGCGCGTCGCCCGCATCGTGGAGGAGCGGGACGCCACCGAGGCCGAGCGCGCAATCCGCGAGGTGAACACCGGCATCCTGGCCGCGCCCTACTCCAGGCTGAAGGCGTGGCTCTCGGGACTGGGGAACGACAACGTGCAGGGCGAGTATTATCTGACCGACATCGTGGCGGCCGCGGTCGCCGAGGGCTGTCCCGTCGCGGTGCGGCGCCCCAGCTCGCCCACCGAATGCCTCGGCGTGAACTCCAAGCGCGAGCTCGCGCGCCTCGAAAGGCTCCTGCAGATGGACCGTGCCCAGGCCCTCCTCGACGCCGGCGTGACGCTGGCCGACCCCGCGCGGATCGACGTGCGCGGTGAATTGACGTGCGGCCGCGACGTGGCCATCGACGTGAACTGCATCTTCGAGGGCCGTGTCGTGCTGGGCGACGGCGTGAAGGTCGGCGCCCACTGCATCCTGCGCGACGTCACCGTGGGCGAGGCCACGGAGATCAAGCCCTTCTCGCTTCTCGAGGAGGCGAGCGTCGGCGCCAACGCCCGCATCGGGCCCTACGCGCGCATCCGTCCGGGCACCGAGCTCGCCGACGAGGTGCACGTCGGCAATTTCGTCGAGGTGAAGGCGAGTACGCTCGGCCGCGGAAGCAAGGCGAACCACCTCGCCTACGTGGGCGACTCCACCGTGGGGCGGGACGTGAACATCGGCGCGGGCACCATCACCTGCAACTACGACGGCGCGCGCAAGCACCGCACCGTGATCGAGGACGACGTGCACATCGGCTCCGACGTGCAGCTCGTGGCTCCCGTGACCGTGGGCAAGGGCGCCACCATCGGCGCCGGCGCCACCATCTTCAAGGACGTTCCCCCGGGCGGCCTCACCCTCACCGAGGCGAAGCAGGTCACCAGGCCCGGCTGGCAACGGCCGAAGAAGTAGGGGTCACTCCAGGCATCAATCCTGCCTGCCGATGTTGACCGGCGGCTTGCCGTCCGGTCGAACATCGTTCCCGCTGCCTACCACCTCGCCGGCGGTTTCTTGTTGATGGTGATGATGCGGTTCTCGACGGAGATGTAGCCGCCGACGGTGAGGTCGCGGAAGATGCGGCTCACCATGTCGCGCGAGGCGCCCACGCGCTCGGCGATCTCCTGCTGCGTGATCTTCTCCGGGATGCGCAGCTTCCCGTCGGTCTCCACCGCCATGTTGAGGAGCAGCCTCGCCACGCGCCCGTAGACGTCGAGGAGCGCCAGGTTCTTCACGTTGTCCGTGGCGTCGCGCGCCCGCTCGATCACCTTCGAGAGCATCTCGAGGGCGAAGTCGGGGTTGCGCCGGATCGCATCGCGCAGCGGCTCGCGCTGCACGACC
The DNA here is from genome assembly GCA_003105245.1 of Betaproteobacteria bacterium. Taxonomy (GTDB): domain Bacteria; phylum Pseudomonadota; class Gammaproteobacteria; order Burkholderiales; family Usitatibacteraceae; genus FEB-7. The sequence continues at coordinate 7,447 of PQAI01000096.1, read as the reverse complement.
GAGAAGGTGGTGGGCTCCATCGTCACCACGGAGGCCGACCGGGGCTTGCCGTCGAGCGCCATCTCGCCCACGTAGTCGCCGGGCCCCTGGGTGTCGAGGATGAGCTCGTGGCCCTCGGAGTCGGAGACGAAGGCCTTCACCTTGCCCGAGAGCACCACGAAGAGGGAGTCGCTCGAGTCGCCCTCGGTGATGATCACCGTGTTCTTCGGGTAGCTGCGCACGCGGCCGAGCGTGGCCAGCTCGCGCACGAAGGCGTCGTCGATCGCGGCCAACTGGGCTGGACTGGGGGGATCGCCGGTCATGGGGGGCGCGCGCCTCGGGGTTGAGGGGTGCGGCGAGTCTAGCACCGGGGCCCCGGCCCGTTAAGATGCGCTCCATGCCGCCTTCCGCCCCGCACGACGCCCGCGCCACCTCCCTTGCCGCCTATCTCGCCGCCGCCGCGCTGGCGCTGGCCGGGCTGGGCTTCCACCTCTCGCCCTGGGCCGAGCGCGCCAGCCTCGTCATGCTCGACGCCGGCTTCGGGCTGCTGCGCGCCTTCGCCGAGAAGCCGGCACCCGACGACATCCTGATCGTGGGCATGGACGATCCCGGCGCCGTGGCCTCCGCGGTGGACGCGGCGGGGCCGGCCCTGCGCAAGCTCCCGGACGTGCTCTCTCGCGTGGCCCGTGGCGCGCCGCGCGCCATCGTCCTGCACGTCGCGCTGCCCCGCGCGTCCCTCGACGCCGCGGTGCCGGGGCTCGACGACGCGCTCGCCACCGCGCTCTCGGTGGCCCAGGCGGCCGCGCCGCTGGCCATCGGGATGACGGTCGACGGCCGGCGCGAGGTGGTGCCCATCCACGAACCGCTGCTGCGCGGGGTGGACTCGCGCGCCCTGGTCTTCACCCTCCTGCCCCGGGACGAGGACGGCGTGGTGCGCCGGATCGTGACCGGGCTTCCCACGCAGCAGGGCCGCTGGCCCACCACCTCCGGTTGGGTCTGCCAGGTGCTCGCGGGCCGCTGCGAGGAAGGTCTGGTCGACTATTCCCTCGGCCCGGCCTACCGCTACATGCCCTCGCGCCGGCTGCTGGAAGTCCGCGACGACAAGGCGCTCGCGCGCCTCTTCAAGGGCCGCGTGGTCTTCGTGGCCCCCGTGGCCGGCCCCGACGACCGGGTGCCCCAGCCGGTCTCGATGTCGGGCTGGGAGCCGCCGGCGCCCGAGCCCTCGTCGATCCTCGCCCACGCGCAGGCGGTACGCACGCTGCTGCACGGCCAGCCGGTCCGGGAAGCGCCGCTGCCGGCCATGCTGGTGGGGATCGCCGCCGCTGCCCTGGTCGCCCTCGTGGCCGCCCCGCTCGCCCCGGCGGTGGGCGCCCTGGCGGCCATGGGGACGCTTCTCGCCGGGCTGGCGGCCCTCCACGAGGGCTGGTACTCCCCGCTGGCGGGGCCGCTGGCCACCCTCGTGGCCGCCGTGATCGTGAGCGGGCTCCTCGGGCGGTACCGGACCCGTTCCTGACCCCCGGTTTGTCGGATATTCCGCAGTCGCGGTGCGGACCATGCCGCCGCGCGCGGGCCGGGCGGCGCGTAAAGTGACTCCCAGATGCACGGGTCTCCTCCTCATCCCGTCATCGGCAAGGCGATGTGAGGCCAAGAGCACGGCGCCTGCCTTCAGCCCTCCCCGGTCACGCCGCGGAGGGCTTCGTTTTTCGTGCGAAAATCAGCCCCATGTGCGGAATCGTCGGGGCCATCGCCCGTCGCAACGTCGTCCCCATCCTGACCGAGGGCCTCAAGCGCCTCGAGTACCGCGGCTACGACTCCGCGGGCATGGCCGTCCTCGACGGAGGCATCCGGCGCGTGCGCCGCGTGGGACGGGTCGCGGAGATGGAGGCGGCGGTCAAGGCCGAGAGCCTCGCGGGGCTCCTGGGCATCGCCCACACACGCTGGGCGACCCACGGCGGCGTCACCGAGCCCAACGCCCACCCCCACGTCTCCTCGGGCGAGGTCGCCGTCGTGCACAACGGCATCATCGAGAACCACGAGGAACAGCGCGCGCGCCTGAAGTCCCTGGGCTACGCCTTCGAGTCCCAGACCGACACCGAGGTGATCGCGCACCTCGTGCACCACTACTACAAGGCCGGGGGCGATCTCTTCGCGGCCACCCAGAAGGCCGCCTCCGACCTGCGCGGCGCCTACGCCATCGGCGTGGTGGCGCTCTCCGATCCCGAGACCATCGCGGGCGCACGCATGGGCTGCCCGCTCGTGGTGGGGCTGGGCGAGGGCGAGAACTTCCTCGCCTCCGACGTCTCGGCCATCATCGCCCAGACGCGGCGCGTGCTCTACCTCGAGGACGGCGACGTCGTGGCGGTGCACCGCGACGAAGTGCGGATCGTCGACGCGTTCCGGCATCCCGTGCACCGCACCGAGCACGTGAGCGAACTCTCGGCCGACGCGGTGGACCTCGGGACCTACAGCCACTACATGCAGAAGGAGATCCACGAGCAGCCGCGCGCCGTGGCCGATACGCTGGAGGCGGTGATCGACGCCGGCATAGACGTCGACGGCCTGTTCGGCGAGGGCGCCACGCAGGTCTTCCGCGACGCAGCCGCGGTGCTCATCCTGGCCTCGGGCACGAGCCACTACGCCGGGCTCGTGGCGCGCTACTGGCTGGAAGAGGTCGCGCGCATCCCCTGCAGCGTGGAGCTGGGCCACGAGTACCGTTACCGCGACTCCATCCCCGACCCGAGGCAGCTCGTGGTCACCATCTCGCAATCGGGCGAGACCCTGGACACGATGGAGGCTCTCAAGCGCGCGAAGGAGCTGGGGCACGTCAATACGCTCTCGATCTGCAACGTGCGCGAGAGCGCCATCCCGCGCGCCTCGCGCTTCGTGTACTACACGCGCGCCGGGCAGGAGATCGGCGTGGCCTCCACCAAGGCCTTCACCACGCAGCTCGCCGCGCTCTACACGCTCGCGCTCGCCATCGCCAAGGCCAAGGGCCGGTTGGATGCCGCGGCGGAAGCCGCCGCGCTCGAGCAGCTTCGCTTCGTGCCCGGCAGCATCCAGCACGCGCTCAACCTCGAGCCGCAGATCCAGGCCTGGGCCGACCGCTTCGCGGCCAAGAACGACGCGCTCTTCCTGGGCCGCGGCGTCCACTATCCCGTGGCGCTCGAGGGCGCGCTCAAGCTCAAGGAGATCTCCTACATCCACGCCGAGGCGTACGCGGCGGGCGAGCTCAAGCACGGGCCGCTCGCGCTCGTGGACGCCTCCATGCCCGTGGTGGTGATCGCGCCCAACGATTCGCTGCTGGAGAAGGTGAAGAGCAACATGCAGGAGGTGCGCGCGCGCGGCGGCGAGCTCTACGTCTTCGCCGACCTCGACAGCCACTTCTCCGAGAGCGAGGGCGTGCACGTGATCCGAACGCCGCGGCACGCGGGGGCGCTCTCGCCCATCGTGCACGCCATCCCCGTGCAGCTCCTCGCGTACCACACGGCCCTCAAGCGCGGCACGGACGTCGACAAGCCGCGCAACCTCGCCAAGAGCGTCACCGTCGAGTGACCCACCCACCGAGCGCAAACATGGAACAACCCAAGATCGCCCAGAAGTCGCCGTACCCCGTCGAGGTCGAGGCGGGCAAGACCTACTACTGGTGCCGCTGCGGCCGCAGCCAGAAGCAGCCCTTCTGCGACGGCTCGCACAAGGAGACGTCCTTCACGCCGCTCGCCTACACGCCGGAGAAGTCGGGGAAGGCTTTCTTCTGCGGCTGCAAGTCGACCGGCAACCAGCCGCTCTGCGACGGCACGCACAACAAGCTCTAGCGGCTTCCTAGCCGCCCTGCAGCGCCTTCATCACCTCCGGCGGGCACGCGTACCTGGCCCTGTCGAAGAGGTTCTGGCCCTGTGCGTCCTTCACCTCGGGGTCGGCGCCGACGGACACCATGTGCGCCACGATCTCGGCGAGCTGCGCCGGCGTGACGGTCGGGATGCCGCAGTAGTTGACCGCCACGACGAGCGGCAGCGGCGGGGTGGCCATGCCCGGGAAGCGCACGGGTTGCGCGAYGTTGGCGCGCGYCACCAGCGACTTCRCCTTCGCCACGTCGCCCACGCGGATCGCCGCGTAGAGCGCCGCTCCGTCGGCGCCCGGGCCSCCGGCCGCCGGTGCGGCCTTGGCGGCGGGTGAGGCCGCCTGCTTCGCCGCGCGCGCCCCGCTCTCGCGCCACGCCGGGCGGATTCGGTCCAGGGCCTTCTCGGCGGCCGTCTTCACGCGCGGGTCATTGCTGGCGAGTTCGGCGCGCACCGTGTCCGTCACGTCGAAGGCCTCGCTCCAGAGTCCTTCCAGCCGCCCGAGAAGCTCGACCTTGGCGCCCGGGTCGGGATTCGCCGCGAGCCACGAGGCGAGGTAGCGCGCGCGCTCCTTGCCGTCGGGAATCGCGGAGGAAGCGGGAGCCAGGCAGGTGTCGAAGGGCTTGCCCGGCTTGCCGGCCTTCAGCACGGGCTCGCACGCGGCGAGCCATTGCGCCTTCGCGGCCTGCGTGGCCTCCGGAACTCGACCCTCGGACCGCGTGTCGGCCGCGCGTCCCAGGATCTCCACCGCGCGCAGCCGCTGTTCCTCGGAGGCGGAAGCGTCCGATGCGATCGCCGCGAGCTCGGGCAATCCCGCCGTCGCGCGGCCGGCCACCGCCGCCAGCGCTCGCATGGCGTGGTCGCGCGAACCCGGGGACTTGAGCGCCGACGCCGCCTTCGGTGTCCACAGCGCGATCGACGCGGGATCGGACTGCTCGCCAAGGAGCGTCCAGGCGACGTAGACGGTGTCGCCATCGGCGTGGGCCGTGTGGTCGAGCAGGACGCGCGTCCAGTCGTCGGGCTTCGGCGAGAAGCGGTTCAGGATCGGCAGCAGCTCGGCCCAGGCGCTCTGCGTGATGCGCAGCTGGTCGCGGATGGGTTCCAGCGTGGAGCGGTCCTTCGTGTCGACGAGGCGCTCGAGCGCCCGGCGGGCGAGCTGGACATTCTCGCGCGAGCCGCCGCGCTTGCGCGCCGCGGCCGTCTCCTCGAGGTAGCGAAGCAGCGGCGGGGCCAGCGTCGCGGGCGCATCGATGCCGATGAGGCCGCGCGCCGCGAGAAAGGCGACGTAGGTCTTCTGGCCGGGCGACTGCAGCACGCGCCGGCGCGAAGGCGCGAGGGATTGTTCCGGCTCCTTCATCGTGGCGAGCGCCCCGGCGGCGTTCATCGCCACGGCACCGTCAGGATCGTCGAGCGCGGTGCGCAGTGCGGAGCGGAAGGGCTCGACGGCGGCGGGCGTCTTGCCGGCGAGCGTCCAGAGCGCGGAGGCGGCGGAGGCCCGGACGCCGGCATCGGGGTCCGCGAGCCTCTTCGCGAGCGTGGCCGCGTCGTCGGCTGCGAGCACGGGCGATGCGGAAAGGCACGTCGACAGCAGCAGGGCGGCGAAGCGAATGGCGCGCATGGGGCCTCCTCGTCGTGCGGGCCATCATAGCGTAGGCTGGCTGGCGAGCCTCGCGGCATCGCCGCGGGACAAGACCGGGAGACAGGAACGATGAACGAGAACGAAGGCTACAGGGCGGGCCTCGCGGTCCGCCGGAAGGTGCTGGGCGAGAAGTACGTCGACGACGCGATCGCGAAGGCCGACGACTTCATGAAGCCCCTGCAGCAGTACCTCACGGAGCACGCGTGGGGCGCGGCATGGACGCGCCCGGGGCTGGACCTGAAGACCCGCAGCATGCTCAATCTCGCGATGCTCACGGCGCTCAACCGCCCGCACGAGCTTCGCATCCACCTGCGCGGCGCCATCCGCAACGGCGTCACGAAGGAGGAGATGCAGGAGATCTTCCTGCAGTGCGGCGTCTATTGCGGGGCGCCGGCGGCGCTGGAGTCCTTCAAGATCGCGAGGGAAGTGCTGGCGGAGCCGGTCGACAAGACCTGAGCCGGCGTGCCGTGCGGTGCCGGCACGCCGTCCCGCTGCTCAGCGCAGCACCATCTCCACGCGGCGGTTCTTCGCCCGCCCCGCCTCGTCGGCGTTGCTCGCCACCGGCGCGAGCGGTCCCGCGCCATCGGAGGTGAGACGTTCCCTGCCGATGGCGTGCTGGCTGGCGAGCGCCGCCACCACGCTCGCAGCGCGGTCGCGCGAGAGCTTCATGTTGTGGTCGTGGGCGCCCTGCATGTCGGTGTGGCCGACGATGTAGACCCTCGTCGCCGCGTTGGCCCTGAGCCACTTCGCCATCTCGGCCAGCGTCGGCTCGGACTCGGCCTTGATCGTGGCCTTGTCGGTGTCGAAGTAGATGCCGTAGAAGACCACCTTTCCGCCCGTACCGATGTCCTTGGCGATCTGGTCGGCGGAAACGACGATCGCCTGCTCCATCGCCTTCACGCGCACGATCTTGTGGCTGAGCGCCGTGCACTGCTCCTGGTTGCCGCCCCCGCACTGGTAGTGTCCCCAGTACTCCGAGCCGCCCTTCTCGATGCGATAGAAGACCGCCTTCTTGTAATCGGTCGTCGCGAGCACGGTGCCGCCGGCCGAGCGGACGGCATTCTCGATGTTGCGCTGCAGCTCGATGGGCGAGGGGAGCGCGCCGCTCGCGTCCTTCTGGATCGGGTCGTGGTAGTACCAGTACTCGCCTTCCTTCCTGACCTTGTCGCGCGGTCCCTGCAGGTTGGCCGGATCCTTCGCCACCTCGATGTCCAGCGCCATGAAGCGCGACTGCTCGCAGTTGCCGTGGTGGCTCCCCGGGAACTTCTCGAACACGGGGTTGGGCGCGCACTTCGGGTTGTCCTTGGGAGCGGGTGCCTTCTTCTGCGCCATTGCAGCGGGCGCGGCGAGAGCGAGGCAGGCGGCGGCGATCAGGCCGGCGAAGGCCTGGAGGGTCGGGCGGCGCATGGAGAACTCCTGTTGTTGTTGTTGATGGGTGAGGCGGAAACGTTCAGGCGGGGCGCAGTCCCAGGAGCTCGCGGGCTTCGGCGGGCGTCGCCGGCCGGCGGCCGAACTTGCCGCACACGTCGGCGATCTTCTTCACCAGCTCGGCATTGCTCGCGGCGAGCCGCGTCTCGTCGAAGCGGATGTTGTCCTCGAGCCCGGTGCGGCAATGGCCGCCCAGCTCCAGCGCCCACTGCGCCACCTCGAACTGGTGGCGCGCGATGCCGGCGGCGGTCCACGTGGCGCCGGGCAGCACCTGCGGCAGCTCCGAGAGCAGGAACTCGAGCACCGGGCGCCTGGCCGGCATCGCCCCCTTGATGCCCATCACGAACTGCACGTGCGGCGGGGGCTTGAGGAGCCCGCGCTTCACGAGGTCGGCGGCGTTGTAGAGCATCGCCAGGTCGAAGAGCTCGCACTCGGGCTTGATGTCGAAGTCGAGCATGCTCTGGGCCAGGGCGTCGACGAGCTGCGGCGGGTTCTCGTAGATCATCGTCGCGAAGTTGACCGAGCCCGTGGCGAGCGAGGCCATGTCGGGGCGGTGCGAGAGCAT
>PQAI01000095.1 GCA_003105245.1 Betaproteobacteria bacterium | reverse complement strand
AGGATCCAGGCGGCGATCGCCTCGAGCAGCTCGGGCGCCTCGCCGATGGCGGTCTGGATCGCGATGGGGATGCCGGGGTGGGCCTTGCGCAGGTCTTCCGCGATGCGGGGAAGGTCGTTGCGGATGTGGCCGCCGGGCGCCATGAAGAGCGGGAAGATCGTGATGGCCGCCACGCCCTTGGCGGCGAGCGAGTCGACCGCCTCGTCGAGCTTGGGCGACATGAAGTCCAGGAAGGCGAGCTCCACCGGGAACTCCGGGCGGCGGGCGCGGACGATGTCGCGAATGGCCTCGAAGGGGCGGGCCCACTCGGGGTCGCGCGCGCCGTGGGCGAAGAGGACGATGCCGTGCATGGGTGCTCCCTCAGTGCTTGCCGGTGGAACCGAAGCCGCCCTCGCCGCGCTCGCTCTCGTCGAAGGACTCCACGACGTTGAGAGCGACCTGGACGACGGGGATCACGACGAGCTGGGCGATGCGCTCCATCGGGTTCACCACGAAGGGCTCGCGGCCGCGGTTCCAGCACGACACGAGGAGCTGCCCCTGGTAGTCGGAGTCGATGAGGCCCACGAGGTTGCCCAGCACGATCCCGTGCTTGTGGCCCAGGCCCGAGCGCGGAATGATCACCGCGGCGTGGCCGGGGTCGGCCACGTGGATCGCGAGGCCCGTGGGCACGAGGGAGCAGTCCCCGGGCCGCAGCGTCAGCGGCTCGTCGAGGCAGGCGCGCAGGTCGAGGCCGGCCGACCCGCCGGTGGCGTATGCGGGCAGCTGCGAGCGCATGCGCTCGTCGAGGATCTTCACGTCGAGTTTCATCATGGGGCGAAAGTGGCTACGGTAGGCGAAAGGCTTTGGAAACGCCGATGAACGCCGATGCCCCGCCGATTTCCGCCGATAAAGCGATGACAGAAAGGAGTACCGGAGTCAGGGGCGCAGTCCGCTGGATCGACGGCGACCGCGAATGGACGACCCAATTTGAATTCATCGGCGGCAATCGGCGGGGCATCGGCGTTCATCGGCGTTCAGCGCAGTACCCCGCCGGCAGGCGGCAGCAAGGCGAAGCAAGGTTCAGGAAGCCTGCTTGATGGGAGTGACGGTGGCGCCCCCGCGGCGCGCCTCGTAGAGGGCGAGGGCGTGCTCGAGGATGGCGTGCGCGATGCGCGACTTGGGCGCGCGCGCGATGGGGTGCGCGCCGGCGTCGTCGTAGATGGTGACCTCGTTCTCCTCGCGGCCGATGGTGTGCTGCACGAGGTTGGCGACGATCATCGGGATGCTCTTGCGCTTCCGCTTCGCCTGCGCGTACTCGGCGAGGTTCTCGCTCTCGGCCGCGAAGCCGACGCAGAAGGGACCCCCGGGCATCTTCGCCACGTGCGCGAGGATGTCCACCGTGGGCTTGAGCTTGATCTCCAGGGGCTCGCCCGACTTCTTGATCTTGCGGGAGGACGGCGCCTCGGGCGTGTAGTCGGCCACGGCGGCCACGCTGAAGAAGAGGTCGGCCGAGGCCGCGTGCGCGTTGACGGCGTTGAGCATCTCCGCGGCGCTGGTCACGTACACGAAGTGGGCGTTGGCGGGCGGGGCGAGCGACGTGGGGCCGGAGACGAGCGTCACGTCGGCGCCCTGGGCGGCGGCCGCTTCCGCGAGCGCGTAGCCCATCTTGCCCGAGCTCAGGTTGGTGATGCCGCGCACGGTGTCGATCGCCTCGAAGGTGGGGCCCGCGGTGACCAGCACCCGGCGGCCCGCGAGGCGCTTGGGCGAGAGGAAGTCGAGGATCGCCTGCAGCAGCTCCTCGGGCTCGAGCAGGCGCCCCATGCCGACCTCGCCGCAGGCCTGGTCTCCCGAGGCCGGGCCGAGGATCGCGACGCCGTCGGTGCGAAGCAGCCCGACGTTGCGCTGCGTGGCGGGGTTGTCCCACATCTCGCGGTTCATCGCCGGCGCCACGAGGAGCGGGCAGTTGCGCGCGAGGCAGGTGGTCGAGAGCAGGTCGTCGGCGAGGCCGTGCGCGAGCTTGGCCAGGAAGTCGGCGCTGGCCGGGGCCACCACGATCGCGTCCACGCCGCGCGAGAGCTCGATGTGCGCCATCGCGTTCGCGAAGCTCGCGTCCCACAGGTCGGTGACGACGGGCCGGCCGGTGAGGGCCTGGAAGGTCGCGGGCGTCACGAATTTCGTTCCCGCCTCGGTCATCGCGACCTGGACTTCCACGTTATTGCGGATGAGCGCCCGCGCGAGCTCGGCCACCTTGTAGGCGGCGATGCCCCCCGTGACCCCTAGTAGAACGCGGCGCTTCCGGATTTCTTCCATCGGATCATTCTACTAGGAGAGCCACGCCCCATGTCTTCCCCCGCCTGGCCCGCCGCGGGCCGGCCCCGCGCCCGGCTTGCCTCCCAGGGCGCCGAAACCCTCACCGATGCCGAACTCGTCGCCCTCGTGCTGCGCACGGGGGTGGCGGGCCGGCCGGCCCTCGCGCTCGCGCACGACCTGCTCGATCGCTACGGCCGCGTCTCGAGCCTGCTGGCCGCGCCGGTGCCGGAAATGGCCGGCACCGCCGGCCTGGGACTCGCGCGCGCGGGCCAGCTCGCCGCCGCGCTCGAGCTTTCCCGGCGGTCGCTTCGCGAGCAGATGCAGGCCCGGGACAGCCTCGCCTCGCCGGCGGCCGTTCGCGGCTACCTGCGCCTGCGGCTGCAGCACCTGGGCCACGAGGTCTTCTGGGGCGTGTTCCTGGACGCCCAGAACCGCGTCATCGCCGCCGAGGAGCTCTTCCGGGGCACCCTCACGCAGACCAGCGTCTATCCCCGCGAGGTGGTCAAGCGAGCGCTCGCTCACAATTCGGCCGGGGTCATCCTGGCCCACAACCACCCCTCGGGTATTGCGGAGCCTTCCATTCAGGATCAAGCACTTACCCACTCCCTGGCGGAATCCCTCGCGCTCGTGGACGTGAAGGTGCTGGATCACTTCATCGTGGCGCCGGGGGCTTTCCTTTCCTTTGCCGAGCGCGGCCTGCTCTAGCCCGAAAAGGCCAATGGAATCAGGTTGTAGAGGCGGCGGGGGCTGGGCTATAATCTCGGGCTTTCCGCCTTCGGCTTTTCCGGGGGCGATGGAATCGGAGAAATCCCATGTCTCGAGTCTGCCAAATCACGGGCAAGGGCCCCATCGTGGGCAACCACGTGTCCCACGCCAACAACAAGACCAAGCGCCGCTACCTGCCCAACCTGCAGTACCGCAAGCTCTGGGTCGAGAGCGAGAACCGCTACGTGAAGCTGCGGCTCACCAACGCGGGCCTGCGCACGATCGACAAGAAGGGCATCGACGTGGTGCTCGCCGAGCTGCGCGCGCGCGGCGAAGCGATCTGAGGGGGCGGCGGACATGCGCGAGAAGATCAAGCTCGAATCGACGGCCGGCACGGGTCACTTCTACACGACGACCAAGAACAAGAAGACCACGCCCGACAAGCTCGAGATCAAGAAGTACGACCCCAAGGCCCGCAAGCACGTGGCCTACAAGGAAACGAAGCTCAAGTAAGCCGCTTCGAACAGCCGCATTCCCGAAAACCCCGCCTCGGCGGGGTTTTTGCTTTTCCGGAGGAAGGCCCGGCGGGTCAGCGGCTGGCGGCGTCCTGCGCCAGCGCGCGGCTCGCGATCGCCTTCACCAGCGCCTCGAACAGGACCAGGTGCGCGGGGAACATCGCGTACCAGTAGAGGAGTCCCCACACGCCCGCCGGGTGCCAGTAGGCGGTGACGGCGATGCGGCGCTCGCCCGGCGCCGTCTCCTCGATCTCGAACTCGAGCACCCCCGCGCCGGGCGCCTTCATGCCGAAGGCGAGCGTGAGGCGGCGCCCGGGCTCCACGCCGATCACGCGCCACGAGTCGATCACGTCGCCCACGCGCACGTCCTGGGGATCGCGACGCCCGTGGTTCATGCCCACGCCGCC
>PQAI01000094.1 GCA_003105245.1 Betaproteobacteria bacterium | reverse complement strand
AGGAGGAGGCCCGCTTGTTCCAGATCCGGATTCACGGACGGGGCGGCCAGGGGGTGGTCACGGCGGCTGAAATGCTCTCCGTCGCGGCCTTCCTCGAAGGACGCCACGCCCAGGCATTCCCCAGTTTCGGCTCCGAGCGCACCGGCGCGCCGGTGGTGGCCTACTGCCGCCTCGACGACCGCGAGATCCGCCTGCGCGAGCCCATCCTGCAACCCGACGCGATCCTCATCCAGGACCCGACGCTGCTCAACCAGGTCGATGTCTTCGGGGGCCTGAGGCGCGACGGCTACATCCTCATCAACACCGCGCGCAGCTTCCGCGCCCTGGGGCTCGCGGATTTCGTGAAGGACTTCCCGGCGCAGCACCTGCACACGGTGCCCGCCACGGAGATCGCGATGAAGCGCGTGGGGCGCCCGGTGCCCAACGCGGCGCTGCTGGGCGCCTTCGCCGCGGCCACGGGGCTCATCTCGCTCGAGTCCGTGGGCAAGGCCATCCGGGAGAAATTCCCCGCCAAGATCGCGGAGGGCAACATCCTGGCCGCCTCCGACGCCTTCAAGCACGTGCGCCAGGAGGCCGGAGCCAAACACCATGCTCAAGCAGATTGAAGGTTCCAAGGCGGTCGCCGAGGCGGTGGCCCTGTGCCGCCCCGAGGTGATCTGCGCCTACCCCATCTCCCCCCAGACCCACATCGTCGAAGGCCTGGGCGAGATGGTGAAGGATGGCAGCCTCACGCCGTGCGAGTTCATCAACGTGGAGAGCGAGTTCGCGGCCATGAGCGTGGCGATCGGGGCGTCGGCCGCCGGCGCGCGCGCCTACACCGCCACCGCGAGCCAGGGCCTGCTCTTCATGGCCGAGGCCGTCTTCAACGCGGCCGGCATGGGGCTTCCCATCGTGATGACGGTGGCCAACCGCGCCATCGGCGCCCCCATCAACATCTGGAACGACCACACCGACTCGATGAGCCAGCGCGACTGCGGCTGGATCCAGCTCTTCGCGGAGACCAACCAGGAGGCGCTCGACCTGCACATCCAGGCCTTCCGGCTGGCGGAGGAACTCTCGATCCCGGTGATGGTGTGCATGGACGGCTTCATCCTCACCCACGCCTACGAGCGCGTGGACATGCCCACGCAGGAGCAGGTGGACGCCTTCCTGCCGCCCTTCCAGCCGCGCCAGGTGCTCGACCCGCAGGAGCCCGTGTCGATGGGCGCCATGGTCGGCCCCGAGGCCTTCACCGAGGTGCGCTATCTCGCGCACGTGAAGCAGATGCAGGCGCTCGACCTCATCCCGGGCTGGGCCGCGCAGTTCCGCGAGGCCTTCGGGCGCGACTCCGGCGGGCTCATGCACGGCTACCGCATGGAGGACGCCGACACCGTGGTGGTCGCGCTGGGCTCCGTGCTGGGCACGATCAAGGACACCGTGGACGGGCTGCGCGAGAAGGGCCACCGCATCGGCGTGCTGGGCGTCACCTGCTTCCGTCCGTGGCCCACGGAGGCCATCCGCGCGGCGCTCGCGCGCGCGAAGAAGGTGGTCGTGGTGGAGAAGGCCTTCGGCGTCGGCCTGGGCGGCATCGTCTCGGCCAACGTCCGCACTTCCTACGCCGGGTCGCTGGACGACGTGTACACCGTGATCGCGGGACTCGGAGGCCGCCCCATCACCACCGAGTCGCTCGCGCGCGTCTTCCTGCAGGGCGCGGAGGGCAAGCTCCCGGCGCTCACCTTCCTCGACCTCAACCAGGCGGCCGTCGACCGCGCGCTCGCGCGCGAGCGCGAGCATCGCCGCAGCGGCCCCATCGCGGAGGCCGTGGTGCGCGACGTGGGCCTCGTCACGGCCCAGCTGCGCTGAGGAACCCACGTGGTCGAGGAACGAGCCGTCAAGTGAGAAAACAATGAGCTTCCAACCGGTCAAGTTCTACCAGACGGGAACCTTCACGGTCGGCAACCGGCTGCTGCCCGACAACGAGCGCTCCGTGCAGTCGACGGTTCGCCGCACCAATTCGCTCAACTCGGGCCACCGGGCGTGCCAGGGCTGCGGCGAGGCGCTCGGCGCGCGCTATGCGATCGACGCCGCGATGGAGGCCACCGCGGGCCAGCTCATCGCGGCCAACGCCACGGGCTGCCTCGAGGTCTTCTCGACGCCGTACCCGGAGACGTCGTGGCAGATTCCCTGGGTCCACTCGCTCTTCGGCAACACCGCGGCCGTGGCCACCGGCATCGCGGCGGCGATGCGCGTGAAGGGAAGGTCGGAAGTGCGCGTGGTCGCGCAGGGCGGCGACGGCGGCACCACGGACATCGGCTTCGGGTGCCTGTCGGGGATGTTCGAGAGGAACGACGACGTCCTCTACATCTGCTACGACAATGGCGGCTACATGAACACCGGCGTGCAGCGCTCCTCGGCCACGCCGCCGGCGGCCCGAACCGCCACCACGGCAGCCGTGGGTCCCACCCCCGGCAATCCCTTCGGGCAGGGCAAGGACCTCCCGGCCATCGCGATGGCGCACAACATTCCGTACGTGGCCACCGCCACGGTGTCGGAGCTTCGCGACCTGGAGGCCAAGGTCCGCCGCGCGATGGAATTCCGCGGCGCCCGCTACCTGCACATCCTGGTGCCCTGCCCGCTGGGCTGGGGCCACGACTCCTCGCTCACCATCCGCATGGCGCGCCTCGCGCACGAAAGCGGCATCTTCCCGGTCTTCGAGGCGGAGAACGGCGAGGTCACCGGCGTCTCGAAGATCCGCCACCAGGTCCCGGTCGAGGAATACCTGAAGCCCCAGAAGCGCTACGCCCACCTCTTCTCGCCCAAGCCGCGCGAGGACGTGATCCGCCGCATCCAGGAGCAGGCCGACCGCAACATCCGCAAGTACCGCCTGCTGGAAGAATCATGAGAAAGCCCTTCGCCATCACGCTGGACCCCGGCTCCAGCCTCGCCAACCACACCGGGTCGTGGCGCACGCTGCGGCCCGAGTACGTCGACCGCCTGCCGCCCTGCAACAACGCCTGCCCCGCGGGCGAGAACATCCAGGGCTGGCTCTTCCACGCCGAGAGCGGCGACTACGAGGCGGCGTGGCGCTCGCTGGTGCAGAACAACCCGATGCCCGCGGTGATGGGGCGCGTGTGCTACCACCCCTGCGAGGGCGCGTGCAACCGCGCGCACCTCGACTCGTCGGTGGGGATCAACTCGGTGGAGCACTTCCTCGGCGACGAGGCGCTCAAGCGCGGCTGGAAGTTCGACCCGCCGGCGCCGCCCACCGGCAAGAAGGTGCTGGTCGTGGGCGCCGGGCCCTCGGGGCTCTCGGCGGCCTACCACCTCGCGCGCCTGGGCCACAAGGTCGTGGTCCACGAGGCCGGGCCCATGGCGGGCGGCATGATGCGCTTCGGCATCCCCGCCTACCGCCTGCCGCGCGACGTGCTCGACGGCGAGGTGCAGCGMATCCTSGACCTCGGGGTGGAGCTCAAGCTCAACACCAAGGTCGACGACGTGATGGCCGCGAGGAAGRCGGGCGGCTTCGACGCSGTGTTCCTCGCCGTGGGGGCGCACATCGCCAAGCGCGCCTACATCCCGGCCAACGAGGCCGCGAAGATCATGGACGCGGTGCAGGTGCTGCGCGGCATGGAGGGGGAATCCAAGCCCCTGCTCGGCCGGCGCGTGGTCGTCTACGGCGGCGGCAACACCGCCATCGACGTGGCGCGCACCGCCAAGCGCCTGGGCGCGGAGGAGGCGATGATCGTCTACCGCCGCACGCGCGAGAAGATGCCGGCGCACGACTTCGAGGTGCAGGACGCGATCGAGGAGGGCGTGCTCATCAAGTGGCTCTCCACCATCAAGGAGGCGGGCGAGGGCGCGATCACCGTCGAGAAGATGCAGCTCGACGAGAAGGGCGTGCCGCAGCCCACCGGGGAATTCGAGACGCTCGAGGCCGACTCCGTGGTCATGGCGCTGGGGCAGGACGTGGACCTGTCGCTGCTCGACCGCGTGCCGGGCCTGGAGGTCGAGGGCGGCGTGGTGAAGGTGGGCCCCAACATGATGACCTCGCACGAGGGCATCTTCGCGGGCGGCGACATGGTGCCCGCCGAGCGCACGGTGACGGTGGCCATCGGGCACGGCAAGAAGGCCGCGCGCCACATCGACGCCTGGCTCAAGGGCGGCGCCTACGATCCCGGCCCGAAGCACGAGATCGCGGAGTACGCGAAGCTCAACACCTGGTACTACTCGGACGCCTCCAAGACGGTGCGCCCGATGCTGGACCTGCAGAAGCGCGTCACCTCCTTCGACGAGGTGGTGATGGCGCTCGACGAGACCACCGCGCTCTTCGAGGCGCGCCGCTGCCTGTCCTGCGGCAACTGCTTCGAGTGCGACAACTGCTACGGCGTGTGCCCCGACAATGCCGTCGTGAAGCTGGGGCCCGGCAACCGCTTCCGCTTCAACTACGACTACTGCAAGGGCTGCGGGGTCTGCGCGGCGGAGTGCCCCTGCGGCGCCATCCGCATGGTGCCCGAGGAGATCTGA
>PQAI01000093.1 GCA_003105245.1 Betaproteobacteria bacterium | reverse complement strand
GCAGCCACCGCCCGCGCCCGGGCCGCCTTCAGGTCCGCGGCCTTCGTCTGCACCGCCACGACCGCCTGCTCGAGCGCCTGGTCCGCCATGAACTTCTTCGCGACGAGGTCGGCCGCGCGAACCCGATCGCGCTCGGCCTGCGCCGCGTCCGCCTCCGCCTTGCGCACGCGCTCGTCCGCCTCGAGTTTCAGCGCCTTGGCCGAYTCSAGCTTGGCCTCCAGCAGGTCGCGGTCCGTCTCGGAAAGGGGCACCGGCGCGATCTCGGCCACCACCTGCCCGGCCTTGACCACGTCGCCCTCGCGCAGCACCACGCGCAGGAGCCTCCCGGCCACCGGTGCCGCCACGCCGTAGCGGTCGATGGCGCGCGTCTCGCCGTCCTCCTCGATGGCCACCTGCACCGGGCCGCGCGCGGCGCGGGCCGTCTCGACGATGCGCGGCTCGGGCCACGCCCACCAGGCGAGGAACAGCACCACCGCCGCCGCCATCGCCGCGTAACCGAGGGACCTCTTCGTGATCTTCATTTCCCGTTCCCCGTCATTCGCGCGCCTTGAGCGCCCCGACCAGATCCAGCCGCCGCAGGCGCCATCCCACCGCGCCGCCGGAGGCCACCGCGGCGAGCGCCACCGCCACCATCGCCCCGACCAGGTTGAGGCCCGTGACCACGTAGGGCATGCGCCACATCTGCGTCGAGAGCATCCAGATGAAGTAGAGCGTGAGCCCGATGCCCAGCACAACCCCCATCGGCAGGCCCGTGCCCGTGATGACCGCCTGCTCGCCCAGGAGAAGCGAGGCCGACTCGCGCTGCGTGAAGCCCAGCACCCGCAGCGTGGCGAGCTCGTAGCCGCGTTCCGAGAGCGCGATGCGCGCGCCGTTGTACACCAGGCCGCAGGCGATGATCCACGCGAAGACCAGGTTCACCGTGATCATGATGCCGACGCTGCGGTCGATCATCGCGCGGAACTGGGTGTAGGCGGCCTCGCGCAGGTTGGCGCCGGCCACCTCCGGCATCGCCTTGAGCCGCGCGAAGATGCTCTCGCGCTCCCTCGCGTCGACGCGCATGTAGGCGCCCGTGACCACGTCCCCCTCGCCCAGCAGGCGGTTGGCCGTCGCGCGCGAGACGTAGGTCGCGAAGCCGATGGGCTCGTCCACCACGCCCATCACCAGCAGCGGCATGCGCGAGCGCTTGCCCTCCATGATCTCGATCTCGACGGTGTCGCCCGCCTCGACGTGGAGCGTTCCCGCGACGATGGCCGTGAGCACCACGCCGTTGGGCGGAATCTCCCACGCGCGCCCGTCGGCCCCCACGACGCGGCGAAGCGTCGGCCCCTCGTCCAGCCCGAAGAGCACGCCGCGCTTCATGCGGTGGCCGGCATGCACGCGCGCCGGCGCCAGGCGGAAGGGTTCCACCTCCATCACCCCCGGCAGGGCGCGGATCTCGTCGAGGGCGGATTTCGTGCGCGGCTCGTTGAGGAGCACCTGCACGTCGTCGCGCTGGACGACGGTGAACTGCCACTCCATGAGGTAGCGCACGCCGTCCATCATGGCCGTCATCATCACCAGGAGCGCCACGGCGATGGCGATGCCCGCGACGCTCGCCGCGAAGCGAAGCGGCCGGCGCGCGAGGTTTCGCACCAGCATCCGCCCGGCCGGGGAAAGCGCGCGCCGCAGCCCCCAGCGCTCCAGGACGCCCGCGTGGAACCGCGGCGGAGGCTCGGGCCGCATCGTGTCGGCCGGGGCGAGACGCGCCGCGCGCATGGCCGCCGGCACCGCGCCCAGGGCCGCGGCCGCCACCGCCAGCGCCACGCCCGCCGTGGCGACGTTCAACCCCTGGTCGTTGCCGTACATCGGGAAGTAGTAGTACTCCGAGTACAGCGCGAGCATCGAATAGGCGAAGGGCAGCCCCGTGGCCACGCCGATTCCGGCGCCGAAGAGCGAGATCACGAGGGCGAGCTTGAGGTAGTGCAGCGAGATCTCGCCGCCCGTGTAGCCGAAGGCCTTGAGCAGCCCCACCTGCGAGCGCTGCATCTGCACCAGCCGCGTGAGGATCGTGTAGAGCAGGAACGCGCCCACCAGCAGGAAGATCGTGGGCGTGATGCGCGCCATCGTCTTGTTCTGCGTGATCTCGTCGGAGAGGAAGCGGTGCGAGAGCTGGTCCTCGCGGTCGTAGGCGCCGACTCCTCCATACGGCGCAAGGATGCGGTCCATCTCCTTGAGCACCGCCCGCACCGAGGCGCCGGGGCCGACGCGCGCCGAGACGTCGTTGAACGCCCCTTCCATGTCGTGGGCCTTGGCGAGCCCCTTGCGGTCCATCCAGAGGATGCCGTAGCGGCGGTTGTCCGGCACCAGCTGGCCCGGGCCCAGCGCGTAGATGAACTCGGGCGAGATCGCCACGCCGACGATGCGAAGCGCCTTGTACTTGCCGTGGATCACGCCGCGGATCGTGTCGCCCGGCCCGAGCGAGTTGGCGACCGAGAAGGCCTCGGCGATGACGACCTCGTCCTGGCTCTCCGGCGCGGGAAGCCGGCCGCGGCGCAGGTGCAGCGCGTTGAGCCCGCCGCTGGGGTCGCGCGAGATGGAGAGGATGCGCCCGCGCGCCGGCTCCGCGAGCCCCGGCACGTCCAGGTTCACGCGCACCGCCACGCGCGTCTCSAGCGTGGCCACGCCGGGGATCGCGGCGAGGTTGGCGGCCACGGACTCSGGCGCGCGCACGGCGCCGGCGAAGACGTCGGCGAAGCGGTAYTCCTCGTAGAAGGCGGCCTGGGAAGCGGCGAGCGTGCGGTTGACCGACGAGAGCGAGACGAAGGAGTTGATGCCGCCGGCCACCACCAGCGCGCAGGCCACGATCTGGCCGCGGATGTGCCACGCATCGCGCAGGATCTTCAGGTCGAGGGCGCCGATCCTCACCACACGAGCTCCGAGGCGGGGAGGCGCTTCTCGTTGGCGGTAATGCTGACGATCCGCCCGCTGGACATGCGCAGCACCCGGTCGCCCATCGCCGCGATGGAGGCATTGTGGGTGATGACGGCGGTGATCGTGCCCAGCTCCTTGTTCACGCGCTCGAGCACCTGCAGCACGAGGCGGCCCGTCTCCACGTCGAGGGCACCCGTGGGCTCGTCGCAGAGCAGCACGTCGGGACGCTTGGCCACGGCGCGCGCGATGGCCACGCGCTGCTGCTCGCCGCCGGAGAGCTGCGCGGGGAAGTGGTCGGCGCGGTCGGTGAGCTCGACGAGGGCGAGCGCCTCGCGCGGGTCCATGGGCTTTTCGGCGATGTCCGTGACGAGGGCCACGTTTTCGGCAGCGGTCAGGCTGGGGATGAGGTTGTAGAACTGGAAGACGAAGCCCACGTGCTCGCGCCGGAAGGCGGTGAGCTTCTCGTCGCCGCCCTCGGAGAGGTCGTGGTCGAGGTAGTCGACCTCGCCGGTGGTGGGCGTATCGAGGCCGCCCAGGAGGTTCAGGAGCGTGGACTTGCCGCTTCCCGAGGGGCCCAGCAGCACGACGAACTCGCCCCGGTAGAGCTCCAGCGAGACGTCGCGCAGCGCAACCACCTCCAGGTCTCCCACGTGGTAGACCTTGGAGACGTCGCGCATGCGGAAGATGGCCTCGGGCACGAAAGCGCCTCGCTCGACGGGACGATGGAGCCAGCATGCGCCCGCCGCACCCCCGGGCGGCTGACGGCGATCAAGCACCGCCCCCGCGCCCCGGGGGCCGGATTTCAGTCGGGGGCGAGCCCCGATCCGGGCCGGCCGACGCGAAGCAGCGATAGGCGGGTGCGGGAGCGCGCGAGCCGCCGGTTGGCTTCGGCCGCGATG
>PQAI01000092.1 GCA_003105245.1 Betaproteobacteria bacterium | reverse complement strand
GCGCTCAACCGCTACGAGGTCCTCGCGCGCTACGCCAAGTCGATGAAGCTCGCGTGGAACGAGGAGGTGGCCCGGCTTCGCGAGCGCCAGCTCTTCGCCGACAACGCCACCGCGCGGCGCCTGCGGCAGTGCATCACCCGCGGCATCGCCCGGACGGCCGCGGAGCGCGACGCCGTCGCGCGCGCGCTGGAGTCGAGCCCGCGCCTGGCGACGCTCTACCGCATGCGCGAGGAGCTCGCGCGGACGTGGGAGCGCTCCACGCTCTCCACGGAGCAGCTCGTGCAGCAGCTTCGCGACTGGTGCGACCGCGCCGAGGCGAGCGGCATCGAGGCGCTCGCGGAATTCTCGCAGCGCCTGCGGCGCTACGCCGCGGCCTAGCGTCCGGTGCCGGACCAGGTGTCGGACACGGTGTCAGACACGGTGTCTGACACCGCGGGAACCGCCCTCGTCTTCGGGGCGAGCGGCTACATCGGTTCGCACCTCGTTCCCGCGCTCGCCGCGCGGGGCTGGCGCGTGCGCGCCGCGGCGCGCAGCCTCAAGGTCCTCGAGTCGCGCCCGTGGACGGGCGTCGGGCTCGTGGCGGCCGACGCGCTCAGGCCGGAGACGCTGCCGGCCGCCGTCGGGGGCGTCGACGTCGCCTGGTACCTCGTGCACTCGATGGCGGCGGGCCGCGACTTCGGCCGGCTGGACCTCGAGGCGGCGGGCAACTTCGCCCGCGCATGCGCCGCGGCGGGCGTGAAGCGCATCGTCTACCTTGGCGGCCTGCTGCCGCCGGGCGCGGAGTCCGAGCACCTCCAGTCCCGCCGCGACACGGGCGAGCGGCTGCGCGAAGGCACGGTGCCGGTCACGGAGATCCGCGCGGGGATCATCGTGGGCCCGGGTTCGGCGGCCTTCGAGGTGATGCGCGACCTGGTGCTGCACCTGCCGGTGATGGTCACGCCGCGATGGGTGCGCGCAAGATCGACCCCTATCGCCCTGGACGACCTCATCCACTACCTGGTGGAAGCGCCGCTCGTGCCGGCGATGGCGGGCGGCATCTACGACGCCGCAGGCCCCGACACCCTCACCTACGAGGCGATGATGCGGGCCATCTGCCGCATCCTCGGCCGCCGCGAGCCGTGGATCGTCCCGGTCCCGGTGCTCTCGCCGGAGCTGTCCGCGTACTGGCTCAAGTTCGTCACGGCCGTGCCGGCCAACATCGCGCGCGCCCTCATCGGCGGCCTCAAGCACGACTTCATCGCCGACGCGGCCGCCATCCGGTCACTGATCCCGCGGCCGCTCCTGGGGTTCGAGGACTCGGTGCGCGCGGCCCTCGAGGCGGAGCGCCGGCACGCGGTGGCCGCGCGCTGGACCGAGGGCGCGTTCATGTTCCGCGACTACCGCCCCGACTACGCCTATTACGCGAAGCACGCCGGGGCCGAGACGCGGACCGCGGCCTCCGCCGCCTCCCTGTGGGCGGTGGTGTCGGCCATCGGCGGCGACAACCGGTACTACGCGTACAACTTCCTCTGGACGCTGCGCGAGATCGCCGACTGGCTCGTGGGCGGCGTGGGCCTGAGCCGGGGGCGGCGCGATCCCCGGGAAGTGCGCGTGGGTGACGTGATCGACTCCTGGCGCGTGATCGGCGTGGAGCCCGGGCGGCGCCTGACGCTCGTCTTCGGCATGAAGGCGCCGGGCGCGGGCGTGCTCGAGTTCGAGATCGAGACGCTGTCGCCGCAGGAGCGGCGCCTCGCCGTGACGGCCTACTGGCACCCGGCGGGCATCCGGGGACTCGCGTACTGGTACGCCATGTTTCCGGCGCACCTCGTCCTGTTCGAGGCGCTCGTGAAGGAAATCTCGCGGCGGGCCCTGGCCCGCGACGCCGGAGGCTCCTGAGATGGCCTTCGCGCGGCTGCGATCGATCGCCCGGTACCTGGCCCGCTCGAGGCGGTTCCATGCCGCGGCGACTCCCCTCGCCTGGCGGGCGGGCAGGGCCGAATGCCCCGCCTGCGGGCCGTCGCTCTTCTTCTCGATCGGGCGCCACCCTTTCCTGACCCGTTGCCTTTCGTGCCGCGCCACCGTGACGGGCCTGTCCCTCGTCGCCGCGATCCGGCGCATTCACGGGGAGGCCATTGCCCGCCTGTGCGCCTACGAGCTTTCGAGCTACGGGGCCGCCTTCGACTTCCTGCGGGTCCACGCCGCCGGGCTCTCGTTCAGCGAGTACTTCCCGGGCGAGGCGCCCGGCGCCCTGGTGGACGGCATCCGAAACGAGGATGTCCAGGACCTCACGTTCCCGGCGGAGCGGTTCGACCTCGTGACCAGCAACCAGGTGTTCGAGCACGTGCCGGACGACCTCCGGGCATTCTCGGAGTGCTGCCGGGTCCTGCGCCCGGGCGGCTCGCTGCTTTTCGCGGTGCCGCTCTACGACTACGCCGCCACGCGGCGCCTGGCTTCGCGAAACGCCGATGGAACCATCGCCTGGCACGGCGAGCCCGAGTTCCACGACAGCCGGCTCGGTGGACCGGACTCGGCACCCACCTTCTGGCGGCATTCGCGCCACGACATCGCGGCCCGGGTTTCCGGAGCGGGATTCACGCGGGTCGAGATCCTGGACATCGTCGTGACGCCCCTCCAGGGCGAGCCCTCGCCGGTGGTCCACGCGGTGAAGTGACACCCGGCAAGGAGGCCACCCGCTTGTTCCGCGAAAACCGCTTCGACGTCCTGCGCCTGGCCGCCGCCTGGCTGGTGCTGCTGAACCACTGCTATCCGCTTTCGGGCTCGGGCGGAGTCGACGTCGTGACGCGATTGCTCCGGCTCGACACCTCCGGCGGCCTCGGCGTGGGGATCTTCTTCGCCATCAGCGGCTACCTGGTGACGATCTCGGCGGAAAGGAGCGCCTCGACGTGGGACTTCGCCCGCCGCCGGATGCTGCGCATCTATCCCGCGCTGGCGACGGTGTGCGTGCTGAGCGTGCTCGTCCTCGGCCCGCTCGCCACGAAACTCCCCGTCCGGGACTATTTCGCCAGCGCCGCGACCTGGGCCTACCTGAAGTCGGCGGGCGGCTTCGGCGTCGCCTACCACCTGCCCGGCGTCTTCGAGGGCAACCCCTCGCCGGCCGTGAACGGATCGCTCTGGTCCCTGCCCTACGAGCTGCGCTGCTATGTCGCGCTGGCGCTGGTGGCCGCGCTGCCCGTTTCCCTGCGCGTGAAGACGCTCGCCGCGGTGGCCTTCCTCGCGTTCGCGCTGGCCACCCGGCCGCTGGTTCCGCCCGCGAGCCCGGGCGAGAAGTTCCTGGGCCTGGACTACTACGCGACGAAGCTCGGCCTCGTGTTCGCCGTCGGGGCATCGCTCGCCGCATGGCGCCAGTCGATCACGGCCACCGCCTGGCACGCGCTGGGATCGGTTGCGCTGCTGCTGCTCGCGGTCGCGTGGACCCTGCCGTTCGGCGCCTGGCCGCTCGTCCTCTACGCGCTGTGCCTGCCGGTGGCGACCCTGTGGGTGGCGCAGCGGGCGCTGTGGCTGCCCCGCATCCCCGAGCGCATGGGCGACCTGTCCTACGGCGTCTATCTCTACGCCTTTCCCGTGCAGCAGCTGCTGGCCCAGCATCGGGTGCCGGAGCTGGGGATGGGCGCGTACCTCGCGGCGAGCACGGCGATCACCGTCGCCCTGGCCGCTTTCTCGTGGCACGTGGTGGAAAAGCGGGCGTTGCGCTTCAAGTACGCGGCGCCGCCCCCGGCCGGCCCGAATCCTTCCTAGCATCGTCGGCGCCGGAAGCAAAAAGCCCCGCCGAG
>PQAI01000091.1 GCA_003105245.1 Betaproteobacteria bacterium | reverse complement strand
GCGATGCGCACGTCCCAGACCTGGGTGCGCCGGCCCACGTGCAGCGGCGTCGCGGTCGCCGTGACCTCGCCGTCGCGCACGGCGCGCAGGTGGTTGGCGTTGATCTCGATGCCGACGACGATCTCGTTCGCCTGGTCCACGTTCATCCACGCGCCCGTGGAGGCGACGGTCTCCGCGAGCGCCACCGAGGCGCCGCCGTGCAGCAGGCCGAAGGGCTGGTGCACGCGCGGGCCCACGGGCATGCGGGCGACGACGCGCTCCCTCGTGGCCTCGACGACCTCGATGCCGAGCGTCGAGAGGAGCGTTTCCTGCTGCAGGGCGGAAAAGGGACTCATGGGGGGGGCGGGCCGGCAGTGCGATGGCTAAAGGATAGCAACCTCACCAGCCGATGCCGTAGTCCTCGCCGTGGTTGCTGGAGGCGCCCCAGAGCGTGCCGTGGCGGTGGTCGACCAGGATCGCGTTCACCGGCCCCGAGGTGCGCTCGCGGAAGATCGCTTCGTACCCCATTGCCTTCAGCTCCTTGCGCACCTGCGCCGGCGTGCCGGCGTTGAGCATGATTCGCCCGGGCCGCGACTCGTGGGCCTCGAAGGAGGCGCGCATCTGGTAGCTGTTGAAGCCCGGCGCCTCGGCGGCCTCCTGCGGCGTCATGCCGAATTCCACCAGGTTGAGGAAATACTGCAGCAGGTCCTGGTCCTGGGCGTCCCCGCCCTGCACCGCGAAGGCGAGCCAGGGGCGGCCGTCCTTGAGCGCCAGGCCGGGAGTGAGCGTCACGCGCGGCTGGCGTCCCGGCGCGACGACGTTGAAGGGGTTCTCGGCCGGATCGGTGACGAAGCTCTGCATGCGCTGCGAGAGGCCGATCCCGGTCTCTCCCGCGATGACCGCCGGAACCCAGCCGCCGCTCGGCGTGACCGAGACCACCCAGCCCTCCTTGTCGGCCGCGATCACGGAGGTGGTGCCGGCGTAGAAGGCCCTCTCGAAGTCGGCGTCGTTGGCCGCCACCGGCGTGCCGCCCGTGGACGGGCCCTTGCGGCGCGGCTCGTTCCAGCGCTTCAGCAGGTCGAGGTAAGGGTTCCTCGTGCGCTGGAAGGGATAGGGGTCGCCCGGCGCGGCCTTCGCGTCGTTTCGCTTCGGGTCGACGAGCTTCGCGCGCTCGCGCGCGTAGTCCTTGGAGAGCAGTCCCTGCACGGGCTCCTCCGGCGGGGCGTACACGTCGCCGTAGTAGAAGTCGCGGTCGGCGTAGGCGAGGTTCATGGCCTGGTAGACGGTGTGGATGTAGCGCGAGCTGTTGTAGCCCATCGCCTTCAGGTCGAAGTTCTCCAGGATGTTGAGCGTCTGGAGCATGACCGGGCCCTGGGTCCAGGCCGTGAGCTTGAAGACCTCGACGCCGCGGTACGTGGTGGACACGGGCTCCTCGAGGCGCACCTTCCAGCCCGCGAGGTCGGCTTCCGTGAAGAGCCCGCCCTGCGCGCGCACGCTCGCCACGATCGCCATCGCGATGTCGCCCCGGTAGAAACGGTCCTGCGCCGCGAGGATGGCCTCCTTCCTCGTCCTGCCCGCCGCGAGCGCCGCCTTCTCGGCCTCGACGAGCTTGCGCAGCGTGGCCGCGAGCCCGGGCTGGCGGAAGAGCTCGCCGGCCTGCGGCGCGTGGCCGCCCTCGCGCGGCAGCATGACGCGCCGCGAGTCGGGCCACTGCAGGAGGCGCTCGCGCTCGCGCTCGATGTAGCCCGCCGTCTGGGCCTCGATGGGATAGCCGTCGGCCAGGCGGATGGCGGGCTCGAGGACCTCCGCCAGCGAGAGCCTGCCGAACTCGGCCAGCATCGTCATGATGCCGCCGGGCGTTCCCGGCGTGACGGCGGCGAGCGGGCCGTACGGCGGCGGGTGGTCCATGCCCTTCGAGCGGAAGAATTCCGCCGTGGCCCCCGTCGGCGCCACCCCCAGCGCGTTCACGCCGATCACCTTGCGCACCCGCGGGTCCCACACGAGGGCCTGCGTCTCGCCGCCCCAGTGCAGGACGTCCCACATCGTCGCCGTGGCCGCGATCATCGCGCACGCGGCGTCGACCGCGTTGCCGCCCTTGAGGAAGATCTTCGCGCCGGCGGCCGCGCCGAGGGGCTTGCCGGTGACGGCCATCCAGTCCTGGCCGTGCAGCGGCGGTTTCTGCGTCTGCTGCGCGACGCCGGAAAGGGACAGGACGACGAGGCAGGAAGCCGCCAGGGCGGCCGTGAGGCGTGGGCGCGGCATTCGCGACCTCCGGTGGGCGTTTCCCCGAAGTGTATCCGGCCCGGCCGGGCGCGCCGGAGGCCGGGGGGTCAGTTATGGGCTTGACACCCGCCAGATAACATCTGAAATACTCGCAGTGGAAGCGCCTCCCGGCCTTCCATTCCGCAACCCATAACGAAAGGAATCCCCATGGATGCCATCAGGATCGATCGCGCACAACCCGCCCTTCCCGCCGAATCCCAGTCCGTCACCACGCCCCCGAACGAAAGGCAGGTCGTCGCGATCCGTTCGCTCGACGATTGGGAACTGGCGCTCGCCAGCGGCGGCGAAGGCGGCTATGAATGGCCCTGAGCCGGCCGCCCAAGGGCCGGCGTAAGGCCTAGGCTGCGGCGGTGGCCGCGCGCGTGGCCGCCCGGCCCGCGCGTGGCGCCGCCGACTTCCCGCCGGCCGAAGTCGGGGCGGGAATGGCCGCGTCGCGATAGAGCGGGCGTTCGCCCATCGCGTGCAGCTGCTGCCGGACGGCCTCGGCCTCGGCCAGGATCGCGTTCGCCGTGGCGCGGGCGCGGTCCCGGTCCTTCTGGCCGCGATAGGCCCAGAAGAGGGCCGCCATCGCCGCGTGCCTCGGGAAGGGCTTCGACGAGTTCTCCACCGCCAGCCGGTGGAGGGCCGCGAGCCCCGCCTCCGGCTTCGACTCGAAGGCCTCTCGCACCGCCGCGGCGAGCGCCACATCCTTGGCGGACAGGCCCGGGCGTCCCTTCCGGCGGCGCACGACCTGGTTGGCCACCCGGTCGGCCGCGCGCGAGTAGCCGCCGATGCGCAGCATGCAGGCGAGCAGGACGCAGTCCGGCGGCGAGTCCACGAGCACGCGCGCGATCTGGTCCTCGTCGTAGAGCCGCTTGGCGTAGGCGAAGTCGCCCTTGAGCATCGCCTCCCAGAGAAGGCGCGACTGCTGGCGGCGGCGGTCGAGCCGGGGATCGGGCGCGCCGCCCCCCTTCAACCGGTTGGCCACCTCCCACAGGCGGCCGTAGGCCCCCAGGAAGATGCTCATCGCGCCCAGCGCCGATTGCAGGTCGAGTCGCAGCGCGATGTCGCCGAAGCACTCCTCGGCCGGCGGCCCCTCGCCCGCGGCGACGGCGCCGGAGGCGGCGCCCTCCTCCTTGAGGCGGTCGAAGTACCAGATGACGGCGCTGGTCTTGTTGCCCACGCCGAGCTTCTTGTAGAGCCCGTGCAGGTAGACCCGCATGGTGCCTTCGCGGTAGCCCAGGCTGTCGGCGATGGAGCGGTTGGAGGCGCCCTGGGCGAGAAGCTCGAGCAT
>PQAI01000090.1 GCA_003105245.1 Betaproteobacteria bacterium | reverse complement strand
GAGCTGGCGCGCTACGGCGACCTTTCCGGCGTGTCGCTGGAGGCGGAGGTCTCGTGCCGCGGCGCGCGCTTCCGCGAGAGCCTGCTCTTCACGCACCGCGGTCTTTCGGGGCCGGCGATCCTGCAGGCCTCCTCCTATTGGCAGGACGGGCCCGCCTCCGATCCCCTCCGGGTGAACCTGCTGCCGGGAACGGAGGCGCGCGCGTGGCTCGCGGTCCAGCGCAGGGCGAAGGCGCACCTCGCCACGCTCCTCGCCGAGCGGCTGCCGAAGCGCTTCGCGCAGTCGTGGTGCCAGGCGCACGGCCTCGACAAGCCCGTCGCGGAGCTCTCCGACCGCGCGCTCGAGGACGCCGCGCGCAGTCTCGCCGACTGGCCCGTGCACCCCTCCGGGACGCTGGGCTACAACAAGGCGGAAGTGACGCTGGGCGGCGTGGACACGCGCGCGCTTTCCTCGAAGACGATGGAGGCGACCGCCGTGCCGGGGCTCTTCTTCATCGGCGAGGTGGTCGACGTCACCGGCCACCTGGGCGGCTTCAACTTCCAGTGGGCGTGGGCCTCGGGCCACGCCGCCGGCGAGGCGGCTTAGCCTACGAGGGAAACTTGTCGCGCAGCGACTGCGTGGCCGAGCGGAAAAGCCCGAGGTCGCTGCCCACCGCGACGAAGGTGGCACCCCACTCCATGTAGCGGCGCGCGTCGGCTTCCACCGGGGCGAGCGTTCCCGCGGCCTTCCCGCCGGCACGCGCCCTCTCGATGATGTGGCGGATCGCCTTCTGCACGTCCGGGTGCGCGGGATYGCCCAGGTGGCCCAGCGCCGCGGCGAGGTCCTGCGGGCCCACGAAGAGGCCGTCGACKCCGTCGACCGCCGTGATCGCGTCGATCGCCTCCAGCCCGCCGCGGCTCTCGATCTGCACCATCACCGCGATGTTGTCGTCGACGATCYTCAGGTAGTCGGGCGTCGTTCCGTAGCGGTTCCCGCGCTGCGAGACSGACACGCCGCGGATTCCGCGCGGCGGGTAGCGCGTGGAGGCCACSGCYGCGCGCGCCTGCTCGGCCGACTCGACGAAGGGGACCAGGAAGTTGTGGAAGCCCGCGTCCAGCAGCCGCTTGATGATCACGGGCTCGTTCCACGGCGGGCGCACCACGGGCGCGGAGACGCTGTCCTTGAGGGCCATGAGCTGCGGCACGAGGGTGGACACGTCGTTGGGCGCGTGCTCGCCGTCGATGAGCAGCCAGTCGAACCCCGCCAGCCCGAGGACTTCGGCGGTCACCGGGTTGGAGAGCGACACCCAGCAGCCGACGAGCGGCTTGCAGGCGAGGAGGTCCGCGCGGAAGGCGTTGGGGGGCGATCGGTACGGGGTCTTCATGGTTGCGCTCCTAGTCGAACCTGGCGCCGGATTCCTTCACCACCTTGGCCCAGCGCGCCTTCTCGGAGGCGATGAACGCGCCGAAGTCGGCGGGCGAGCCCGGGCGCACCTCGGCGCCGGCCTTGTCCAGCCGGTCCTTCATCTCGGGCGTGGCGAGGATCTTCGTGAGGGTGGCGTGCAGCTTCGCCACGATCTCCGGCGGCGTGCCGGCGGCGGCGACGATGCCCTGGAAGGATCCGGTCTCGAAGCCGGGAAGCCCGGCGGACTCCGCCACCGTCGGGATGTCGGGCGCGGCCGCGAATCGCTTCGCGCTGGAGATGGCGAGCGCCTTGAGCTTGCCGTCCTTCACCGCCGGGTAGGTGGCGAGCATGCCGTTGAAGAGCACCTGCGCCTGGCCGCCCATCACGTCGGCGATGGCCTGCGAGCCGCCCTTGTAGGGGATGTAGGTCCACTGGATGCCGGTGCGCATCGCGAAATCGATGCCCGCAAGGTGGTTGGCGCCGCCGATGCCCGAGATGGCGAAGTTGAGCGAGTTGGGCTTCGCCTTGGCGAGCGCCACCAGCTCCTTCGCGTCCTTCGCCGGCACGCTCGGGTGCGCGGCCAGGATGTGCGGGGAGTAGGCCACCATGATCACGGGCGCGAAGTCCCTGACCGGATCGAAGGGCAGGGTGGGGAACACGCTCGGGGCGATGGCGAGCGAGCCGATGTCGCCCAGCAGCAGCGTGTAGCCGTCGGGCGGGGACTTGGCCACGAAGTCGGCGCCGATGTTGCCCGTGGCGCCCGGCTTGTTCTCGATCACCACGCCCTGGCCCAGGGCCTCGGTGAGCTTCGGGCCCAGCGAGCGCGCCAGGATGTCGGAGGTGCCGCCCGGCGGGTAGGGGACGATGATCTTGATGGTCTTGGCGGGCCAGGCCTGGGCGAAGGCGGCGCCGGCGAGCGCAAGAGCGGCGGCACCGGCGAGGGCGGCGATTCGGCGGACGAGACGCATGGAGGGACTCCTCGTTTGTGTTGTCGTGGGGGTGCTGCGGAGGGATCAGACGGGCGTGAGCACCCGGCCGGTCTCGAAGAAGGCGGCGAGGTTGTCCAGGACGAGCTGGCCCATGGCGGCCCGCGTGTCGGTGGTGGCGCTCGCGATGTGCGGCGTGAGGACGACGTTGTCGAGCGCGAGGAGGGCCTGGGGGACGTTGGGTTCGTCGGCGAAGACGTCGAGCGCCGCGCCGGCGATCCGCTTTTCCACCAGGGCCGCGACGAGGGCGGGCTCGTCGACGACGGAGCCGCGCGCGATGTTCACGAGGAAGCCCTCGGGCCCCAGCGCCTCGAGCACGGCGGCGTTCACCAGGCCGCGCGTGGCCTCGCCGCCGGCGGTCGCGATCACGAGGAAGTCGCACCAGCGTGCGAGGTCGGCGAGCGTCTGCTCGAATTGGTAGGGCGAGCCCGGGACCTGCCGCCGGTTGTGGTAGCGGATGTCCATGTCGAAGCCCTCGGCGCGATCGGCGATGGCCTGCCCGATGCGGCCCAGCCCGAGGATGCCCAGGCGCTTGCCGCTCACCTTGGTGGCGAGCGGCATCGGGCCCTTGAGCCAGCGTCCCTCGCGCACGTATCGGTCGCCGGCGGAAATGCCGCGCGCGACGTCGACCAGCAGCGTCATGGCGAGGTCCGCCACGCAGTCGGTGAGGACGTCGGGCGTGTTGGTCACCACGATGCCGCGCTTCCTCGCGTGCTCCACGTCCACGTTCTCGTAGCCCACGCCGAAGTTGGCCACGAGGCGCGCGTTGGGCAGGGCGTCGAGGAGGGCCGCGTCGACGGGCGTCTTCACCGACGAGGCCACCGCCTGGATGGCGGGGCCCACCTCGGCGAGGAACTTCGCCTTGTCGGGCGCCTTGCCCAGGTGGTGCAGGGTGTAGTTCTCGGCCAGGCCCTTCTCCACGAGCGGGAGCATGGGACCCAGTTGCAGGACGGTGGGCTTCAAGGGCGTCTCCGGGCTCAGGCGGCGGTGTAGGCGGTCTTGGCGATGGTGAAGAACTCGGCGGCGTAGCGGCCCTGCTCGCGCGGGCCGTAGCTCGAGCCCTTCCGTCCGCCGAACGGGACATGGTAGTC
>PQAI01000089.1 GCA_003105245.1 Betaproteobacteria bacterium | reverse complement strand
ATGCGGCGGATGGGCGAGCCCTCCAGGCGAGACTCGAACTCCTCGCGCGTCCAGGCGAAGAGCGAGGCGAGGGAAGCGCCGTCGAGGCCGTTGCGCACGGCGAAGTCCGGGGCGCGCGCGATTCGCGCGTACTTGTTCCAGGGGCAGGCGAGCTGGCAGTCGTCGCAGCCGTAGATGCGGTTGCCGATGGCGGCGCGGAATTCCTCGGGGATGGGGCCGGGATTCTCGATGGTGAGGTAGGAGATGCAGCGGCGCGCGTCGAGCTGGAAGGGCGCCACGATCGCGCGCGTGGGGCAGGCCTCGAGGCAGCGCTCGCAGGTGCCGCAGTGCCCCGCCACGGGAGCGTCCTTCGCCAGGTCCAGGCCCACGAAGAGCTCGCCGAGGAAGTAATACGAGCCGGCCTCGCGCGCGAGCAGCAGCGTGTGCTTGCCCTGCCAGCCCAGCCCCGCGCGCGCGGCGAGCGCCACCTCCATCACCGGCGCGCTGTCGGTGAAGACGCGGTAGGGAAAGGGGCCGAGCTCGGCGAGCATCCGGTCGGCCAGCGCCTGCAGTCGCGCGCGCAGCACCTTGTGGTAGTCGCGGCCCACGGCGTAGCGCGAGACGTAGGCGAGGGAGGGCTCGGCGAGGACCTCGTCCGGGGCCCTCGCCCCGCCGGGCCAGTAGTCCAGGCGCACGCTCACCACGCTCGCCGTGCCGGGCACGAGCTCGGCCGGCCGCGAGCGGCGCGTGCCGTGGCGTGCCATATAATCCATCGCCCCGTGCCAGCCGCGGTCGAGCCACGCGAGGAGCCGCGCTTCCTCCTCGGCGAGATCGGTGCCGGCGATCGCCACCGCGTCGAAACCCGCCTCCAGCGCCCAGCGCTTGACGCGCCCGGCGAGGCTGGCGGGAGAATGGCCCGTATCCATCGGACGAGATGGTAGCCCGAAGCGCCCCGCCCATCGCCTTGCCACGCCTCGACCTTCCCGACGAAGCCGCGACCCTCGCCCTGGGCGCGGCGCTCGCCCCGCACCTCGTGCCGGGCCTCGTGCTCGCGCTGCGCGGCGAGCTGGGAGCCGGCAAGACGACCCTCGTGCGCGGCCTGCTGCGGGCCCTGGGGCACGCCGGACGGGTGAAAAGCCCTACCTACACGCTGGTTGAAGTTTATGAAGTTTCTAGGTTAAGCTTGTATCACTTTGATTTTTATCGGTTCCACGACCCAACCGAATGGATCGACGCGGGATTCAGGGACGTGTTCAACGGGCGCAACGTCTGCCTCGTGGAGTGGCCGGAACGGGCACGGGGACAACTGCCGCCCGCGGACCTGGAGATCGCGCTCGAAGTGACGGAGCCGGGGCGCTCGGCGACCCTCACCGCGTCGTCTCCCGCAGGGGAGCGATTGCTCGCCGCTTCGCGGCTTTCCTGATCCTCGCCGTCGCCGCCCCCGCGGCGCTCGCGGGCCAGGCCGTCATCGCCTCGCGCGTGTGGCCCGCCGAGGAGTACACGCGCGTCACCTTCGAGACGGCCAAGCCCGTCCGCCACCAGTTCTTCGAGGTGCCCGACCCGCCGCGCCTCGTGCTCGACCTCGAGGGCGTGGAACTCGACGCGGAGCTGAAGAGCGTCGTGGGCAAGGTGCGCGAGGACGATCCCTACATCAAGCAGGTGCGCGTGGCAGTCAACCGCCCGAACGTGGCGCGCGTGGTCTTCGACCTGAAGAGCGCGGTGAAGCCTTCCGTCTTCCCGCTGGCCCCGGCGGGGGAGTACCGCCACCGCCTCGTCCTCGACCTCTATCCCGAGAAGCCGCGCGATCCGCTGCTCGCCCTCGTGCAACCGGGCCCGGACCCCATCGGCGAGATCGCGAAGGCGCCGGTGGTCGAGCCGGCCGCGCCGGCGCAGGCCGGTGCGGCGGCGGCCGCGGCGCCGGAGCTGCCGGTGGTCCGCCTCGACCCCGGCAAGGCCGCCCCTGCGAAAGCGGACACCAAGCCCAGGGCGCCGAAGGTCGACCGGATGGTCACCATCGTCGTCGACGCCGGGCACGGCGGCGAGGACCCGGGCGCGCGCGGGCGGCGCGGCACGCGCGAGAAGGATGTGACGCTCGCCATCGCCAAGCGGCTCAAGGAGCGCATCGACCGCGAGCCGGGCATGCGCGCCGTCCTCACGCGCGACGGCGACTACTTCATCGGGCTGGCGCAGCGCGTGCAGAAGGCGCGGCGCGTGCAGGCCGACCTCTTCGTGTCGGTGCACGCCGACGCCTTCGTGCAGCCGCACGCGCGCGGCTCGTCCGTCTTCGCGCTCTCCGAGCGCGGCGCCACCTCGGCCGCGGCGCGCTGGCTGGCCAAGCGCGAGAACGAGTCCGACCTCATCGGCGGGGTGAACCTGGACGTGAAGGACCCGGTGCTCGCGAGGACGCTCCTCGACCTGTCGCAGACGGCCACCATCAACGACTCGCTCAAGCTCGGCAAGGCCGTGCTGGGCGAGCTGGGCGACGTGAACCACCTGCACAAGGCCTCGGTCGAGCAGGCCGGCTTCGCCGTGCTCAAGGCGCCCGACATTCCCTCGATCCTGGTGGAGACGGCGTTCATCTCCAACCCCCAGGAGGAGCAGCGCCTGAAGGACTCGGCCTACCAGGACAGGATGGCGGACGCCATCTTCCAGGGCATCCGCGGCTACCTGGCGAAGAACCCGCCGCTCGCCCGCGCACGACTGGCGCAGAACCCCTAGCCGGGGCCTCAGGCCGCCGTGCGCCCGCCGGCCTGGGCGCGCAGCATCGCGGAGGCCTCGAGCGCCGTCAGCGGCTTGGAGAAGAGGTAGCCCTGGAAGGCGTCGCAGTGGCTCGCGCGCAGGAACTCGAGCTGCGCGCGCGTCTCCACCCCCTCGGCCACCACCCGCAGTCCCAGGCTCTTCGCCATTCCGATGATCGCCTCGGCGATGGAGGTGCTGGAGGCGTCGTCGGGCACGTTGGCCACGAAGGAGCGGTCGATCTTGAGCGCCGTGGCCGGCAGCCGCCGCAGCTGCCCCAGCGAGGAGTAGCCCACGCCGAAGTCGTCGATGGACACGCCGATGCCCACCGAGCGCAGCTGGCCCAGGATCTCGATGGACTGCTCGAGGTTCCTCATGACCATGGTCTCGGTGATCTCGACCTCCAGGTGCCGGGGGTCCGCGCCCGATTCGCGCACGATGGCGAGCATCGTGGTCACGAGCTTGCGCGACATGAACTGGCGCGCCGAGAGGTTCACCGCGACGGTCACGTCGCGCACGCCCTCGGCCTCCCAGCTCTTCAGCTGCCGGCAGGCGGTGCGGAAGGCCCACTCGCCCAGCTGCACGATGAGGCCGAGCTCCTCGGCCACCGAGATGAAGTCCTTGGGGTAGACCTCGCCCTTCACCGGGTCGTTCCAGCGCAGCAGCGTCTCCATGCCCGTGATGCGCCCCGTGGCGACCTCCACCTGCGGCTGGTAGCGCAGGAAGAACTCCTCCTGCTCGATGCCCTTCCTCAGGCGCCCCTCCACCTCCAGGCGGCGCGACAGCAGGTAGTTCAGGTCGCTCGTGTAGAAGCGCACCGTGTTGCGCCCCGAGTCCTTGGCCTGGTACATCGCGCTGTCGGCGTGCTTGAGCAGGTGGTTCACGTCGGTCGCGTCGTTGGGGTAGTGCGCGATGCCGATCGAGGTCGTGATGTGGATGTCCTGGCCGCCGATCTCCACGGGCTTGGCGAACTCGCGCAGGATCTTGTCGGCCACGATGCGCGCGTTCTCCGGCCGCTCGAGGTCCGGGAGCACCACGACGAACTCGTCGCCGCCCTCGCGCGAGACCGTGTCGACCTCGCGCACGCAGGAGGTCAGGCGCCTCGCCACGTCCTTGAGGATGTAGTCGCCGGTGTCGTGGCCCAGCGTGTCGTTGAGGAGCTTGAAGCGGTCGAGGTCGAGGAAGAGCACCGCCACGTGCCGCTGCTTGCGCCGCGCCTGCATGATCGCCTGGTTGAGGCGGTCCTGCATGAGGCGGCGGTTGGGCAGGCCCGTGAGCGCGTCGTGGTGCGCCATGTAGTGGATGGTGCGCTCCGTGTTCAGGCGCTCGGTGACGTCCTGCACGAGCGAGGCGAAGCCCACGATGCGCCCGCCCGGGTCGACGAGGGGCGTGTTGTACCACTCGCACTGGATCGCGCGCCCGCTGCGGGTGAGGTTCTCGAGGCCCACCTTGGTGCCGTCGCGCGTCTCGGCGAGCTCGAGCCACATCGATTCCACCGCCTCCGCGCTGCCCGGCGGCGCGATGAACTCGGGGGCGCGCTTGCCGATGGCCTCCCCGGCGGGGAAGCCGAAGATCGCCTCCGCGGCCGGGTTCCAGGCGGTGACCCTGTGCTCGCGGTCCCACTCGATCACCGCGAGCGGCGTGCGCTCGACGTGCATCCGCAGCTTCTGGGCGGCGATGAGCTCGGCCTGCTGGGCCTTCAGGCGCCCGACCATCTCGTCGGCCAGCGCGTCGTTGGCCTGCTGCAGGCGCGCGCGCTCGACCTCGAGCTCGCTCGCGAGCGTGGCCTTGTCCTGGCGCGCGGCCAGCGAATCCACGAGCGCCCGGTGCAGCTTCTCGTGCACGTAGGGGAGCACGCCCGCCAGCAGGAGGATCGCCCCCGACATGAACCCCTGCACGCGGTCGCCCGAGAAGCCCAGCGCGAGCGCGAAGGGCACGAGGCCCACGAAGGCCGAGATCTTGAAGGCGTGCGGGTGCGGGGCGTAGTAGCCCACCGCCCCGGTGATCAGGAGCGTGACCAGCATCACCACGGCCATGCGCTGCGCGAGGTGCGCGGAATCGGGGAGCAGGAAGGTCGCGATCGCGGCCCAGCAGAGCGAGGTGAGGAGGGAGCCGGCGAGGAAGTAGCGCTCCCAGCGGCCCAGGTCGGCCGGGGGAGGATCGCGGTTGATGAAGATCTTGTAGAGGGCGTAGCGGCCGACGGTGATGAGCGAGATGGCCGCGAACCAGGCGAAGAGCGGGGGCTTCGCGAGGTCCTCCCACAGCACCGCCCCGAGGATGAAGACGACGAGCAGGGTGGCGAGGTAGCCCACCAGCGAGAAGCGGAAGAGGAGCCGGACCTGCTCCTCGCGCACGGTGCCGATGGACACCGGCGGCGGGGGGGCGGCCTGTCGGGGCATTCCTGGCGAGTCGTTGGGGGTCATCCCGCTCCGGCGCGCATTGGGCGCGCTTCGTCCGGCGCGCTCTATCGTCAGGCTTTGAGTGTAACATTCGCCCTCGATCCCGGGACGGAAATCCCCCTGCGGCGGGCCCGGTTCCGGGACCGCCACGCCACGATGGGCCACATCCGCGAGCTCCCCGACCTGCTGGTCAACCAGATCGCCGCCGGCGAGGTGGTCGAGCGGCCGGCTTCCGCGCTGAAGGAGCTGGTCGAGAACAGCCTGGATGCGGGGGCGCGTTCGGTCGCGGTGGACCTGGCCGAGGGCGGCATCCGCCGCATCCGGGTGGCCGACGACGGCGAGGGCATCGAGGCCTCCGACCTGCCGCTGGCGCTCGCCCGCTTCGCCACCAGCAAGATCGCGACCCTCGACGACCTCGAGCGGGCCTCGTCGCTCGGCTTCCGCGGCGAGGCGCTCGCCTCCATCGGCGCCGTCTCGCGCCTGGCGATCACCAGCCGCCGCGCGGGCGAGCGGCACGCCTGGCGCATCGCCTGCGACGGGGGAGCGATCGCGCCCGTGGAGCCGGCCGCGCTCGCCGCCGGCACCACGGTCGAGGTGGAGGAGCTCTACTTCAACACCCCGGCGCGGCGCAAGTTCCTGAAGAGCGAGTCGACCGAGTTCGCGCGCTGCGAGGAGGCGTACTCGCGGGTGGCGCTGTCGCGGCCGGCGGTGGCCTTCTCGCTCACCCACAACGGCCGGCGCGTCTCGCACCTCGCCCCCGCCTCCTCCCGCAGCCGCACCGCCGGCGTGGTGGGGGAGGATTTCGCCGCCGCCGCGGTCGAGGTCGAGGCGAGCGGCGCCGCGGTGCGCCTTTCCGGCTTGCTTGCCGCCCCCGGGTTCACGCGCGCCTCGCGCGACGCCCAGTACCTCTTCGTGAACGGCCGCTTCGTGCGCGACAAGGTCGTGGCGCACGCCATCCGCGAGGCGTACGCGGACGTGCTGCACCACGACCGCCACCCGGCCTACGTGCTCTTCCTCGACGTCGATCCGCGGCTCGTGGACGTGAACGTGCACCCGGCCAAGATCGAGGTGCGCTTCCGCGA
>PQAI01000088.1 GCA_003105245.1 Betaproteobacteria bacterium | reverse complement strand
TCCGCCTCCCCGCAGGCGGCCACGGCGGGCGTGGGCCGGCTGCGCGACGTCGTCGAGGCCGTGAAGTCCGGGCGCGTGCGGGCGCTCGCCGTCACCTCCCCCGCGGCCACGGGCGGGATCGCCTCGCTCAAGGAACAGGGCATCAACGTCGTGTTCGCCCACTGGCACGGGCTCTTCGCCGCGCCGGGGCTGCGGCCCTCGCAGCGCGACGAGCTGGTCGCCAAGGTGAAGGCCGCGCTCGAGACGCCCGGCTGGAAGGCGCTCCTCGCCGCCGAGGGCTGGACGCCCGTGTGGCTGCAGGGCTCCGACTACGCCCGCTTCCTCGACGAGGAGACGCGAAGCCTCAACTATCTCGCCCGGTCCGTGGGGCTGAACCCGCGCCGCTAGGCGACCATGGCCGACAGCGCGCTCCTTCGCTTCTACCGCCGCTCCCGGGAGGATCACCGCGGCCGCAGCCTCGACGCCGTCCGCGCCTTCGACACCGAGCGTCTGGAGGGCACGCACGACTTCATCCAGTGGCTCTTTCCACTGCCCGAGCCCAGCGGCGCGAGCGCCCACGCCCCCATCCTGTCGCGAGACGACATCGCGGCCTTCCTGTCCGATCCGGCGCTTCGCGACGAGCTTCGCAAGTCGCTGGACGTGATGCTCGCCTTCTACGGGCTCGCGCGAAGCGGCTCCGGGGAGGAGACGGCGATCCGGCGCGGCGCCAACTACGCCATGCGAAGCGCCGAGTGGCTGGACCGCCCGCACAACTTCCTGCGCTTGAGCCGCATCCTGCGCAGCCTCGCGCTGCTGGGGTGCAAGCCGGAAGCACGGGCTCTCCTCGCCTGCCTGGAGGAGATCGTGAAGGAGAACGGCTGGGCSCTGGGCTCSGACACCCTGAGCTACTGGCGMMGGGCCGCCGCCTCCTAGCGCCGGCCTCGCTCGCGCGCGAGCGGCAGGTGGATGGTGGGGTCGTTCTTCACCTCCTCGATCACCGCGAAGGTGTGCGTCTCGCGCACCGCCGGCAGCTCCACCAGCACCTTGGTGAGCACGTCGCGGTAGACCGCCATGCTCTCGACGCGCACCTTGATGAGGTAGTCGAAGCCGCCGGCCACCATGTGGCACTCGACGATCTCCGGGATGCCCGCCACGGCGCTCGCGAAGCGCTTGAAGGCGTCGCTCGTGGTGCGGTCGAGCCGGATCTCGACGAAGACCACCATCGCCTGCCCCAGCTTCGCCGGGTCGAGGATCGCGCGGTAGCCCTGGATGTAGCCAGACTGCTCCAGCGCGCGCACGCGCACCAGGCAGGCCGCCGGGCTCAGGTGGCAGCGCCCCGCCAGCTCGACGTTGGTGATGCGCCCGTTCCTCTGCAGCTCGGCCAGGATGCGCCGGTCGGTGGCATCGATCGTTCGGTCATAAAGCTGCTTTGCCGTCATATCTCTTGTCCAGCGTCGGGAATTGCCTGCGATTCTACGGCAAGAGCGGCTCATTACCAGACAACATCCCGCGACACGCGTGATAGTCTGCCGCCCCATGACCTCCGATCTCGCGCCCCCGCCGCCCCGCCTCGCCCGCTCGCTGCCGCCCCTGCGCGAGGCCATCGCCGCCGCCTACCGCCTGCCCGAGGCCGAAGCGCTCGCGCCGCTCATCCCGGCCGCGGCCTTCGACGAGTCCGCGCTGGAGCGCATCCGCGCCCGCGCCGGCTCCCTCGTGGCCCGCGTGCGCGCCGAGCGCGCCGGTTCCTCCGGCGTGGACGCGCTCATGAGCGAGTTCGACCTCTCCTCCGAGGAGGGTGTGGCGCTCATGTGCCTGGCGGAGGCGCTCCTTCGCATCCCGGATGCGGAGACCGCGGACCGCCTCATCCGCGACAAGCTCTCGCGCGGCGACTGGCGGGCGCACGTGGGCGCGAGCGATTCGCTCTTCGTGAACGCCGCCTGCTGGGGGCTCGTGGTCTCCGGCACCCTCGCGCGCGCCGAATCGAACCCGAAGGGCCTGGATGGCGCGCTCACGACGCTCCTCGCGCGTGCCGGCGAGCCGGTGATCCGCGCGGCCACCAAGGCGGCCATGGGCTACCTCGGCTCGCAGTTCGTGCTGGGCGAGACGATCGACGAGGCCCTGGAACGCGCCCGGCGCAAGGAAGCGCGCGGCTACCGCTACTCCTTCGACATGCTGGGCGAGGCCTCGATGACGAAGGAGGACGCGGCGCGCTACCGGCGCATCTACCTCGCCGCCATCGACGCGGTGGGCCGCTCCTCGGCCGGGCGCGGAATCTACGCGGGTCCCGGCATCTCGGTGAAGCTCTCCGCACTGCACCCGCGCTACTCGCGCGCCAAGCACGCGCGCGTGATGGACGAGCTCCTGCCCTGCCTGGTGGAACTGGCCATGCGCGCCAAGGCACAGGGCGTCGGACTCACCATCGACGCCGAGGAGGCCGACCGCCTCGACATCTCGCTGGACCTCTTCGAGGCGCTGGCCCGCGACCCGCGGCTCGCCGGCTGGGACGGCCTCGGGTTCGTGATCCAGACGGTGCAGAAGCGCGCGCCCTTCGTGACCGATTGGGTGCTCGACCTCGCGAGGGCGAGCGGCCGGCGCATCATGGTGCGGCTCGTGAAGGGCGCCTACTGGGACTCCGAAGTGAAGCGCGCGCAGGTGGCCGGTCACGCCGACTACCCCGTCTTCACGCGGAAAAGCCACACCGACGTCGCCTACCTCGCCTGTGCGAGGAAGCTGCTGGCCGAGCCCTCCCTCGTCTACCCGCAGTTCGCCACCCACAACGCCTCCACCCTGTGCCAGGTGGCTGAGATCGCGGGAACCCACCGCGACTTCGAGTTCCAGTGCCTGCACGGCATGGGCGAGACGCTCTACGACCAGGTGGTGGGCTCGCCCGACTTCGGGCTGCCCTGCCGCATCTACGCGCCCGTGGGCACGCACGAGACGCTGCTCGCCTACCTCGTGCGCCGGCTGCTGGAGAACGGCGCCAATTCGTCCTTCGTGAACCAGATCGTCGACCCCGAGGTGCCCCTGGAGAAGCTCCTCGAGGATCCGGTGGCCACGGCCCGGCCCTTCGGCGCCACGCCGCACCCGCGCGTGCCGGTCCCGCCGGCGATCTACCCCGACCGGCGCAATTCACGCGGCATCGATTTCGCCGACGAGCTCGCGCTCTCTCGCCTCGAGACCGCGCTTGCGCAGGCGGCATCCCGGGAGTGGACTGCCGTGCCGATGGTGGCTGGCGAATCCGGAATGATGGACAGCCCGCGCGCCCAGGCGGTGCGAAGCCCCGCGGACACGCGCGTGGTTGTAGGCCACGCGGTAGAGGCCACGGCCACGGAGGTCGATCGCGCACTCGCCCGCGCCCGCGACGCCCAGGCCTGGCGCGCCACGCCCGTCGAAGAGCGCGCTCGCCTGCTGGAACGCGCCGCCGATCTTCTCGAGGAACGCGAGGCGGGCCTGCTGCACCTCGCGGTTCACGAGGCCGGCAAGACGCTCCCCAACGCCGTGGGCGAGGTGCGYGAAGCCGTGGACTTCTGCCGCTAYTAYGCCCGGCGCATCCGCGACGAGGACCCGGGCACGCCGCTCGGGGTGGTGGCCTGCGTGAGCCCSTGGAACTTCCCGCTCGCGATCTTCCTCGGCCAGGTGGCCGCGGCGCTCGCCGCCGGCAACGCCGTGGTGGCCAAGCCCGCGGAGCAGACCCCGCTCATCGCCGCGGAGGCGGTGCGGCTGCTGCACGAGGCCGGGTTTCCGCCCGATGCGATCCAGCTCCTGCCAGGCACCGGCGAGGCCGTGGGCGCGCGACTGGTGGCCGACGCGCGCGTGGATGGCGTCGTCTTCACCGGCTCCACCGAGGTGGCCGAGATCATCCACCGCACGCTGGCACTGCGCGGCAACGTGCCGCTGGTGGCCGAGACGGGCGGGCAGAACGCGATGGTGGTCGACTCCTCGGCCCTGCCGGAGCAGGTCGTGTCGGACGCGATTTCCAGCGCATTCGACAGCGCGGGGCAACGCTGCTCGGCGCTGCGCGTCCTCTGCCTGCAGGAGGAGATCGCCGATCGGGTGCTGCCGATGCTCGCCGGCGCCATGGCGGAGCTCGCCGTGGGCGACCCCGCGGAACTCGCGACCGACGTCGGGCCCATCATCGACGAGGCGGCACGCGCGGGGCTCGAAAACCACGTCTCGCGGCTGGAGAGGAGCGCCAGGCTCGTCGCGCGAGCCCCTGCGCCGGCATCGAGGCACGGGCACTTCGTGGCACCCGTCGCCTTCGAGATCGGCTCCATCGGCGAGCTGGGCCGCGAGGTGTTCGGCCCCGTGCTGCACGTGGTGCGCTTCAAGGGCGGCGAGCTCGCGCGCGTGGTCGAGGAGCTGAACGCCACGGGCTACGGGCTCACCTTCGGCATCCACAGCCGGCTGGACTCCACGATCGACTTCCTCTCGGGACGCATCCGCGCCGGCAACGTCTACGTGAACCGCAACATCGTGGGCGCGGTCGTGGGCGTGCAGCCCTTCGGCGGCGAGGGCCTGTCGGGGACGGGGCCCAAGGCCGGCGGGCCGCGCTACCTGCGGGCACTGGTGCGCGCCACGGCCGCCGCCCCGGTCGCCGGCGAGCCGCCGCTGCCGCACGGCGCGGTCGAGGCCCATGCCGATTGCGCGATCGCCGCAGCCGAGGTGACCCAGGCGGCGACGCTCGGCATCGACCGGCGCGAAGTCCTCGCCACGATCGCCCGGCAGGCGGGGGGCGATTTCGCCGCGCACGCGCAAGTACTCGTCGACGCCATTCCGGACGGAGCCGAGCGGGAACTCCCCGGTCCCACCGGCGAGCGAAACACCTGGCGCGCGCATCCGCGCGGGCTCAC
Organism: Betaproteobacteria bacterium; assembly: GCA_003105245.1. Classification (GTDB taxonomy): domain Bacteria; phylum Pseudomonadota; class Gammaproteobacteria; order Burkholderiales; family Usitatibacteraceae; genus FEB-7. Next base: position 706 of record PQAI01000088.1, on the reverse strand, counting down.
CGTGGCGCTCGGCGACGCTTCCGATCGYGCMTCCGCATGGCTGATGCAGGCGATGGCCGCGGTGGCGGCCGGCAATCCGGTCCTGCTCGTCACCGCCGGAGACCCCACCCATGCGGCGCAGGTGGCCGCCTGGGTTCGCGGCGCAGGATGGCCGGCGATCGCGGCGGTAAAGGCGACGACGCAGCAATGGGCGGCGATGAGTTCGCTGGCTGCGGTGATGGCCGGCGAGACTGCGCAGGCCGCCGATGCGGCACGCGCCGTGGCCGCCCGCGCCGGAACCCGCATCCCGGTGATCGAGCCCGAGGGCTCGCCCGCGCGCTACCCCGTGTGGCGCCTGGAGTGCGAGCGCACGGTCTCCGTCAACACCGTCGCCGCCGGCGGCAACGCCCACCTCCTCGCCCAGATGGACTAGGGGTCAGGCGGGCTGGGGCTCGGGGACGAGGCCGCGCTTGGCGAGCATCGGGGTGACCGAGGGGTCGCGGCCCCGGAAGGCGCGGTAGGCCTCCGACGGGTCGCGCGATCCGCCCGCGGAATAGACGTAGCGCAGCAGCCGCTCGGCGACGGCGGGGTCGAAGCAGCTCCCCGCCTCCTGGAAGGCCCCGTAGCCGTCCGCGTCCAGCACCTCGGCCCACATGTAGACGTAGTAGCCCGCCGCGTAGCCCGAGCTCGCGAAGAGGTGGCCGAAGTGCGGCAGGCGGTGGCGCAT
>PQAI01000087.1 GCA_003105245.1 Betaproteobacteria bacterium | reverse complement strand
ACGAACAGGGCCCAGAGCGAAACGTCCAACCGGCGAATCCTCCCTCGTGCCGGCCCCGGGGCCGGCGTCGTGCGCGAAAGCGGCGGCGCGCGGGTATCCTTCCCGTCACGCGAGCCGCCGGCCCTCCCGGCGGCCCGGCGCCTTCGCCCCAACCGCATGATCTCCGCCCCACCGCCCAGCCGCAACTCGCCCTGCCCCTGCGGCAGCGGAAAGCGCTACAAGGATTGCTGCGGCGCCCTGGGGACGGTCCCCGCCGCCAATGCCCCGGGCAGGACGCGCGATCCGCAGGCCCTGCTTGCCCAGGCCACCGGCCGCCACCAGGCCGGCCGCCTGGACGAGGCGCGGGCGCTCTACGAGGAAGTCTTGGCGGTCGACCCGCGCAATGCCTTCGCGACGCACTACCTGGGCGTTCTCGCCATGCAGCGCGGCGATCTCGACACCGCGCTCGAGCGCCTCGAGGCCTCCGCCGCGATGCGCCCGGACCTGCCCGCCTTCCACGCGAACCTCGGCCTTTGCCGCCGCCGCCGCGGCGAGATCCGCGCGGCGATCGACTGCCAGGCGCGCGCGTGCGAGCTCGATCCGCGAAGCGCCGAGGCGCACAGCAACCTCGCCGTGGCCCTCCAGGAGSACGGCCGCATCGCSGAGGCCCTYGCCGARTTCGGGCGYAGCCTGGAACTGGAYCCGGSCCATGCCGAGGCCCACTACAACCGGGGCCTCGCCCTGCTCTCCATCGGCGATTACGCCCGCGGGTGGGAGGAGTTCGAGTGGCGCGCGCGCTGCCGGGAGTTCGCGTCGCGCAACCTCGTCGTTCCGGGCCTGCCGCCGTGGCGGGGAGAGCCGCTCGCCGGCAGGACGCTCTACGTGCGCGTCGAGCAGGGCCACGGCGATACGCTGCAGTTCGCGCGCTTCCTGCCGGCGCTCGCCGATCGCGGCGCGAGGGTCGTCCTGGAGGCCGCCAGCGTCCTCGCGGAGATCCTGCGCTCCGTCGATCCCCGCGTGACCCTCGTCGAGCCCGGGACCTTTCCCGCGGGCATCGATTGCTACGTGAACCTCATGAGCGTTCCCCGGTGGCTCGGGGTCGGGCTCGACGCGATTCCCAATCCCCCGCCCTATCTCGCCGTCGACGAGGCGAAGGTCCGGCGCTGGCGCGAGCGCCTCGCGGGGGCTGCGGGGCGCACGGTGGGGATCGTCTGGGGCGGCAATCCGGCCCACCACAACGACCGCAACCGCTCCTGCGCGCTCGCCGCGCTCTCCGGCCTGCTCGACCTGGAGGGGCACCGCTGGTTCAGCCTGCAGGTGGGACCGCGCGCGCGCGAGCTCGCGCAGCTCGCCCACCCGCGCCTCGTCGACCTCGGCCCGGAGCTGGCCACCTACGCGGAGACTGCCGCGGCCGTCTCGGCGCTCGATCTCGTCGTCAGCGTCGATACCTCGGTCGTCCACCTCGCCGGCGCGCTGGGCCGCCCCGCCTGGGTGATGCTGCCGAAGGCGCCCGACTGGCGCTGGCTCCTCGACCGCGAGGACTCGCCCTGGTACCCGAGCCTTCGTCTCTTCCGCCAGAAGGCGGCGGGAGACTGGCGGGGCGTGATCGACGACGTCCGGAACGCGCTTCTCGCGCCTGCGGGGGCCTAGGCCGGGCGACGGGCGAGATCCTCGAGGACCTCGGCCAACGCGGCCACCGGCGTCTTGTCGTCGAAGATGGCGTCCGCGCGCGCTTCGAGGATCCCGCGGATGTCGCGCCGCAAGTCCGGCTCCGCCCCCAGCTCTTGTGCAATGCGGACGTAGTCCCCGATGTCGCGGGCGACGAGCTCCTCCAGGCCCAGGCGGCGGAGCATGGCGGCGCTCTGCCGCCCCCTCATGAGCGGCCCGGGCAGGGTGACCATCGGCAGGCCGGCGGCGATGGCGTCGAGGGAAGTGTTGCCCCCCGACCAGTGCAGGGTGTCGAGCATCACGTCGCAGAGCGCATTCACCCGCAGGTAGTCGTCGTGGGCGAGGAAGCCGAGGAAGTGGGTCCGGCCTTCGCCCTCCATCCCCGCCTTCGCGAGGCGGGCGTGGAGACGCTCGCGGAACCGGGAATCGACGGCGTCCTCGCGGTAACCGAGGAAGACGAGGCGTCCGCGCGGGTCGCCGGAGAGAACCCGGGCGAAGAGCCCGTCGTTGTCGGGATGGATCTTGAAGAGCGACTGGGGGCACAGGTAGAGCGTCGCATCCGAGGGCAGGCCGAAGTCCTCCCGGGCCTTCGTGGATGCGGTGCGGGGACGCGCGTAGCGCGTTCCGATGCCCGGCAGGCCGACCAGGCGCTCGCGGTAGGCCTCCTGCGCGCCCTCGGGCTCCATGTCCGCGCACGACACGTAGGCATCGATGGACGCGAGGCCGCTGGTGGTCGGGTGCCCCCAGCCGGCGACCTGCAGGGGCGCGAGTCGAAGCGCCGCCAGCGCGAAGGTGTCCGGGTGCATGCCGAGCTCGGGATAGACCAGCACGTCGAGTTCCTCCGAGGCGATCGCCTGCGCGACGGCGAGCAGCGGACGACCGGCCACGTGGTGGAAGCGGTCCGCGGCCGCCATGATCTTCCTCGTGTCGCCGGTGACCCGCGGATTGGAGTAGAAGACGACCTTCTCGAAGCGCGCCGGATCCAGGTCGAGGATCCAGCTCGCGAAGTAGCGGCCGGCGGTGCAGTCGTAGAAGAAATAGCTGCAGAAGCCCACGCGCAGCCTCCCCTCGCGGCGCGGCGCCTTTCGCTCGCCGAAGTATTGCGGGAGGCGCGGGCGCAGGACCTTGTCGAGCAAGTCGCCGTAACGCGATTGCAGCTCGCGGTCGTTCCTGCCCTGGTAGGCGAGGAAGAAATTGGTCCACGTGGCACCGGAGAGGGCCGCCGCGGGGGAAGCGCCGGAGAACCGTGGGGCTTCGGCGTGCAGCTCCTCCAACCCCCGCGCGAACCGGGCGCGGTTGGCCTCCAGGTCCTCGGCATCGCGGTAGATGGCGGGAAGGACGAGCCGGGCCCCGAGCGCGGCGCGCAGGTTGCGCGGATCGAGGGCTTCCGCCCGCCGGAACTCGGCGCGCGCCTCCTCGGCGAGCCCCTGCTCCGCGAGATACTCCGCCTGCGCCACGCGGATCCGCGGATCGTCCGGCAGCCGCCGCACCGCGTCCTCGTGCGCCTGCCTGGCGCCGGGGTCGCGCTGCCTGCGCAGGATCTGCGCGCGCAACAGCAGCGCTTCCGCCAGCCGGGCATCGGCGGCGAGCGCGTCCGCCAGGCTCGCCAGCGCGTCCTCGAAACGGCCCTCGCGGTTGGCCACCCGCGCGAGGTTCAGGTGGGCGGTGGCGTGGCGGGGATCCGCCTGCAGGGCGTTGCGAAAGGCCTGCGTGGCCTCCTGCGGGCGCGCGAGATCCAGCTCGGCAAGCCCGAGCGCGTTCCAGGCACGCGCGGCGCCCGGATCGAGGGCGACGGCCCGAACGAATGCCTCGCGGGCGGCCGCGGCGTCCCCGGCGTCGAAGCGGGCGTTGCCCAGCGCGAGCCACCCCGAGGCCCAGTCCGGCCTGCGCGCGACCGCATCCTCGAAATGCTTCGCGGCGGCGGCAAGGTCCCCCGCGTCGACCGCCACGTGCCCGGCGAGCAGGTGGAAGCCGGGTGACGATGCATCCAGCGCGATCGCGCGCGCGGCGAGCTCGCGCGCCTGCGGCACGTTGCCGCGCTGGTGCTCGACGATTGCGCGCAGGTGCCAGAGGTCCGCCCGTCCCGACAGGCGCTCGGTCAGGGCGGCGAAGGCCAGGCCCGCCTCCTGCAGGCGGCCGGCACGCAGGAGACCCTGCGCGGCGGCGAGCTCCTCGGCATCGGTCATCGCGATTCCCCGATGGGACGGCCCGCGCACCAGTCGCGCCACGCGGCACGGTAGGCAGCCTCGAGCCGGCGCGTGAACGCCGAAGCGTCGCACACGGGAGATGCGACGAGGCGTGCCCGCAGTCCGGCACACAGCCGCGCCAGGCCGTCGCGGTCGAAGGCGAGGCCGGCAGCCAGGCGGATCATCGCCTTCGCGTCGGCCGCCACGAGGGCGTCGAGCCCCGCCGCGCGCAGGATGGCGGACGATTGCCGCGAGATGAGGGTGTCGCCGGCGAAGGCGACCACCGGCCTGCCCATGTAGAGCGCCTCGAGCGTGGTGATGCCGCCATTGTAGGGAAACGCGTCGAGCGCGATGTCCACGTCCCCGTACTCGCGCAACGCCTGCGCGTGCGGCGACGCGGGCCGAAGCTCGAGCCGGTCGGCGGGCAGGCCCGCCCGCGCGAGCCGCTCGCGGTGGCGCTCGCGCTCGCCCTCGTCGTTCAGCGCGTCGTTCTTGATCACCAGCCGGAAGCGGGGATCGAGCGCCAGCAGCTCCGCCCAGGCCCGAAGCACTTCGGGACCGATCTTCGCGAAGCGGTGGAAGGCGCCGAAAGTCACCGCGTCGCCCTTGGCGGAAGGCGGCAGCGTGACCGGGGGCGCGTAATCCGGGGGCGCGTAGCAGTAGCGAAGGGGATCGAGGCGCAGGCGGCGCTCGACGAAGCGCTGGCGGTCGCCGGGCGGCGAGTGAAGCGAGTCGGTCAGGAGCGCGTCGAAGGCCCCGCATCCGGTCGTGTCGCAGTAGTCGAGCCAGGTGAGGACGACCGGCGCCGGCTTGCGGGAAAGCGCGCGCAGGCGGTTCCCGGGAGTGTGCCCCGCGAGATCGACCACGACGTCGATCCCGTCGCCCCGGATCGCCGCCGCCAGCGCGTCGTCGTCCAGCGCGCGGGTGTCCGTCCACCCGGCCGCACGCGACCGGATCCGCTCGGAGATCCCGTCGCCGCCCTCCTGCTCGGCGTAGCAGTGCAACTCCACGCCCGCCGGATCGTGCGCTTCCAGGACGGGCAACAGCAGGAAGGCGGCCGACGACGCGCGAAAGCGGGGCGACACGTAGCCGATCCGCAGGCGCCTTTCCGGTTCACGGCCGTTGGAGAAACCGTCCGCCGAGGGCGTGGCCGCGTAGCGGCTCGCCCATTCGCGGTGGGCCTCGAAGAGTCGCGTGGCGTCGCGGGCGCCGTCGAAGTGCATGGCGAAGAGCGCCCGGCTCGCGTTCGCCGCGGCATTCGTCCCCTCGCGCGATTCCGCCTCGCCATACGCGCGCACGGCGCCAGGCGCGTCGCCCGCCTGGAGCAGCGTGTCGCCGAGACGGCTTGCGGTTGCTGCCCCGGCCCCGGCCGCGATCGCCGCGCGAAACGACTCCGCCGCGCGCGTGTACGCGCCCGCCTGGGCCAGCAGGCGCCCTTGAAGGTCCAGCGCCTCACTGTCGCCGGGATCGAGGGACAGGCAATCGCGCAGGGCGTCAAGCGCCTCGCCGTTCCTGCCGCGCGCAGCGAGCGCCTTGGCCAGCACGAGCCGGGAGCTTGCGCTTCCCGCGTCCAGGCCGGCCGCTCGGCGGGCGGCCGTCTCGGTCTCGTCGAGCCTTCCCAGGGCGAGGGCCGCCACGGCCACGTTGTTCCAGGCGCGCGCATCGTCCGGCCTCGTCCCCGCCACCGCCCGGAAGCACTCGAGAGCGCCGGGAAAGTCACGCCGGTCGAAGAGAAGCTCGCCCAGGAGCGAGCGGGCCGGCAGGAGCCCCGGCCACCGGGCCAGGCAATCGCGAAGCACGGACTCCGCCTCCGGGCGAGGGCCGAGGTCGGCGAGGAGGGAACCCAGCAGGAAGCGCGCCTCGGGGCGCGCCGGGTGCGCCGCCGCCAATGCCCGACCCTCGGCGAGCGCTTCCTCCTTGCGACCCTCGCGGGAAAGCCCGGCGATGCGCCCGGCGGCCTCAAGGACCTCGTCGCGCGCTGGCTGCGTCATCGCTTCGCGCCGGCGCGGCCGGGCTCACAGGAAGTCCTCGAAATGGGGCGAGACGCGCTCGAAGAACGCCTGCCCGGCCCACCATGTCGCGATGCCTATCGCCCAGTATCCCGCATCCGTCCACGCGAGACCCTGGCCCGCGATGAGCACGTCACGAAGCCGCTCGGCCAGGCTCGCGAGCGGGCTCCACGCCATCCAGTCGCCGAACGGCGCAGGCACGAAGGAAAGCGGATAGAGGATCGGCGTGCCGTAGAAGACGACCATGAGCAGGATCGAGACCACCTGCTCGACGTCCTTGAGCAGCGTCTGCAGTGCGGCCAGCACGACGGCCACGCCGGTCGCGACGAGGAGCAGCGGCGCGAGCAGGAAGAGGACGAAGGGCAGGCGCGCCAGGTGCAGCGGCTCCCCCAGGGCCGCGAGGGCCGCGAGAACGACCGCGTAGCCCGCGAGATGGACGAGGAAAGACGATCCCACCGCGGCGTAGACCACCAGCGCATGCGGGAACGCGACCTTGCGGACGAGGCTCGCGTTCTCGTGCACCGCCGCCATGCCCCGCACGATGCCCTCGGAGAACATGATCCACGGCCAGAGCGCGACGGCGGCGAAGGCGGTGTAGCTGGCGCCGCCGGCATCCGCGGGCAATCGCACCCGGAAGACGAGGCTGAAGACGAATCCGTAGACGGCGAGAAGGGCCAGCGGATGCAGGATCGCCCAGGCGGCGCCGGTCGCCGAGCCGGCGTAACGCGTGCTCAGCTCCCGCCGGAGGAAGGAGGCGAGGAGCCAGCGGTTCGCGTAGACCGTGGCGAGCATCCTGCGCTATTTCTTCTGGGCGCTGCCGGACATTGCCTTCGCCTTGGCCTCTTCCTCCTTCATGCGCGCAGCCTGGCGTCGCACCTTCTCGAGCTCCTCCTGGGAGAGCTCGGTTCTCAGGCTGGCCACCGTCGCGGCATTCCAGCGGATCTCGGGGCTGCGGCGGATCGCGTCGATGTGCTTCAGGGAGACGTCCGAGCGCAGCCTCGCGATCTGGTCCTCGATGATGGTGTCCTTGACTTCCTCGAACTTGCGGACGTGTCCGGGCTTGAAGCCCACGCGCTTGAGGATGTGGAAGCCGAAGCGGGTCTCGGCGATCTCCGAGATCTCGCCATCCGCCTTGAGCCGGAATCCGGCCTCGCTCACGGGGGGCTCGAGTTCGTCCTTCGAGGGAAAGCCGATGTTGCCGTTGTTGATCTTGAGGCCGGGGTCGTTCGAGTACCTGGCGGCGAGCTCGAGGAAGTCCTCCCCTGCCAGGGCCTTGGCACGGATCTCGCGGGCCCGCTGCAGCGCCATCTCGCGCGTGCGGCCATTGAGATCGACGAGGATGTGGTACAGGCCCATGCGCGGCGGCTCGGTGTAGCGCTCGGGACTGACGAGATAGAGCTCGCGGGCACGCGCCTCGAGATTGGGGGGAATGGGCACCTCGCGCTCCATGCGGGCCGTGTACTGCTGCGCGAGGAACGCCTCGACCTGCTGCTCGATGCGCTTGGCCATCACCGGGTCCTTGTCGAGCCCCTTGGCGCGCGCCTCCTGCGCGAGGATGCGGTTGGTGAAGATGAGGTCCACCACTTTCTCGTTGCGCTCACCGTCCGCCCGCGCCTCGCGCTGCATGTGGGCCGGCACGCGCTCCATGTAGGCGTCGAAATCGGATTTGGTGACGACGGCGTCCTTGTACTGCGCCAGCACGGGATCGTCCGCGCGGGCCGCGCCAACGGCGAGCGCGGTGGGGATGGCGAGGAGGAAGACTGCGAATCTTGCGGGAAGTCGGGACATGGGGGGCTCGGGTTGCCAATGAAAAGGCCCGCATGCGGGGGCATGCGGGCCGTGGGGTTGGTGGAGATCGGCTATCGCGAGAGGGCGAAGCTGAAGTTGCAGGTCAATCCGATCGGGCAACTCGTCGTGCCCGGCGCGTCCGGCGGCGAAGGCGTCGGGCGCATGATCGGCCGGATGTTGAAGTAGGCCGTGCCGGTGCCCTGCGGCAGCCAGCAGATGGGCGTGCGGGTCGTCGTTTGCGGCGCGTTCTTCCAGATGAGGCTGCCGCCCAGGGCCGAGGTGTGCATCATGCAGGCGGTGGACCCCAGCCTCGCGACGGCGTTGAAGTCGCCCGGGCAGTTGGAGATGGTGAACTGGATATCGGCGCCGTTGCTCAGGCCGCCGCCTTCCACGACCTGCAGCAGGTAGTCCGTTCGGGACGCGAGCGGGTAGGTGGCCATGTTCACGGAGATCGCCAGCGTCTCGCCGGCCTTCAGGTTCTCGAAGAACGGCTGGCCGGCCCAGGCGACGGTCTTCGTCGCGTTGGTCGTGCATCCCGAGGGCGGCGGCGGCACCGAGGCCGCAGTGATCGCGATGCTGGTGCTCGTGAGCGTGCCCAGGGACGCGCCACCCGTCGGGTTCGACAGGGTGACCTGGCACGACGTGCTTCCGGCCGCGCTGCCGGCACCAACGGTGATGGAAGCCGGGGAGGCCGAGGTGGAGCCGTCCGCGAAGGAAACGCTGGTCGCGGAGAGCGTGCAACCGCCGGTCACGCCAACGGTGGCGCTCACGGCGCCCGAAGTGCCGTTGTTGCGCGAAACGCCGATGGTGGTCTGGCCGCTGGTGACGGCAATCGACGACGACGTGCTGGCGGTGTTCAGGACGAGCGTGCCCGGCGACTGGGCCGTGATGTTCACCGACAAGGTGGACGGGCTGCCGAGGTTGGCGTTGCCCGTGGCGAGCGTGACGGTGCAGGAGGTGTTCTGGGTTGCGCCGGCGGCGTTAAGGGTGACCGAGGCGGGAGACGGAACGCCCGAGCCGCTCGAGAAATTGACGACGTCGGTGCTCAGGGTACAGCCGCCGGTGACGCTGAGATTGCCGCTCACTGCACCCGTCGTGCCGCCGGTCCGTGCGACGGTGAAGGTGGTCGAGCCGCTGGTGACGGGGATGCCCGTCGCCGTGCCGAAGGTGTTCAGCGCGAGCGTGCCGGCGTCCGGGGTAGCCGTGCTGCCCGTGCAGGAGAACGAGAGATTGCCATTGGCGTCGCCGATGATGCTGGCGAACGGGCAGATGGCGGTCGCGGTGCCCGTCGTCGAATTCACCGTGAACGTGATGCCCGCGGTGGTCGGCGAGGTTAGCGTGACCTGCGCCGCAAGGGCGGAGGCCGGAATCAGGAGGGCCGCAACAACCCCGACCCAGGCGGCGACCGCGCGGCCGTAGCGCCCGAAACTGTCGTGTTGAACGGATTTCATCGAACTTCCCCTTTCAAGTGGGCGGCTGGCGGCGTATCGGCTGCGCCTTCGGGCAGCCCCCGCGTCCGCTTTTGTTGCGCTTCTGCAAAGGCGTGGATCAGCAATGACAATTATACGCCCGGCCAGTTCCCGGGCCGGCGCGTCCGGCGGTGAAAAAAAAACGGGCGGACCGAAGTCCGCCCGTCCTTCCATCTTCGGGCGTCGCACGGACTGCAATGCGCGACAGGGTGCCCGTGGTTAGATGTTCGGCGAGATCGAGCGCTGGAAGTTGTGCTCGAACGAGGCGCCGTAGTTGCCCTGGCACGAGGCCGTGCCGCAGGTCAGCGTGCCGTTGTTGAACGTGCGCACCATGAAGCCGATCGTCGGCAGGCCGAGGAAGCGCTGCGAGGCCGTCACCGTGGCGAGCGTGCTCCAGTTGCCCGAGACGCTCGAGGCGAGCGAGACGAGGCCGTTGGTGGTGGCGTTCGTGCCCGTGAAGGACAGCGTGCCCCAGCCGTTCTGCGCGCCGGTGGTGATGCGGATGTCGCGGACGTTCTGCGAGCCGAGGACCAGCGAGGCGCCGGAACCGCTGTCCGGACGGATGCTGATCACGTTGGCTTCCCAGCACAGCGTCGAGGCCGGGCCGGCGGGCGGCGGCGGCGAGAAGTCGGCGCCCGTAGCGGCGGCACCACGCTCTTCGCGGTTCACGTAGGAGAAGCTGATCGTCTCGCAGGCGCCAGCCGTCGTGCCAGCCGCCGTGAACGGCGTGGTGGCGGCCCACGGCGTGGCCGTGGCGTAGTAGAAGCGCTTGGTCGGCCAGGTCACGACCCAGTCGGTCGCCGACTTGGTCGCGGTGTCCAGGATGAACTCGTTGTAGACCTGCGAGGCCATCATCATGGCGGACACGGCGTTCACGCCGGACGGCCAGTCGGACAGGTAGTACTGGTCGCCAGGGGCGGCGCCGATCGACGGGGCGGCGGTCACGACGGACCACGGATCCGCGTTGGTGGCGTTGCCCTGTTCCGTGCCGAGGGTCGGCGTCAGGGGGGCGTCCTGGAAGTTGGCGATCGCGACGGCCTTGTAGCCGGTGTCGGAGCCGTTGTTCACGTTGATCAGGGTGCCCGTGCCGGCCAGGCCACCGTTCGGGGCGGCGAAGTCGGTCGCGACGACGGTACCGGTCGACGTGCAGTCGAGCGGAACGCCGGCGGCGGTGTGCGTGATGTCCGTGAGCAGCTGGCGCGGCGCGAAGTCGACGACCGTGGCGAGCTCGTACATCTCGAGGTAGCCCTCGCGGGTGCGGGCCAGCGACTTGTCGGCCACGAAGTCTTCCGCGGAGACCATCGCGTAGTTACGGAAGTCGACGCCCGTCGCCGGGATGGCCGGCAGCGTGCAGGAGGTGTCCGGCGTCGTCAGGCGGCCAGGCGACGAGGTGGTCGAGTCGGCCGGGGAGAGCACGCCGACCCACACGTCGTTGGGCGACAGGTACAGGTTGAAGTCAAGCACTTCGCGCGAGTTCTTGCCTTCGCGGAAGCGGACCTTCACCGCCTTGCCGGCCGTCGTGGTGTTCACCACCGTGACGTACGTGTTGTAGGCGTTGCCGCTCGCCTGCTGAACCGTGTAGTAGGGGTAGATGAGGAACTGGCCAAGCCCGGCGGGGTTGACGTGGCCGGCCATCGCGGCGCCGGAACCGAGACCCGCGAAGACGGCGGCGGCCAGGGCTTTTTTCTGGAAGGAATTCATGTTCTCGTTTACTCCTTGTGTTGAAGTGATCACTTTAGAGGTTACAACGAACGCAAATACTACCCCAGTCGCCCGGGAATGACAAACAGGTCCTTCGATGCTGCCAGGGGCCTAAACCCCCAGTTTCTCAACTCTTTTTCACGTACCACCACTGCCCATCCGTTCGGATCCAGGATTCCCTCAGGGGCGTCTTGGCCCGGGCTCCCTGGATCTGGTATTCGATCGTCACGTCGACGTCGCAACTATCCTCGCTCTGGCACTCCACCCCGTCGACCCGGGCCGCCTTCCAGAAGCCCGACTTGATCGACCGGATGAAGTCCTGGAGGCTCATCACCGAACGGCTCGCCGGGCTGTAGTACCCGTAGGCCACGTCCAGCTTGTCCGCCACCAGGGCGTCCCACCGGGCCTGCGAGCGCTCCTTGACGATCGCCTCCCGGTCCTTCGTCACGTCGGCTGGCGCGCTCGCGCACCCGGCCGCCGCCAGCATCAATCCCGCAACCACCCAACCGGCCATTCGCCGGCGCCCCGCAGGGCCTTGCACATCCGATATGCGCTTCACGAGTTACTCCCGACAAAGGCTAGTGGAAATCTGCCCCATCGTCAAACAAATACCGATGGTTTTTACAACAGTGTTGGATTATTGCAACAGGTCGGGCGTCCCATGTTTTTCAACAGGATACCACGCAATTCTCAAGTGATTTCCCGATTTTCCGTCGCCAGCGCCCGACAAAGCTACTTCGCCGGGGTGGTGGATGCCGCCGCGGGCTTCAGCGGCAGCAAGCCCTGCAGGGCGGGCATCCGTCGCTGCAGTTCCTCGCTGGCCTCTGCCGCCTCCCGGACGTTGGTGAGGACGACCGGCCGTATGAGGAGGATCGTCTCCGTCCGGCGCTTGACGATGCTCTGCGTGCCGAATGCCGCGCCGAGCACCGGGATCTTGGAAAGCAGCGGGATGCCGGAGGTCTTCCGCTGGTTGTCCTCGCGGATGAGGCCACCCAGGACGATCGTCTCCCCGGAGGCGACGACGACGGTCGTGGTGGCCGAGCGCTGCGCGATGTCGGGGTTGGCGCCGGCCACGCCGGAGGCGGTTCCGGGCACGCTCACTTCCTGGTTCACCTCGACGGTGACCTGGCCGCCGGAGTTGATCCGCGGCGTCACCGACAGGAGGATGCCCGTATCGAGATACTGGAAGCTGTTGATCACGCCGGTGCTGGTGCCGGCGACGGTCTGCTGCTGCGTCTGCACCGAGATGCGGTCGCCGATCTTGATCTGCGCCTTCTGGTTGTCCAGCACCATGAGCTGCGGCGTGGCGAGAACCTGCAGCCGCCCGTCCTGGCCCAGGGCGTTCAGCACGCCGCGGACGTCGCCGCCCATGCGGTTGATGAGCTGGAGGCCGGTGAACGCGGGAACGGCACCGCTCGGCACCGTGGGCAGGCTGCCCATGTTGAGCTGTCCGCTCGTGATGCTGCCGTCGCCGCGCGTGCGGGGCGACAGGAACCAGTCGACGCCGAACTTGAGGTCGTCGCTGAGCGTCACCTCGGCCACGGTCACCTCGACGAGCACCTGCTTGGGGATCACGTCGAGCTTCTTGATCGCCGTCTCGATGATCTCGTAGTCGGAGGGCGAGGCGAGGATGAGGAGCGCGTTGTTGTCCTTGTCGGCGATCACGCGGACCTCGCTGGACGGCGCTCCCGTCGAGCCGGGAATGGCGAAGGTGGCGGCGGCAGCCGGCGTGGACGCGGACGCGGCCGGCGACGCGGTCGCGACCGCCGTGCCCCCCCTCGCGTCGGTCATGCCGGCCGATCCGATCTGCGCGGGACGCGAGCCCGGCGCCAGCGTGGGCGCCGACGTGGTCGACCCGCGCCGCGAGAAGAGCTCGCTCAGCAGGCTGGCCAGGTTCTCGGCCTTGCCGTTCTTCACCGTGTACACGAAGAGGCGCGAGCCGCCGGAGGTGCCGCTGATCTGGTCGAGCCGCTCCATCCACGTGCGCGCGGCATCCAGGTACTTGGGCTGCGTGGTCACGATGAGCAGCGCGTTCAGCCGCTCGATGGGGATCACCCTCACGATCCCGGAGAGCGGGCTCGAGCCCGTGGGCCCGAAGACCTTGTCGAGGTCCGCGACGAGCGTCTTCACGTCGGCGCTCCTCACCGGGAAGATGCCCACCGAGTAGCCCGAGAGCCAGTCGACGTCGAAGAGCGCGATCGTGTCGACGAGGTGGCGCAGCTCCTTCTGGTTGCCCGCGAGGACCACGAGGTTGCGGACCTCGTCGACGCGGATCGTGTTGTCGGCCGCGAACGGCTCGAGGATCTTCGCCATCTCCTTGGCGCCCACGTACTTCACCGGCACCACGAGCACGGTGTAGCCCGCCGGGATGGGCATCTGCGGGCCGCCGAGCTGCGGCGAGATCGAGCCGCGGACCGCGGAGATCGGCACGACCTTGTAGATGCCATCCTCGCGGATCACCGCCGCGTTGTTCTGCCGCAGCAGCATCTCGAGCGTCGGCAGCAGCGCGCTGCGCGGGATGGGCCGGATCGTGCGCAGCGTGAGCAGCCCCGTCACGCTGGGGTGCACGGTGTAGGACTCGCGAAGGTAATCGCCCAGGATGATCTTGGCGACCTCGCGCACGTCGAGGCCCTCGAAGTTGAGGCTGGCCTCCTCGGGGCCGGCGGGAGGCGCGGGCGGGAGCGGCTTCGAGTTCAGGAACACGCCCGTTCCCGGAAAGACGCGCGGCTTTTCCGGCGTGGCCTGGGATTGCGTCGGCGCTGCGGCGGCGACTCCCGGCTTGGCGGGCAGCGGGGAGGACGGCCCGAAATCGCCGGACGGTACCGCCGGGG
>PQAI01000086.1 GCA_003105245.1 Betaproteobacteria bacterium | reverse complement strand
ACCAACTGAGGCCCAAATTGGACCAATCAGGACCAATGGGCCAAAACAGGCTGCTACGAGGAACCCCAGAGAATTCCGGGGCTTAGGTGGTCTAGGGTGGTCTAGACAGGAGGGGAATTTGGCGGAGAGGGCGGGATTCGAACCCGCGTTAGGCTGTTAACCTAAACACGCTTTCCAGGCGTGCGACTTAAACCGCTCATCCACCTCTCCGTGGATCCTGCAAACGACTCCCGGCGGCGGACCGGCCCGCGCGGGAAGCCCGAAATTATACCTTGCCGGCCCTTCCCGAGCGAGCCCGCCTAGCGTCCCGACCGGAACCAGCGCCGCGAGACCATCTGCCGCGACAGCAGGTAGGCCAGCAGCGCGATGACGGCCAGGTGCACCGGAAAGAGCCCCAGCCAGATGGGCACCTTCTCCTGCGCGGTCCAGGCCTGGAAGATGGACAGCAGGTTGTTGTAGAGCGCGTAGGCCAGCACCGCGAGCACCAGGTTCCACGAGCGGCCGGTGCGCGGGTTCACGAAGGACAGCGGCACCGCGAGGATCGCCATGAGCAGCACCGAGAACGGCAGCGCGACCCGCCAGTGCAGCTCCGCGATGTTGTGCGGCGTGGGCGCGTCCAGCAGCTGCAGCGTGCTCAGGGACTTGGCGGGAGGCGTGGCGTCCTTCTTGGCTTCCCGGGGCTCGATGCGCAGCATGTAGCGGTCGAAGTCCGCCATCCGGTAGTCGAGCGTGCCCGGCGTGCCTTCGTAGCGGCGTCCGTTCAGCAGCACGACGAAGCGATCGCCGTTGGGCGCGTTCTCGACGAACCCCTTCTGCGCCACCATCACGCCGAGGCGGTTGGCCTGGCTCGACTGGACGAAGACGTTGTTCACCACGTCGTCGCGCTCGGAGAGCTTGTCCACGAAGAGCACGCGGTCGGCCTGGCGCGACTCCACGAACACGCCCGGCGTCACCGCGGAGAGCTCGTCGCGGCTTTCGAGCAGGCGCCGGTACTCCCGGCTCTGGGCCTCGGACCACGGCGCGATCCCCAGCGAGAGCACGCCGCAGATGACCGCGATGGGCAGCGCGAAGCGAAGCACCGGCTTGACCCACGCCGCGATCGACAGCCCCGAGGTGAACCAGACGGTCATCTCGCTGTCCCGGAAGCTGCGCGTCAGCGTGAGCAGCACCGCCACGAAGGCCGCGATGGACAGTAGCACCGGCAGGTAGGTGAGGATGCCGAAGGCGATGAGGCCGATGACCGCCTCCGGCAGCACCTCGCCCCCGGCCGCCTTGCCCAGCAGCAGGATCAGCAGCCGCGTGAGGATCAGCGCGAGCAGGACCGCCACGACGGCCAGCGCCACGAGGCTGAATTCCCGGATGAGGCTGCGTTCGAATATCAAGGGACTGTGAGCCCGGTTCGCTTTGACTTGGGTCGCCCAAACAAAGGATAATCGCGGTCTGGCGCGAGCACCCAAGTACAGGAAAACAAATGGAATTTAGCATAAAGAGCGGCAGCCCCGAGAAGCAGCGCACCGGATGCGTCGTGGTCGGGGTCTTCGAGGGCCGCAAGCTCAGCGCTTCCGCCCAGGCGATCGACAAGGCGTCCAAGGGCTTCCTCACCGAGGTTCTGCGCCGCGGCGACCACGAGGGCAAGGCGGGGACCTCGCTCCTTCTGCACTGCCTCACCGGCCTTCCCTCCGACCGCGTCCTGCTGGTCGGCCTGGGCAAGGAGCGCGAGCTGGGCGAGTCCGGCTWCCGCAAGGCGRTCGACACGGCCATCAGGGCGCTGCGCWCGACGGGGGCGACCGAGGCCACSTTCTTCCTCACCGARGTGGCGCTGCGCAAGCGCGACGTCGCCTTCCGCATCGAGCAGGCCGTGCTCGGCATCATGGAGGGCCTCTACCGCTTCGACCGCATGAAGAGCAAGCCGCCGGAGTCCAAGCGCGCGCTGCGCAAGGTCGTGCTGAGCGTTCCCCGCCGCAGCGACATCGCGCCGGGCGAGGCCGCTGTCCGCCGCGCGCAGGCCATCGCCGAGGGCGTCCACCTCGCGCGCGACCTGGGCAACCTTCCCGCCAATGTCTGCACGCCCGCGTACCTGGCCGAGCAGGCGCACGAGATCGCCGAGGAGCACGGCCTGCATTGCGAGGTCCTGGAGCAGAAGGACCTGGAGAAGCTCGGCATGGGCGCCTTCCTCGCGGTCGCGCGGGGCAGCCGCCAGCCGCCCAAGCTCATCGTCCTCGAGCACCGCGGCGCGAAGAAGAAGGACGCGCCCCCCGTGGTCCTCGTCGGCAAGGGGGTCACCTTCGACACCGGCGGCATCTCGCTCAAGCCCGCCCCCGAGATGGACGAGATGAAGTTCGACATGTGCGGCGCGGCGAGCGTGCTGGGCACGATGAAGGCCGCCGCCCTCATGAAGCTCCCGCTCAACGTCGTGGGCATCGTCCCGGCCACCGAGAACATGCCGGGGGGCAACGCGGTGAAGCCCGGCGACATCGTCACCACGATGTCCGGCAAGACCGTCGAGATCCTCAACACCGACGCCGAGGGCCGCCTCATCCTGTGCGACGCGCTCACCTACGCCGAGCGCTACAAGCCCGCGGCCGTGGTCGACATCGCCACCCTCACGGGCGCGATGGTGATCGCGCTGGGCCACGTCGCCACGGGCCTCTTCGCCAACGCCGATTCCCTCGCGCGCGAGCTCGTGCACGCGGGCGAGGCCTCGTGGGACCGCGCCTGGCACCTGCCCCTCTGGGACGACTACCAGGAGGCGCTCAAGTCGAACTTCGCGGACATCCCCAACATCGGCTCGCGCGCCGGCGGGGCCGTCACCGCGGCCTGCTTCCTCGAGCGCTTCACCAAGGCCTATCCCTGGGCGCACCTCGACATCGCGGGCACGGCGTGGAAGTCCGGCCACGACAAGGGCGCCACCGGGCGTCCCGTTGCGCTCCTCGCGAATTTCCTGGCGAAGCGCGCGGCGTGACGCGGATCGACTTCTACCACTACGCCGAGGACAAGCTGCGCTACGCCTGCCGCCTCGCGGCGACGGTGGCCGAGCGCGACAACCGCCTCGTGGTGTTCGCGCCGGACGAGGGGCTCCTCGCCTCCTTCGACCGCCTGCTGTGGACCTACCAGTCCACGCGCTTCGTGCCCCACTGCCGCGCCACGGACGCGATCGCCGCCGAGACGCCGGTGGTCCTCGCCTCCGGCGACGAGTCGCTGCCCCACCACGACGTGCTGCTCAACCTCGGCACCGAATGGCCGCCGTTCTTCGCCTCGTTCGAGAGGCTGCTGGAGATCGTCGGCAACGACGAGGAGGACAAGGCGCACGCGCGCAACCGCTTCGTCTTCTACCGCAAGCGCGGCTACGAGATCAACGTGAACGCCATCAAGGAGGCCTGAGCCATGGATGAAGACCGCGACATCCTCGGCAAGGCCGATGCCCTCCTCCGGCGGCACGTTCCCCCTCGCCCCGGCGCGAGCGAGGGTGCCGACGTTCCCCTGCTCACCGAGCTCATCACGCCCGTCGGGCCCGCCGCGGCGCCCGCACCTGCCGCCCCGCCCGCGGCGCCCCGCGACACCGCCACCTCCCCGCGCGACGCGCTCGCCCGCGAGGTCGTCGCCGAAGTGGTCAATGCCGTCCAGGCCCGCCTCGCGCAGGACCTGGAGCGGCGCATCGCGCAACAGCTCACGACGGAGGTCCAGGCCGCCGTCGCCGCCGCGCTGGGCGACCTGCGCCAGGACATCGCCAACGCCGTCGGCGACGCCGTGGCGGCCGCCCTCGCGCGCCGCCCGAACCGCTAGCCCCACCCGATCCATGGAACTCGCCAAAAGCTTCGACCCCCGCGCCATCGAGGCGCACTGGTACCCCTTCTGGGAATCCCGCGGCTGGTTCAAGGCCTCCTTCGACCCCTCGCGCCCCTCCTACTCCATCCAGCTGCCGCCGCCCAACGTGACCGGCACGCTGCACATGGGGCACGCCTTCCAGCAGACGCTCATGGACGTGCTCACGCGCTGGCAGCGCATGCGCGGCGCCAACGTCCTGTGGCAGCCCGGCACGGACCACGCGGGCATCGCCACCCAGATGGTGGTCGAGCGCCAGCTCGAGCAGGAGGGCACCTCGCGCCGCGATCTCGGCCGCGAGAAGTTCGTCGAGCGCGTGTGGGCCTGGAAGGAGCAGTCGGGTTCCACGATAACGCGCCAGATGCGCCGGCTGGGCGCCTCCTGCGACTGGTCGCGCGAGTACTTCACGATGGACGAGCCGCGCTCGCGCGCGGTCACCGAGGTCTTCGTCCGCCTGCACGAGGAAGGGCTCATCTACCGGGGCAAGCGGCTGGTGAACTGGGACCCGGTGCTGCACACGGCGGTCTCGGACCTGGAGGTCGAGTCGCGCGAGGAGAACGGGTCGCTGTGGCACCTGCGCTACCCGCTCGCCGAGGGCACCGACCACCTCGTGGTCGCCACCACGCGCCCCGAGACGATGCTGGGCGACACCGCGGTCGCGGTGCACCCCGAGGACCGGCGCTACGCGCACCTCATCGGGCGCAAGGTCCGGCTGCCGCTCACCGACCGCCTGATCCCCGTCATCGGCGACGAGTACGTGGACAAGGAGTTCGGCACCGGCTGCGTGAAGATCACCCCGGCCCACGACTTCAACGACTACCAGCTGGGTGCCCGCCACGGCCTGGAGATGATCAACATCTTCACGCTGGAAGCGAAGGTCAACGAGAACGCGCCGGAGGCCTACCGCGGCCTCGACCGCTTCGAGGCGAGGAAGCGCGTGCTGGCCGACCTCGAGCGCCAGGGCCTGGTCGACAGCGTGAAGCCGCACAAGCTCATGCAGCCGCGCTCGCAGCGCTCGGATGCGGTCGTCGAGCCGATGCTCTCGGACCAGTGGTTCGTGAAGATGGACGGCTTCGCCAAGGCGGGCCTCGCGGCCGTGGCCGACGGGCGCACCCGGTTCGTCCCCGACATGTGGGCCACGGTCTACAACCAGTGGCTCGAGAACATCCAGGACTGGTGCATCTCGCGCCAGCTCTGGTGGGGCCACCAGATCCCCGCGTGGTACGCCGCCGACGGCACGCCCTTCGTCGGCCGCAACTACGAGGAGGCGGCGGCGAAGGCGAAGGCCGCCGGCAAGGAGATCTGCCAGGACTCCCGCGACCCGGACGTGCTCGACACCTGGTTCTCCTCGGCCTTCGTGCCCTTCTCCACGCTCGGCTGGCCCGACGAGGCGACGATGGGGAAGGAGCGGCCCTTCTACCTGCCCTCCTCCGTCCTCATCACGGGCTTCGACATCATCTTCTTCTGGGTGGCGCGCATGATCATGACGACGCTCCACTTCACGGGGGAGGTGCCCTTCCGCGACGTCTTCATCAACGCCATCGTGCGCGACGCCGAGGGCCAGAAGATGTCCAAGTCCAAGGGCAACACCATCGACCCGCTGGACGTGATCGACGGGATCACGCTCCAGGAGCTCCTCGCCAAGTCGACGCAGGGCCTGATGCTGCCGGCTCACCGCCAGGCCGCCGAGAAGCGCATCAAGCGCGACTACCCGGAGGGCATCGCCTCCTACGGCGCGGACGCCCTGCGCTTCACCTTCGCCGCGCTCTCCACGCACGGGCGCACGCTCAACTTCGACCTGAAGCGCTGCGAGGGCTACCGCAGTTTCTGCAACAAGCTGTGGAACGCCACCCGCTTCGTGCTCATGAACTGCGAGGGCAAGGACACGGGACTCGACGTGGCCGCGCCCGTGGAGCTTTCCTTCCTGGACCGCTGGATCGTCTCGCGGCTGCAGCGCGCCGAGGCCGCGGTGGCGCAGGGCCTCGAGGAGTACCGCTTCGACACTTCCGCGCGCGCGATCTACGAGTTCGTGTGGGACGAGTATTGCGACTGGTACGTGGAGGCCGCCAAGGTGCAGCTGCAGTCGGGAAGCGAGGCGGCCCAGCGCGGCACGCGCCGAACGCTGATCCGCGTGCTGGAGACCACGCTTCGCCTGGCCCACCCCGTGATCCCGTTCATCACCGAGGAGCTCTGGCAGAAGGTCGCGCCGCTCGCCGGCGCCTCCGGTGACACGGTCATGCTCGCGCGCTGGCCGCAGCCGCAGCCGGAGAAGATCGACGAGGCATCCGAATCGGCCGTGGCTGCCCTCAAGGAGCTCACCAACGCCGCACGGAACCTGCGCGCCGAGATGGACCTTCCTCCCGGGCAACGCGTCCCCGCCTTCGTGCAGGCGGGCCCGGAGGTGGCCGCCTTCCTTCCCTACCTGCAGGCGCTGGCCCGCCTCTCCGAGGCGAAGGTGGTCCCTTCACTCCCGGAGGCGGACGCGCCCGTGGCCGTGACCGGCGCCGGCAAGCTCATGCTGCACGTCGAGATCGACCGCGCCGCCGAGCGCGAGCGCCTCGCGAAGGAGGCCGCCCGCCTCGACGCCGAGATCGCCAAGGCCGAGGCCAAGCTCGGCAACGCCTCCTTCGTCGAGCGCGCGCCCGCCGCCGTCGTGGACCAGGAGAAGAAGCGGCTCGCGGACTTCCGCGCCAAGCTCGCCGACATCCGCGCCCAGCTCGCGCGCCTGGCCTGAGCGGCGGCGTGCCGCTACCCCACAGCCTGCGGGCCCTGGGATCGCCCAACTTCCGGCGCTACTACGCCGGGCAGGCGGTGTCGATGATCGGCACCTGGGTGCAGTCGCTCGCCCTCATGTGGCTCGCCTACCGGCTGTCGGGCTCCACCTGGTTCACGGGGCTCGTGGGCTTCCTCAACTCGGCGCCCTACCTCGTCCTTTCGCCGTTCGCGGGAGTGCTGGGCGACCGCGTGGACCGCCGGCGGATCCTCATCACCGTCCTGTCGCTCCTCTTCGTCCAGTCCCTCACGCTCGCGATCCTGTCGGGTCTCGGCGTGATCACCATGGGGCAGCTCGCGGCGCTCGCCCTCTTCGCGGGCGTGGCCAACTCCTTCGAGACGCCCACGCGCCAGTCCTTCTTCGTGCAGCTCCTCGACGACCGCGACGACCTGCCCAACGCGATCGCCCTCAACTCCATCCTGATGAACGGCGCGCGGCTCGTCGGGCCCTCGATCGGGGGATTCATCGTCGCGGCCTGGGGGGAGACGGCCTGCTTCGCGATCAATGCCGTGAGCTTCCTCGCCGTGCTGGCGGCGTTGACGCGCATCCATCCCGTGCGCGCCGCGCCGGCCCGCAAGGAAAGCCATCCGCTCGCGGACCTCGCCGACGGCTGGCGCTACGCCATGGGCTTCGTTCCCCTCCGCCGCATGCTCATGCTGCTCGCGACCGTGAGCGTCTCCGTGGGTCCCTACTCGACGCTGATGCCCGCCATCGCGGTGCGCACCTTCGAAAGCGGTGCCCAGCTCGTGGGCCTCTTCATCGGCGCCGTGGGCCTGGGGGCCGTGATCTCGGCSGTGAGCCTGGCACGCCGGCCCTCGGTGCGCGGGCTCGGCAAGTGGATACCGATCGCGGGCATCACGGCGGGGCTGGGGGCCGCGGGCTTCTGCTTCTCGCGATCCGTCCCGCTCTCGGCCTTCTTCATGGCGCTCACCGGGTTCGGCATGTTCATGACCGCGGCCACCTGCAACACCATCATCCAGAGCGTGGTCGAGGAGGACAAGCGCGGCCGCGTCATGAGCTACTACACGATGTTCTTCATCGGCTCGCTCCCGCTGGGCCACCTCGCCGCCGGCGCGCTCGCGGAGCGCATCGGGGCCCCGATGACCTTCCTCGCGGGCGGCGTCACCTGTGCGCTCGCGGGCGCGCTCTTCGCCGCGGGCCTGCCCTCCTTCCGCGACCACCTGCGTCCCCTCTACGTCGAGCGGGGTATCATCCCCCCCACCGGAGAGCCGCCCCAATGACCGACACCGTCCTCCTCGAGCGCCGCGGCGCGTCCGCCATCGTCACCCTGAACCGTCCCGAAAAGCTCAACGCGCTCGACGAGGCGCTCATGCGCGACCTCGACCGGGTGACGCGCGAGGTGGCCGAGGACGAAGCGGTGCGCGCGGTGATGCTGCGCGGCGCAGGCCGCGCCTTCATGGCCGGGGGCGACGTCGCCTTCTTCCACGCCAATCTCGACCAGCTCGGCCCCCGCTTCCAGGAGATGGGCCAGGGATTCCACGCCTCCGTGAAGCGCCTGCGCACGATGCCCAAGCCGGTGCTCGCCTGCGTCCACGGCGCCTGCGCGGGCGGCGGGCTCTCGGTGATGCTCGCCTGCGACCTCGCCATCGCCTCCCGCGACGCCCAGCTCTCGCTCGCCTACGCCAACATCGGCACCTCGCCCGACGGCGGCAGTTCCTTCACGCTCCCGCGCATCGTGGGGCTGAGGAAGGCCCTCGAGCTCGCCTTCCTGGGCGAGCGGCTCGATGCCGATGCGGCCCTCGCCCTGGGCCTCGTGAACTGGGTCGTGGCGCCGGAAGAGCTCGAGTCGCGCGCCGCCGAAATCCTCGCGCGCCTGGCCGCGGGCCCCACCTTCGCCTACGGGCGCACCAAGGCGCTCTTCAACGAGACCTGGGAGCGGCCCATGGCCGGGCAGCTCGACGCCGAGCTCGCCTCGTTCGGCCGCTGCATTCCCACCCACGACTTCGCGGAAGGCACGGGAGCCTTCGTGCAGAAGCGCAAGCCCGCGTTCACGGGGCGCTAGGCGGACATGGCCTCGCTCTCGGGCAAGACCCTCTTCGTCACCGGCGCCTCGCGCGGCATCGGCCGCGAGATCGCCCTTCGCGCCGCGCGCGACGGAGCGAACGTGGCGATCGCCGCCAAGACCGCCGAGCCGCACCCGAAGCTCAAGGGCACGATCCACACCGTCGCCGCGGAGATCGAGGCGGCCGGCGGCAAGGCGCTCGCCATCGCGCTGGACGTGCGCGACGAGGACGCCATCGCCCGCGCCGTCGCCCAGGCGGCGGGCGCCTTCGGCGGCCTCGACATCCTGGTGAACAACGCGAGCGCCATCAGCCTCACGCCGACCCTGCAGACGCCCGCGAGGCGCTTCGACCTGATGACGGGCGTGAACGTGCGCGCGACCTTCCTGTGCTCGCAGGCCGCGGTGCCGCACCTGCGCAAGTCCGCCAACCCGCACATCCTCAACCTCGCCCCGCCGCTCGCGATGAAGGCGAAGTGGTTCGCGCCGCACACCGCCTACACGATCTCGAAGTACGGCATGAGCCTGTGCACGCTCGGCATGGCCGAGGARTTCYGSGSCGACGGCATCGCCGTGAACTCGCTCTGGCCGGCGACCACCATCGCCACCGCCGCGGTCGAGTTCAACTTCCCGCCGGAGATCCTCGCAGCGAGCCGGCATCCCGCCATCATGGCGGACGCCGCGCACGCCATCCTCACGAGCGCGAGCCGAGAAACCACCGGCAACTTCTTCCTCGACGAGGAAGTGCTGCGCGCGGCGGGCGTCACGGACTTCGACCGCTACGCGGTGACGCCGGGCACGCCGCCCTTCAAGGACCTCTTCGTCGACTGAATCAGGACCTTGCCCGGCGGGCGGCGGGCGCGCTAGGATGCGCGCTCAACGGGAAGTCGCAGGCTCCCGACGCCCTTCCGGGCAAAGACGGTGTCCCGTCCAAGACCTGCGTTCCTGACTTCCCGAGAGGAAACCATGGACACCGTCACTCCGAGCATTGCTCCCTCCGCGCTTCTTTCCTCCCTCGGCACGTCCAACTGGCCGCTCGTCGTGGACGTTCGCCGCCGCGCCGCCTTCGACGCCGACCCGAAGCTCGTGGCCGGTGCCACCTGGCGCGACCCCTTCCAGGTCGACGACTGGGAGAAGTACCTTCCGCGCCACCGGCCCGTCGTCGCCTACTGCGTCCACGGCCACGAGATCAGCGCCAACGCCGCCGCCGCGCTGCGGGAGCGGGGCGTCGACGCGCGTTTCCTCGAGGGCGGGCTGGACGCGTGGCGCTCGCTCTCCGGACCCCTGCTCGCCCGGCTCGACGAGCCCGCGATCCCGTCGGGGCCGGGTGCCCCGTCCGTGTGGGTCACCCGCGAGCGGCCGAAGATCGACCGCATTGCCTGCCCGTGGCTCATTCGCCGCTTCATCGACCCGTTCGCGCGAATCGTGTTCGTCCCGGCCGGGCAGGTTCTCGAGAAGGCGCAGGCGCTCGGGGGGAGCGCATTCGACGTCCCCGGCGTGCGCTTCACCCACCGCGGCGATCAGTGCTCCTTCGACGCGCTCGTCGCCGACTTCGGCCTCGTGGACGACGCGCTGGCGCGCCTGGCGACCATCGTGCGCGGCGCGGACACGGGCCGCCTCGGCCTCGCGCCGGAATGCGCGGGGCTCGTGGCCATCTCGCGGGGGCTCGGGCGCAATTGCGCCGACGACCTGCTCCTCCTGGAGCAGGCATTCCCCCTCTACGACGCCCTGTACGCGGCTTGCCGCGATCGCGCGGTCGGGACCGGCGAATGAGGCCGCGCCACCCCGGAGTCCCCTTCGCGCAGGCCCTGCGCTTCTGGCTCAAGCTCGGATTCGTGAGCTTCGGCGGCCCGGCGGGGCAGATCGCGATCATGCACCGCGAGCTGGTCGAGACGAAGCGCTGGATCTCGGAGCGGCGCTTCCTGCACGCCCTCAACTACTGCATGGTGCTGCCGGGGCCGGAGGCGCAGCAGCTCGCGACCTACATCGGCTGGCTGCTGCACGGCACCTGGGGCGGGATCGTGGCAGGCACGCTCTTCGTGGCCCCGTCGCTCCTGCTCCTGGCCGGCCTGTCGTGGGTCTACCTCGTCTTCGGCACCACGCCGCTGGTTTCCGCGATCCTCGCCGGGGTGAAGCCCGCCGTCGTGGCGATCGTGGTGGCCGCGACCGTGCGCATCGGCACGAAGGCGCTGCGCGGCCCCTTCCAGGTGGCGATCGCGGTGGCCGCGTTCGTGTCGCTGGCCGTCTTCTCGGTGCCTTTCCCGTGGGTGATCGCCGGCGCGGCGCTGGCGGGCTTCCTCGGCAGGCGGTTCGCGCCGCGCGGATCGAGCCATGCCGCGAAGCCTTCCGGGGCCCATGCGCCGGCCGTCATCGACGACGACACGCCGCCCCCCGCGCACGCGAAAGTCTCTGCCCGCCACCTCGCGACGGTGGTGGCAGCAGCCCTCGTGGCCTGGGCGATCCCGTTCGCCATCCTCGTCGCCGCGTTCGGCGCGGCCGGCGACTTCGCGGCGATGGCGCGCTTCTTCACCCAGGCCGCACTCGTCACCTTCGGCGGCGCGTACGCCGTGCTTCCCTACGTCGTCGACGCGGCCGTCGAGCAGCACGGCTGGGCGACCATGGGGCAGATGATCGACGGCCTCGCGCTCGGCGAGACCACGCCCGGCCCGCTCATCATGATCGTCGCCTTCGTGGGATTCGTCGGCGGCTGGACCAAGGCGCTGCTCGGTCCCGAGGCGCTCGTCACGGCAGGCGTCCTCGGCGCCTGCGTGGCCACCTGGTTCACCTTCCTGCCCTCGTTCGCCTTCATCCTTGCGGGCGGGCCCTACGTCGAGCGATCGCGCGACGACGTGCACCTGGAGGCGCCCCTTTCGGCGATCACCGCCGCCGTGGTGGGCGTCATCGCGAATCTCGCCGTCTTCTTCGCGTGGCACGTCTTCTGGCCCGGTGCGAGCGCCTCGACGCCATTCCCCGCGACCTTCTCCGTGCCCTCCGTCGCCATCGCGGCGATCGCGCTCTGGCTCCTGGTCCGCAACCGCGCCGGCGTCATCGGCGTCATCGCGGGCGCCGCCGCGGCGGGCGTGGCGCTGGGCGCGCTGGGCGTCTGAGGGCTTGACTCAGGACGCGACGAACCGCCCCGACTTCCCGCCTTCCTTCTCGAGAAGCCGGATGTCGCCGATCACCATCCCGCGGTCGACGGCCTTGCACATGTCGTAGATGGTGAGGAGCCCCGCGCTCACCGCGGTGAGGGCCTCCATCTCGACGCCGGTGCGGCCGCGGCATTCGGCGACGGCGCGGCACGCCACCTGCGAGGCGGCCTCGTCGAG
>PQAI01000085.1 GCA_003105245.1 Betaproteobacteria bacterium | reverse complement strand
GTGGAGATGCCCATCTTGGACATCACCTTGAGGAGCCCCTTGCCGATCGCCTTGATGTAGCGCTTGACCAGCTCCTTGTCGTCGACCTTCTGCGGCAGGCCGTCCTTGATGTCCAGCAGCGTGGCGAAGGCGAGGTTGGGGTGGATCGCCTCGGCGCCGAAGCCCGCGAGGCAGGCGAAGTGGTGCACCTCGCGCGCGCTGCCGGTCTCGACCACGAGGCCCGAGCGCGTGCGAAGCCCCGCGCGCACCAGGTGGTGGTGCACGGCGGCCGTGGCGAGGAGCGCCGGGATCGGGGCGAGCGCCGCGGAGGTGTCGCGGTCGGTGAGGATGATGATGTTGACGCCCTTGCGCACGGCGTCCTCGGCGTCCGCGCAAAGCTGGGCGAGCGCCGGCTCCATGCCCTCCACGCCCCACTCGGCGGGATAGCACATGGACAGGATCTCGCTCACGAAGTGGCCGTTGGTGCTCTCCGAGGCGCGGCGCAGCTTCTCCATGTCCTCGAAGGTGAGGATGGGCTGCGCGACCTCCAGGCGCATCACGGGCTCGGTGGAGTCCGGCGACAGGAGGTTGGGCCGCGGGCCGATGAAGGACACGAGCGACATCACGAGCTGCTCGCGGATCGGGTCGATCGGCGGGTTGGTCACCTGCGCGAAGAGCTGGCGGAAGTACGCGTACAGCGGCTTCGAGCGGTTGGAGAGCACCGCCACGGGCGTGTCGTCGCCCATGGAGCCCACCGGCTCCTCGCCCGCGACGGCCATGGGCGTGAGGAGCATCTTGAGGTCCTCCTGCGTGTAGCCGAAGGCCTGCTGGCGGTCGAGGAGCTTGTCGGTGTCGGGCGTCTCGACCCGGGCCGGCGCGGGCAGGTCCTCCAGGCGAAGCTGGGTGCGGTCCAGCCAGTCCTGGTAGGGGCGCTCGGCGGCGAGGTCGCGCTTGAGCTCCTCGTCGGAGACGATGTGGCCGTGCTCGATGTCGACGAGCAGCATCTTGCCGGGCTGCAGGCGCCACTTCTTGACGATCTTCGACTGGGGTATGTCCAGCACGCCCATCTCGGAGGACATGACGATGAGGTCGTCGTCGGTGATGAAGTAGCGCGCGGGGCGCAATCCATTCCGGTCGAGAGTGGCGCCGATGAACTTCCCGTCCGTGAACGCGACCGCCGCCGGGCCGTCCCACGGCTCCATGAGGGCCGCGTGGTACTCGTAGAACGCGCGGCGCTTGGCGTCCATGAGGGGGTTGCCGGCCCAGGCCTCGGGGATCATGAGCATCATCGCGTGCGCGATGGGGTAGCCGCCCATGACGAGGAGCTCGAGCGCGTTGTCGAAGGAGGCCGAGTCCGACTGGCCCTCGTAGATGAGCGGCCAGATCTTGTCGAGGTCGGGCCCGAGGAGCTTGGAGTGGATGGTGGCCTGGCGCGAGCGGATCCAGTTGAGGTTGCCCTGCAGCGTGTTGATCTCGCCGTTGTGCGCGATGAAGCGGAAGGGGTGCGCGAGGTCCCAGGTCGGGAACGTGTTGGTCGAGAAGCGCTGGTGCGCGAGCGCGAGCGCGGACACGAAGCGCTTGTCGCGCAGGTCGGTGAAGAACTCGCCCACCTGGTGCGCGAGCAGCATCCCCTTGTAGACGATCGTCCGGTGCGAGAACGAGGGCACGTAGAACTGCCCGGCGTTCGTGAGCCCCAGGGCGCGGATGGCGTGGCCGGAGGCCTTGCGGATGATGTAGAGCTTCCTCTCGAAGGCGTCGCGGTCGAGCTGGCCGCGGCCGGCGCCTACGAAGACCTGCCGGATCACCGGCATCGTGCTCTTGGCGGTGTGGCCGAGCGAGGCGGGGTCGAACGGCACGTCGCGCCAGCCGAGGAGCGCCTGGCCCTCGTTGGCGATGGCGCGCTCGATCTCGCGCACGCAGGCCGAGCGGGCGGCCGGGTTCTGCGGCAGGAACACCATGCCCACGCCGTAGGCGCCGGCCTTGGGAAGCTTCACCCCCTGCTTGGCCATCTCCTCCCGGAAGAAGCCGTCGGGGATCTGCACCAGGATGCCGGCGCCGTCGCCGTGCAGCGGGTCCGCCCCGGTGGCGCCCCGGTGGGTGAGGTTGTTGAGGATCGTGAGCCCCTTCGAGACGATGTCGTGGGACTTCTTCCCCTTGATGTGCGCGACGAAGCCGACGCCGCAGGCGTCGCGCTCGCGGCGGGGGTCATAGAGGCCTTGGGCGCGCGGCAGCCCAGCCGGGATCTCCATTGCGGGTTCCTTTCAGCGAAACTCCCTCTGGCGTGAGGGCGATGTAACGGTCTGGCGCAGCCGGCTCATGGCCCCGGGGAGTCGCGGCCGGGGCGGGCTTTTGGCCCGGGCACGGGGGCAGGTACCGGGCCTGGGGCCGGACCGCCGGGCGGCGAATCGTGCGGGACCCTCCATGATAGCGGCGTGCATAGTGCGCCGCAACAATTCCGGGCCCCCGGAAAGCCCGGAATCCGAGCAAAGTCAGGGGCTTCATGCGTAGAATCCCGGGAAAACCGCGCCGGCCGCCATTTTTCGGCCGCACCCAGACCAGGAACGCCCACCCGTGAACGCCACGCTCTCCCGCCTGACCGCCACCGCCGTCCGAGCCGCCGCCGCCTTCGCCGCCGCGCTCACGCTCGCCTCCTGCGGGGGCGGGGGCGTTTCGGCCAACCCCTCGCCCATCGTCGACTCGCCCACGCTCACCATCCTGCCGGCGACGGCGATCATGTACTCGGGGATGCCGACCACCTTCGTGTTCTCCGGAGGCACGGGCGCCTACATCATCGCCTCGAGCGACCAGGCGGTCCTGCCGGCCATCGGCGGCGTCACCGGGCGTTCCGTCACGCTGGTGCCCAATACGGTCGTGGCAGAGACTACAGTCACCCTCACCCTTCGCGACACCGGCTCCGCGGCCCCGGTGACGGCCACGGTCACGGTGCGCCCCGGCACCGTCAACAACAACATCACGATCACGCCCAGCTCCACCCAGTCCGCGGACTGCTCGCCGGCCATCTGCTCCGGCGGCGACGCGGAGGTCAAGGTGACCATCTCCCAGGGCAGCATCCCGCTGCCGGCGCGCGGGGTGCGGTTCGACGTCGTGTCCGGCAGCTTCGATTTCATCATCTCGGCTCCGGGCGCCGCCGAGCAGGTGGCGACGTCCCACGTCGTCGTCACCGACGAGACCGGGGCGGCGAGGACGAGGCTGCGGGTCCGGTCGGGCGCGCCCAACCAGACGGCGCTGCTGCAGGTCACGGACCTGGGAACCGGGGCGTTCCGGCAGGCGAGCTTCGTGATCGCCCAGTACAACGGAAATTCGCCCGCCTTCTTCACCCTGCCGTCCGCCATCACGCTCACCGGTCCCAACACGACCGAGTGCAGCGGCGGCACGGCGGAAGTGGCCATCTTCGGCGGAACGCCGCCCTACACGGTGGTCGGCGCTTCGCCCAGCTTCTCGGTCTTCGTGAACGGGGTTCCCGCGCCGCCCGCCTTCGTGGCGACGAGTGGCGGGAAATTCTCGGTCTCCTTCGGCAGCACGCGCGCCTGCGTGGAGAACCTCCCGGTCGGGGTGACCGATGCGGCCGGGCGAACCCTGACTGTGAGCGTCACCAACAAGGTCGGAACGGCGGCGCCGCCGATCACCCTCTCGCCGACCCAGATCATCGACCTGCGGTGCGGGCAGAGCGCCTCCCTCGTGATCATCGGGGGCACGGAGCCCTTCTCGTCCAGCAGCTCCGACGGGCTGCTCCTCGTGACGCCTCCGGCGGTCCGCACGGTCACCATGAACGCGATCACCTCCGGCGCGTTCCCGGTCTACGCGACGAGGAACGCCACGATCACCGTCACCGACGGCGCCACCTCGGCCAGCGCGCCCGTCACTTTCCGGTGCCCGTGACCCGGTCCGGGCGGGAGATCCGGTGCCGGCGGCCGCGTTCGTCCTCCGAGGGGGCCCGGAAAACTCCGCTTGCAACAAACTGCAAGTTGCGCTTTAATAAACTTCCATAGCCCGCTGATTTATTACGAATTCTGACATCGGGCCCCAGCAAAAAGGGGAAACCATCGTGAACTTTGAGCCGCTGCGTCGCCTGCAATCGAAGCTGTCCGTCGCGTTCATCGCGGCGGCCGCGCTTGTCCTCTCGTCCTGCGGCGGCGGTGGTGCCACCAGCTCGCCGAACACCACGGGCAACCTGGAGCTCACGCCCGCAACCGCGACCTTCTATGCGGGCGTGCCGTACACGCTGAACATCTCCGGGGGCCTTGCGCCCTACCTCGTCACCTCGAGCGAACAGACCATCATCGATCTCAATTTCACCACGAGCGACCACCAGGTCTCGTTCGTGGCTCGCAACCCCGGCGTGATCGACGCGGACATCCAGCCCGGCGAAGTGCCGCGCCGCTCGGTGAACATCGAGGTACGCGATAGCAGGGGCGCCAGCATCTCGAGGACCTACAACGTCCTGCAGAACTTCTTCACGGGCTATCGCCAGACCTATTCGAACACCTGCGCAACCGGGGGAGCCGCGGCGACCCCGCCGCAGGCCTGCTCGGGCACCGACACGATCCTCAGCCTCGAGCCGATCTCGAACGGCGCCCTTTACGGCAACCGCGAGATGCAGCTCGACAAGGTCCGCGGAGACTTCCAGTTCGTGGTCGAAGACCCGAGCGTCACGCCGCAACTCGTCAACCAGATCCGCGTCCGGACGGACCACATGGGCCTGGCGCACGTCCGCCTGCGCGTGACTGCCGCCGCGCCGACGCAGATCGCCTCCTACAAGATGACGGACGTCTCCACGGGCGCGTCGATGGTCGGCTTGATCACCATCGTCCAGCAGCCGGTCGTCGACTCGATCAGCGTGTTGCCCACGGATTCGTTCACCTTCCAGGGCGCGCTCGCCACGCAGTGCGGATCCGGCTCCGCCGACGTGTTCATCTCCGGCGGCACGCCGCCCTACTCGGTGGTGGCCTCCACCGGCCTGTCGCTGTCGTCCACGACGATCGCCAATTCCGGCGACCGCCTCTCGATCGCGCAGCCGCCGACGGCGCCGCCCTGCCAGAACGGCAGCGTGGTCATCCGCGACACGAAGGGCGCGAGCGCGACCGTGACGATCAATGTCACCGCCGGCTCCGGCACGGGCCCGGCCCTCACGGTGGTGCCCAGCACCGTCGCGAGCCTGCTGTGCGGCCAGTCCATCCAGGTCACGGTGGTCGGCGGCCTCGGCGGCTACTCGGCGACGTCGCAGCACCCGCGCATCACCGCGGTGGTGTCGGGCAACACGCTGACGCTCACGCGCCTGACCGGCGACGGCGCGATCGTCTACCCGGGCGCCGGCTCGGTCACGGTCACCGACGGCACCTCGGCGGCGACGGTCAACATCACCAGCACCCCGACGGGCGGTTGCTGACGTAGCCTCCAGCCACGCGAAGACGGGCATCTTTCGGGATGCCCGTTTCGCTTTCGTCCCTTGGATCGCGCCATCGCTCCCCCGGCCCGGGTCGTCCTGACGGGTTCCGGAGGGTTCGTCGGCGCGACCCTGGTTGCCCGGCTCCCCGATCCCGTCCGGCTGCACCTTTCCCGCGCCAGCTGGCGCGAGGCCATCGCGGGCACGGATTTCCGCACGAGCACCGTGATCCACCTCGCGGCCCGCGTGCACGACCCGCACGGGCGCGAGGAGGACTTCGAGCGCGACAACGTGGAGAAGACGGCCGTGCTGGCGGAGGCGGCCGCGGCAGGGGGCGCGGCACGCTTCGTCTTCGCGAGCACGGTGAAGGTCCACGGCGAGGAGACGCGCGAAGCCCCTTTCCGCCCCGATTCCCCGCCCGCCCCCGCCGATGCCTACGCCCGCTCCAAGTGGCGGGCCGAGGACCGGCTGGACGAGATCTCCGCGCGCACCGGGCTTCACGTGGTGGTGGTCCGCATGCCTCTCGTCTACGGCCCCGGCGTGGGGGGCAACTTCGCGTCGCTCCTGCGCCTGGCCGACTCCGGGGCCTGGCTTCCGTTCGCCTCGATCCGCAACCGCAGGAGCCTCGTGCACGTCGCCGACCTGGCGGAGGCGCTCCTCCTCGCCGCCACCCATCCGCAGGCGGCCGGGCGCGACTACATCGCCGCCCATCCCGAGAGCGTCTCCACGCCCGCGCTCGTCGCCGGCATCCGCTCGGCGCTTGGCCGTCCCGCGCGCCTCTTCCCGGCGCCGCCCGCCGTGCTCGAGATCGCCGCCGCGGCCGCCGGCATGCGCGAGCGCATGCGTCGCCTCACGCGCTCGCTGGAGGCCGATTCCTCGACCCTCGTGGACGAGCTGGGCTGGTCGCCGCGGAGGGCCCTGGCGCAGGGGCTCGTCGACACCGTGGCGCAGTGGCGCGGGAGCAGGCCTTGAATCCCCTGGTGCTCGCCTTGCCGCCCGTGGTGGCGATCGCCGTGATCGCCCTGCTGCGCGCGACCCCCGTGGCCGCGCGGATGCTCGACCGGCCGGGGGAACGATCGCTGCACGAGACGCCGACGCCGCGAATCGGCGGCATCGGCGTGATGCTGGGCGCCCTGCCCCTCATCGTCGTCCTCGGGACGCCGGAGATCCGCGCGATCGCGCTCGCCGCCTCGGCCCTGGCAACCCTTTCGCTGGTCGACGACGCGCGCGCGCTGCCGGTGGCCGTCAGGCTGCCGTGCCACCTCGTGGCCGCCGCCGTGGCCGTGGGCGTGGCCTGGCCGTCCGGGGCGCCTTTCGAAGCGCTCGCCGTGGCGGCCGCCGCCATCGCCTTCCTCGCCATCGCGTGGATGACCAACCTCTTCAACTTCATGGACGGCGCCGACGGCCTGGCCGGAGGCATGGCAGCCATCGGGTTCGCCGCCCTGGGAGGCGCGGCCCTCGGCGCGGGCGACGGCGCCCTCGGAAGCGCCTGCCTCGCCACGAGCGCGGCGGCGGCGGGCTTCCTCGTCTTCAACTTTCCGCCGGCACGCGTCTTCATGGGCGATGCCGGCTCCGTGCCCCTGGGCTTCCTCGCCGGAGCGCTGGGATGGCTCGGCGCCGCGAGGGGGCTGTGGCCGGCGTGGTTTCCTGTCCTCGTGTTCTCGCCGTTCGTCGTGGACGCCTCCGTCACCCTGCTGCGGCGGATCGCGGCGCGGGAGCCGGTCCTCCAGGCGCACCGCTCGCACTACTACCAGCGCCTGGTGCTCTCGGGCTGGTCCCACCGGCGCCTCGCGTTCGCGGCCTGGGCGCTCATGGCGCTTTGCGCGGCCAGCGCGCTCGTGGCGATCGGGGCGCAGCCCGCACTGCAAGGGACTATAATTTTCGGCTGGGCGATCACCTATGGCGTCTTTCTCATGTGGATCGACCGGCACCACCCGAGGAGAACCCCGGGAAACGGCACGAGACCCCGCGAAGCGGGGCGCTGAAGACCAAGAACAAGCTCGCGCACGCCTCCACCACGACAGGATCGGACCGCCGACGCCATGAAACGCTTCCAGTTGGATTCGCAGGCGCTCGTCGCGCTCGCGCACGACGCCGTCGCGCTCACGCTGAGCTGGGCGTTCGCCTTCGCGCTGCTGCGCGTGCACGGGGCGCCCGCGGTTTCGCCCGACGTGACCGTGGCGCTCGTGGTCGCGATCCCGCTGCAGGGGCTCGTGAGCTACCTCTTCGGCGTCTACCAGGGCATCTGGCGCTACACGAGCCTGCCCGACATCCAGCGCATCGTCTTCTCGGTGCTCGCGGGCACCGTCTCCGTGGCCCTCGTGCTGGGCGCGACGGGGTTCGGCGACGCGCTTTCCTACCGCGAGTACGCGCTCTACCCGCTCATCCTCGTGGCGATCATGGCGTTCTCGCGCATGGCCGTGCGCTCGTTCAAGGAATGGACCCTGTACGGCCGCGGCGGCGAGGGCATCCCCGTGATCGTGCTCGGGGCCGGCGACGCGGCCGTGGGCCTGCTGAAGGAACTCTCGCGAAGCCCCGAGTGGCGCGTCGTGGGCCTGCTCGACGACGACGTCCAGAAGCGCGGCCGCCTGCTCAACGGCGTGCGCGTGATGGGGGCGATCGACGACCTGCCGCGGCTCGCGGGCCGCCTCAAGGTGCGACACGCCATCATCGCGATGCCCTC
>PQAI01000084.1 GCA_003105245.1 Betaproteobacteria bacterium | reverse complement strand
GTTCCCGCCATCGTCGAGATCGTCAAGCGCGTGGACGGCCGCGACGGCGTGGCGCTCGCGGGGCTCGAGCACCTCGACGAGCGCTACGTGAAGGCGGTGGGCTACGCGACCAAGGCCAAGGCGCACGGCCGGCCGCGCATGGTGCTCATCGGCGACCTCGTGGGCGACGACGAGAGCGCGGTCTCGCGGGTCGCCTCGGAGGTGGTCCGCATCGCCAACGCGCGCGGGGGCGAGGGCTTCATCGCCTCGAGCCCGGAGGCGCGCAAGCGCTTCTGGATGGAGCGCGCGCGCACGGCCGCCATCGCCAAGCACACCAACGCCTTCAAGGTGAACGAGGACGTGGTGATCCCGCTCGAGCGCCTCGCGGACTACACCGACGGGGTGGAGCGCCTGAACGTCGAGTATTCGCTCGGCAACAAGCTCAGGCTCGCGGCCACCCTGGAGGCGTTCCTGTCGGGCGAGCTTCCCGTCGAGACCGACGGCGAGGCGATCGCGCGCGAGGACGTCCTGGGCGACCGCCCGGCCCAGGCGCTCGAGCTCGTGCGCTTCGTGGGCTCGCGCTGGTCCTACCTGCTGCGCAACCTCGACCGCCGGCTCGAGGAGGTGCGCGGCGATCTCGAAGGCGTCGGGCTCGCGCACTTGGTGGCCGGGGCCGACGGCGGGCGCACGCTCTTCTCGCTCGTCCAGATGCACGAGCTGCGCGCCTCGTGGAAGCGGGAGCTGCGCGACCCCCTGCGCCAGATCTTCGCCGGCCGGGCCTTCGAGCCGGTCATGGCCGCCATCGAGGCCGTCCACGCCGAGGTGCTGCGCGGCCGCGTGTTCATCGCCATGCACATGCACGCGGGCGACGGCAACGTCCACACCAACATCCCCGTCAACTCCGACGAYTACGAGATGCTGCGCACCGCCAACGAGGCCGTGGCGCACGTCATGCGCTTCGCCAAGTCCCTGGGCGGCGTGGTCTCGGGCGAGCACGGCATCGGCATCACCAAGCTCGAGTTCCTCGAGAAGGACGAGATCGAGGCGTTCGCCGCCTGGAAGGCGAAAGTCGATCCCGAGGGGCGCTTCAATAGGGGAAAGCTCCTGCCGGGCGCGGACCTCTCCAACGCCTACACGCCGTCCTTCGCGCTCATCGGGCACGAGTCCATCATCCTCGAGAGGAGCGACATCGGGTCCATCGCCGACTCGGTGAAGGACTGCCTGCGCTGCGGAAAGTGCAAGCCGGTGTGCTCCACGCACGTGCCGCGCGCCAACCTCCCCTACAGCCCGCGCAACAAGATCCTGGGGCTGTCGCTCCTCACCGAGGCCTTCCTCTACGAGGAGCAGACGCGGCGCGGGGTGAGCCTTCGCCACTTCGACGAGTTCGGCGACGTGGCCGACCATTGCACCGTGTGCCACAAGTGCGAGGCGCCGTGCCCGGTCGACATCGACTTCGGCAACGTCTCCATCGCCATGCGCAGCCTGCTCAGGAAGCTGGGCAAGAAGCGCTTCAACGCGGGCTCCGCGCTCACCATGGCCTACCTCAACGCCACCGACCCCTCGACCATCAAGGTGATGAAGACCCTGATGCTCGACCTGGGATACCGCGCGCAGCGCCTGGCCCACGGCATCGCGCGCCGCTTCCTGGTGACGCGCGGCCAGACCCGGCACCCGCCGGCCACGGTGGGCAAGCCCTCGCTGAAGGCGCAGGTGGTGCACTTCATCAACAAGCCCATGCCCGGGGGCCTGCCGAAGCGCACCGCGCGCGCGCTCCTCGACATCGAGGACCCGGCCATCGTCCCGATCATCCGCGACCCGGCGAAGGCGGGCGAGGATTCGGAGGCGGTGTTCTACTTCCCGGGCTGCGGGTCGGAGCGGCTCTTCGGGCAGGTGGGGCTCGCCACCCAGGCGCTCCTGTACCACGTGGGCGCCCAGTGCGTGCTGCCGCCGGGCTACCTGTGCTGCGGCTACCCGCAGACGGCCAGCGGGCACGCGGCAAAGGGCGAGGAGATCACGCTGCGCAACCGCGTGCTCTTCCACCGCGTGGCCAACACCCTCAACTACCTCGACATCCGCACCGTCGTCGTCTCCTGCGGGACGTGCATGGACGCGCTGATGGACTACGAGTTCGACAAGATCTTCCCCGGCTGCCGCCTGCTCGACATCCACGAGTACCTCCTGGAGAAGGGCGTGAAGGTCGAGGGCGTGCGCGGCGTGCGCTACCTGTACCACGACCCCTGCCACACGCCGATGAAGACCCACAAGCCGATCAAGGTCGTCAACGAGCTGATGGGCGCGCCCGTGGCGCTCAACGACCGCTGCTGCGGCGAGTCGGGCTCGCTCGCCATCGCGCGCCCGGACATCGCCACGCAGGTCCGCTTCCGCAAGGAGGAGGAGATGGTGAAGGGGGCGCAGGCCGCGCGCGCCGACGGCTTCCGCGGCGAGGTGAAGGTCCTCACCTCCTGCCCGTCGTGCCTGCAGGGCCTGTCGCGCTACGACCAGGATGCGGGCACGAGCGCGGACTACGTCGTCGTCGAGATGGCCCGGCACCTGCTGGGCGAGCGCTGGATGCCGGAGTTCGTCGAGAAGGCGAACCGCGGCGGCATCGAGCGGGTCCTGCTCTAGGAGGGGCGCGAAGCGTGGAATGTGAACTGTGCCATGGCGCGGGCGGCCGGCTCCTCTGGCAGAATGGCCTGTGCCGGGTGGTCGCCGTGGACGCGCCCGGCCTCCCGGGGTTCCTCCGGGTGGTGCTGAACCGGCACGAGCGAGAAATGACCGACCTCCCGGCGCCCGAGCGCGACCGCCTCATGGCGGTGGTGTTCGCCGTGGAGGCCCATGTGAGGCTGTCGCTGGAACCCGACAAGATGAACCTCGCGAGCCTGGGCAACATGACGCCCCACGTGCACTGGCACGTGATCCCGCGCTGGCGCGACGACCGCCACTTCCCCGACCCGGTCTGGGCGGCCGCGAGGCACTCGGCGCCGGTGCCGACGGCGCGCGCGCAGGCCGCCGAGCGGATGCAGGCCGCGCTCCCGGCCGTGCTTTCGCAGTTCCGGGACTAGGGCGACGATGGCGGCGACTCCACCACCCCGCTCCGGCACCGCTCCCGCCTTCACCGACGCGAAGGGCTGCAAGGAGTGGCTTTCGGGGCTGCCGCTCACCAACATCCCGCAGGCGCAGCAGATCGTCCTGGAGGCGCTGCGGGCGGTGAACCGCGGCGAGCCGGGGGGGATCGAGGGGCTGAAGTGCCTCGAGCTCATGCGCGACAAGATCGCGTTCCTGCAGGGCGAGCAGCGCTCGCGCTACTTCGGCAAGTCGCTGCCGCTCTCGCCCAACGACCAGGCCGCCTGGGCCATCGGCCGCTCGCTCCTGGAGGAAATGGAGACGGGCTACCGGCGCTGCCTCGCCGCGGCTGCCGGGGACGGCGAGATCGCCAGGCACGCGGCCCTCATGACGCAGCGCATCGTGCGCTACATCGGGGCGCAGATGCTGTTCCACGCGATGGTCTACCGGCGCTTCGATCCCGACCTGTGGCTGCGCCTGCACCGGCAGTTCGAGGCCGCGGAGCGCGCGGGCACGGCCGACGAACGCGTGAAGGACAGCCTGGAGAGCGAGGACGGCGCCTCGACCGTGCACGAGGCCTACGTCCACGTCGTGCTCACGCAGGCCGCCTACCTCTCCGAGATGACGGCGCCGCAGATCGACCTCCTCGAGGCGCTGCTGCGCATGTGGGCCCGCAAGGTGCGGATTTACGTGGAGCCACCGGCGGAGGCGGAATCCGGGGCCACGTTCCCGCTCGCCGTCGACCTCGCCAAGCCCATCGGGGCGCGGCCCCTGAACGCCGACGACCGCCAGCCCACGCATCGCGTCCTCGACGTCGAGGCGGTCTCGCGCAGCATCCGCCGGCGCCTGAAGGGCCTGCAGGCGGGCGAGGAGCCCGCCAACCTGGGCCTGCCGGCCGAGGCGAGCGCGATCGACGCCCTGTCCCAGCTCTCGCGCCTGCACAAGCTCTGGTGCGAGGGCGCGCCTCCGCGGCCCCCGGCGAAGGTGCCGGAGGA
>PQAI01000083.1 GCA_003105245.1 Betaproteobacteria bacterium | reverse complement strand
GTGGAGATGGCGGACCTCGCCTCGGCCACCAGCGGCTGGAGCTCCAAGCTCATCCACGGCGGCCTGCGCTACCTCGAGTACTACGAGTTCCGCCTCGTGCGCGAGGCCCTCGAGGAGCGCGAGGTGCTCCTCAACGCCGCGCCCCACATCGTGCGGCCCATGCGCTTCGTTCTCCCGCACGACAAGACCATGCGCCCGGTGTGGATGATCCGCATCGGCCTGTACATGTACGACCACCTGGGCAAGCGCGTGTCGCTGCCGGGCTCGCACACCGTCAAGTTCCCGCACATCGAATTCAGCGCCGGCCTCAAGTCCGAGATCCGCTCCGGCATCGTGTACTCCGACTGCCGCGTGGACGACGCGCGGCTCACGATCCTCACCGCGATGTCGGCGCGCGAGAAGGGCGCCACGGTGCTCACGCGCACGAAGTTCACCGGCGGGCGGCGCGAGGGCGGCCTCTGGAAGGCCGACCTCCAGGACATGCGCACGGGCGAGCGGCGCACCGTCACGGCGGCCGCCATCGCGAACGTCGCGGGCCCGTGGGTCTCGACCGTGCTCGAGGGCGTCCCGCACCGGACCACCGGCGCCAAGGTGCGCCTGGTGAAGGGCAGCCACATCGTGGTGCCCAAGGTGCACTCGCTGGGCCACGCCTGCATCCTGCAGAACGTCGACCGGCGCGTGATCTTCGTGATCCCGTTCGAGGGCAAGTGGAGCCTCATCGGCACGACCGACGTTCCCGTGGCCACGCCCGAGGAGGCGGTCGACATCACGGACAAGGAGACGGACTACCTCATCGAGGCGGCCAACCGCTTCCTCGCCAAGCCCATCTCGCGCGCCGACGTCGTCTGGACCTTCGCCGGCGTGCGCCCGCTCTACGACGACGGCAAGTCCGACCCGTCCTCCATCACGCGCGACTACATCTTCGAGCTGGACGAGGAGGGTGGAAAGGCGCCCGTGCTCTCCGTCTTCGGCGGCAAGCTCACCACCTACCGGTGCCTGGCCGAGTCGGCGCTGGAGAAGCTCGCGCCCTACCTGCCTCCCCTGGGCCCGAAGTGGACGAAGGAGTCGTACCTGCCGGGCGGCCAGATGCCCAACTACAACGCCTTCCGCGACGAGATGTTCGACCGCTACAAGGGCTTCCCGCGCGAGATCCTCGACGGCGTCGTCCGCCGCCACGGCAGCCGCACGCCCTACGTGCTGGGCGACATCCAGCGCGCCGAGCAGCTCGGCCGCAACTTCGGCGCCGGGCTCACCGAGCGCGAGATCGAGTGCCTCATCGCCGACGAGTGGGCCGAGACCGCCGAGGACATCCTCTGGCGCCGCACCAAGTGCGGCATCCACATGGACGCCGCCCAGCGCCAGGCCGTCGAGGACTACCTCAAGTCCCGCAAGCCGGCCTAGCCCCGGTGCCTGACGCCGTGTCCGACACCGGGCGTCGACGCGCCCGACCATGACGCCGCTGGCCGAGTTTCCCGTCGAGGCGCGCCGCGCGATCCGCGGCGTGCTGGCCGACATCGACGACACGCTCACGACGCACGGCCGGCTGCACGCAGTGGCCTACGCGGCGCTGGAGCGCCTGCGCGGCGCAGGTCTGCTGGTGATTCCCGTGACGGGCCGCCCGGCGGGGTGGTGCGACCACATCGCGCGCATGTGGCCCGTGGACGCCGTGGTGGGCGAGAACGGCGCGTTCTGGTTCCGCCACGACGCAAGCGCCGGCCGTCTCGTGAAGCGCTACGTGATCGGGGATGCGGAGCGGGCGCGCCGCGCCGATCGCCTGGACTCCATCGCGCGGCGGATCCTCGCCGAGGTCCCGGGCAGCGGCATCGCCTCCGACCAGCCCTACCGCGAGGCCGATCTCGCGATCGACTTCTGCGAGGACGTGCCGCGCCTGCCGCGCGAGGCCATCGCGCGCATCGTCGCGATCATGGAATCCGAGGGCCTCACCGCCAAGGTGAGCTCCATCCACGTGAACGGCTGGTTCGGGGGCTACGACAAGCTCTCCACCTCGCGCCTGGCGCTCGCCGAGGACTTCGGCGTCGACCTCGACCGCGACAGGGAGAAGTTCGTCTTCGCGGGCGACTCCCCCAACGACCAGCCGATGTTCGCCTTCTTCCCCAACGCGGTGGGCGTGGCCAACGTGCGCGAGATGGCCGACCTCATGAAGGTGCTGCCTCGCTTCGTCACGCCATCGGCGGGCTCCGCGGGATTCGCGGAGCTCGCCGACGCCATTCTCGCGGCACGCTAGGCGCACGGTCCTCCCGGGAGCCTCAGCCGAGGTCCACGGGGATGAAGAGCTTGCTGTCGTTGCGCTGCACGAGGAGCGCCAGGTGCTTGCCGCCCTTGGCGACGAGCTCGCGCAGCTGCTCGGGCGACTTCACGGGCTGGCCGTTCAGGGCGAGGACGATGTCGCCCTCCTGGATGCCGGCCTTCTCCGCCGGGCCGCTCACGTCCTCGACCACCAGGCCGTCCCTGGCGTCGATCTCGCGGCGCTCGTCGCGCGTGAGGGGCCGCACCGCGAGGCCCAGCCTTCCGGCGGGCGCGGAGCCGCCGTCGCGGGCCGCCACCTTCTCGCCCTTGCGCTCGCCCACGGTGATGGCGAGCTTGCGCTCGGCGCCCTTGCGCCAGACCTCGAGGTTCGCCTTCGTGCCGGGCGCCGTCTCGGCGACGAGGACCGGCAGGTCGCTCGAGCGCTCGATCGCCTTGCCGTCCATGCCGGTGATGACGTCGCCCGGCTCCAGCCCGGCGCGCTCGGCGGGGCTTCCCTTCTCCACTTCGGCGACGAGCGCGCCGCGCGGCCGGTCCAGGCCGAAAGAGTCGGCGAGCGCCGCGTTCACTTCCTGCACGGTGACGCCGAGGCGGCCGCGCGTGACCTTGCCGTGCGCCGCGAGCTCGTCCTTCACCTTCAGCGCGATCTCGATCGGCACGGCGAAGGACAGGCCCTGGTAGCCGCCCGTGCGGCTGTAGATCTGCGAGTTGATGCCGATCACCTCGCCGGCCAGGTTGAAGAGCGGCCCGCCGGAGTTGCCGGGGTTCACGGCCGCGTCGGTCTGGATGAAGGGCACGAAACCGCCGTCCGGCAGCGAGCGCGACTTGGCGCTCACGATGCCGGCGGTGACGGTGTTCTCGAAGCCGTACGGGGCGCCGATCGCCACCACCCATTCGCCCACGTGCGTCCCCGCCGAGTTGCCCAGGCGGACGGTGGGCAGGTTCTTCGCGTCGATCCTGAGGAGGGCCACGTCGCTCTGCGCGTCGGCGCCCACYACCTTCGCCTTGAACTCGCGGCGGTCGGTKAGCTTCACGCTCACCTCGGAGGCGTCGTCGACCACGTGGGCGTTGGTGAGGATGTAGCCGTCGGCGCTCACGATGAAGCCGGAGCCCTGGCCGTGCATCGGTGCGGGCTTGGGCATCTCGGGCATGCGGAAGCCGCGGAAGAACTCGAAGAACGGGTCCTGGCGATTGCCGCTGCCGAAGCCCGGGACGGAATACGACGCCTTCACGTTCGAGGTGACGCTGATGTTCACGACCGCCGGGCCGTACTTGTCCACGAGCTCGCTGAAGTTGGTGAGCTGCAGCCTCGGCACCGTGCCGAGGGACGGGGCGGCCGCGGGGGCCGTCACGGCGGCGGGAGGAGTCACGGCCGCCACGTGGTCGCGCCAGGCGAGGACTCCCGTGGAGGCGAGGCCGGCGGCGGCGAGCAGGGCGATGAGGATCTTGGGCTTCATGTCGGGTCTCCTGTCGGAAAGCGGCGCGGGAATCCGCGTCGCGACGGGGACCACTGTCCGCCCGGAGGCTTAGGCGGGACTTAAGGCGGCGCGGGCCGCGGAGGCGAGGAACTCCACGCGCACGCACAGCCCCCGGCCCCCGAGGCCCTCGTCGAGCGTGACACTCGCGCCGTGCCGGTCGGCGACCTCCTTCACGATCGCGAGCCCGAGGCCGCTGCCCGGCCCTTCGGCGTTCTCGCCGCGGTAGAAGCGGTGGAAGACGCG
>PQAI01000082.1 GCA_003105245.1 Betaproteobacteria bacterium | reverse complement strand
CCGCGTCCCGGCCGCGGGCAGGCCTGGTGGTCGCGGTACTGGCGGTCGTCGAGGACGAAGAGGTTGGCGAGCGCGCCCCACGCGTGCGTGCCATAGAGGCGGTACTCGCCGTCGGCGCGCAGCACCGAGGGCCGCACGGGCATGTTCTCGAAGAACGCGCGGTAGGCGGCCGCGCGGCGCACGAGGAAATCCGGGTCGAGGTCCTCGCCGCGGTCGCGGGCGTAGTCGTTGTCCACCTCGTGGTCGTCCCAGGTCACGATCCACGGCGCGCAGGCGTGGGCCGCCTGCAGGTCCGGGTCCGTCTTGTACTGGGCGTAGCGGTCGCGGTAGGCGGCCAGCGTCTTCGGCTCCGCGTTGTGGTGCGTGCGCACCGTGCCGGTCTTGCGGTTCGACTCGTAGATGTAGTCGCCGACGAAGGCCACGAGGTCGGGCGACTCGGCGGCGAGGTGGCGGTGCGCGGCGAAATGGCCCTGCTCGTAGTGCTGGCAGGAGGCGAGCGCCAGGCGGAGCGACTCGTCGCCCTTGCCGGCCGCGGGCGCGGTGCGCGCCCGTCCCGTCGCGCTCGTCTCGCCCCCGGCGAGGAAGCG
Organism: Betaproteobacteria bacterium; assembly: GCA_003105245.1. Lineage (GTDB taxonomy): Bacteria > Pseudomonadota > Gammaproteobacteria > Burkholderiales > Usitatibacteraceae > FEB-7. The sequence continues at coordinate 2,874 of PQAI01000082.1, read as the reverse complement.
GTAGTGGTACCAGCGCCCGGGCTCCAATCCGTCCACCTCGACGTGCACGGCGTGCGCGCGCGAGGCGTCGGCCGTTACGGTGCCGCGCTTCGCGATGCGCGCGAACTTCTCGTCGTGGGCGACTTCCCAGCGCACCTCGTGGCTCTCGTCGCCGAGGCCGCCGCCGGAAAGGGGCTCGGGCGCGAGGCGCGTCCAGAGCACGAATCCCGTGGCGACGGGCGAGCCGGAAGCTACGCCGAGGGTGAACGGGTGCGAGGAGAAACGGGCCGGCGACCTGGCCCGGGCCCAGCCGGGGGAGAGGAAGCCCGCCGCGGCCAGCGCGAGCGAGCGGCGCAGGATCTCGCGGCGGTCAGGCAACGGCCGCGGCCGGGCGCTTGCGGAAGAACGCGAGCCAGGTGGCGGTCGCGACGAAGAGCAGGAACCAGACGAACGCCCACTCCGCGATCGAGAGCCCGAAGAGGCTCCACTCCACCTTGGCGCAGTCGCCGGTGCCCTGGAAGATCCGGGGCAGGGCCTGGGCCAGCGGGAAGTTGCCGAGGAGGTAGTCGAGGTCGCCGCTCATGCAGTTGGCGGGCTCCGGCGCGGGGAAGCGCTGCAGCAGCGACTGGCGCACCGAGACGCTGCCGCCGGCGACGGCCAGCGCGCCGATCAGGAAGGAATAGATCTTCACGCCCACGCCGACCGGGCCGTGGACGGCGGCGATGAGCGCCACCATGCCGATGGCCACGAAGGCGTAGCGCTGCAGGATGCACATCGGGCAGGGCTCCAGGCCCTCGATGTGCTGCAGGACGAGGCCGAAGCCGATGAGCGAGGCGCACGCCGCGAAGATGGCGGCGAAGACGATGCGGGAAGGCAGGCGGTTGAGCATGGCGACCATGGAGCATTAAGACGCGCAATTTTCCCACAGGTTCCGCCTGCCGCCGTTCGACGATCGTCAATCCGGGGCCCGTTCGGCGTGACACTTTGGGGCAATGCCCGCCTACCTCGTCGTCCCGGCGCGACGCCCCGGCAAGGGGATCCTGTGCGGCCCGTCACAGGCCCCGGGGCCTGGAAATAAAGGTCAGTCGAAACAACAGGTTGCGATGTGGAATTCCCGGCATTCCCGGGGGGCGAAACCGGCCCCTTTCTTGCACGTTCCCGGGCATGGGGAATTCGCGGAGCCAAGGGCCATGCGGGTTTCGATCGTCGCCGTGCTGCTTGCCTGTGCCGTCCTGCCCGCCGTCGCGGCGGAGGAGGGCGYGTCGCGTTCSGYCGGGCAGCYCGAGRTGSCGGTGGYCGGCCGGKSCGTGSCCAAGTCSGCGATCCTCGCCACCCAGGACAACCTGCCCGACTTGCCGGCGCGCGTGCCCATGAGCGGCCTCAAGCCCGGCCGCTCCTGCGGCGCGAGCGAGTTCGAGGTCTGCCTGGATTCCAGCGGGCGGATCAGCGTCCCCGGCGCGAAGCGCTTCCTGCCGGAGGTCCCGGGCCTGAAGCCCGAGCGGCTCACCGTGAAGCGAAGCGGCGTCGTCCTCAGCTACAGCTTCTGAACGGCGCCGCGCGCGGCCTCAGTCGTCGGCGGCGAGCGCGATGAGGGCCATGCCGATGCCCACGGGCACGGCGATCCTCTCCAGCGGCGAGGCCGGCCCCGCCGGGATCACGCGCACGGGGATCTGCGACATCTCGAGCAGGCGCGCGCTCACCGAGTTGCGCACGAGCCGGCCCAGGGCGCCGCGCTGCGTCACGCCGAGCACGATCTCGTGCGCGCCCAGCCTGCGGGCCTCCTCGGCGATCGACGGGGCGAGGGGGCCCACCACGGCGTGCGTGCGGCAGGCGATGCCCGAGGTCTCCACCAGGCGGCGGGCGGGCTCGAAGGCCCGCGCGGCCCGCTCCTCGCGCCAGCCCTGGCGGTCGCGCCACGGCACGAAGCGCGAGATGTGGCGGCTGAACGGCGGCTGCACGTTCACGAGATCGATCCGGTCGATGTGCTCGCGTCCTTCCGCGACCGCGGCGCGCACGGCGGCGAGGCTCTTGGCGGAGCCGTCGACGGGTACCAGGATTTTCCTCATGGCAGGGCTCCTTGCGTGGGTGGTCGGTTCGGGCCGCACGTAGCGGACGTGCGCGGCCTGCGCGCGGGCGAGGTACCCGGCGCCGAAGATGATCGCGAAGACGAGCAGGTAGAGGGCGGGAACGGCCGCGGCGTGGGCCTCGAAGAAGGGCCGGAGCATCGGCTCGCTCGAGATCATCTTGGCCGCGGTCCACGCGAGGACCGCCACGCCCACCTGCACGATCCACGGGTAGCGCGCGACCCACTTGAGGATGAAGGTCGATCCCCAGACGACGATCGGCACGCTCACGAGGAGCCCGATCACCACCAGCAGGAAGGAGCCGTGCGCGGCGCCGGCCACCGCGAGGACGTTGTCCAGGCCCATGGCGGCATCCGCGATCACGATCGTCTGCATCGCGCCCCAGAAGGTGCCCGCCGCCTTGACCTCGTGGGAGCCGCCGTCCGTCGGCTTGAGCAGCTTGTAGGCGATCCAGACGAGGATCGCGCCGCCCGCGCCCATGAGGCCCGGGATGCCCAGCAGCCACACCACGGCGAGCGTCATCACGACGCGCACGGCGATGGCGCCGAAGGTGCCCCAGAGGATGGCCCGCTTCTGCAGGTGGGGAGGCAGCTCGCGCGCGGCGAGCGCGATGACGATGGCGTTGTCGCCCGCGAGCGCGAGGTCGATCACGATGATGGCGAAGAGCGCCGAGAGGAATTCCGCCGAAAAGAGTTCCACTGCCTTGGTTCTCCTGGGTTCGAGTCGTGCGATTCGCCCGGCGCCGTCGCCCGGGGCTGCGCAGGATTATCTGCATGGGACCGCGCGCCGCGATGCAGATTCGCAATTCGGC
>PQAI01000081.1 GCA_003105245.1 Betaproteobacteria bacterium | reverse complement strand
TGCACCAGGACGGGGCCGTCAGGCGCTTCAGCACCGGCGCGCGCTCGCTGGGCGACTACGCCGACGACGTGTCCTCGACGGCGCGCATCAACGCGAAGCAGCTGCAGGAGAAGGTGGACGCCCTCGGTCGCCGCCAGGCCGAAGCAGGCGAGCGCATGCGCCAGGAGCTCGCCGGGCTGCAGCCCCAGGACGTCGCGACCTACTGCGCCGACGTCTGGCAGCGTTGGGCGATCTTCATGGACATCCTGCGCCGCCGCGGCAACACCTTCGTGGAGCACACGGCGCAGGGCTGCCCGCCCGTCCTCGTCTACGACTTCGACGTGATCATCGACGGCATGACGCTCGAGCGGCCGGTGAACTACTCGCTCGTGGCCATCCACCCGCCCAAGGGCGTCAAGGTGCGCCAGGACGGCCGGCCGTACATCATCGTCGACCCGCGCGCCGGCCACGGCTCCGGCATCGGCGGGTTCAAGAACGAGAGCGAGGTGGGCGTGGCCCTGCACGCCGGGCACCCGGTCTACTTCTGCATCTTCACCACCCAGCCCACGCCGAACCAGACGCTCGCCGACGTCACGCGCGCGGAGGCCGACTTCGTGCGCGAGGTCCGCCGCCGCCACCCCCGCAGCCCCAAGCCCGTGATCATCGGCAACTGCCAGGGCGGCTGGGCCGCGATGCTGCTCGCCGCCTCCAACCCGGACCTCGCGGGCCCCGTGGTGGTCAACGGCGCGCCGCTTTCCTACTGGGCCGGCACGCGCGGCAGGAACCCGATGCGCTACGTCGGCGGCGTGGTGGGCGGCGTGGTGCCCGCGCTCCTCATGGCGGACCTCGGCAACGGCCGCTTCGACGGCGCGAACCTCGTGCTCAACTTCGAGAACCTGAACCCCGGCAACAGCCTGTGGGAGAAGTACTACGACGTCTTCGCGGACGTCGAGGGCCAGGCCCAGCGCTACCTCGAGTTCGAGCGCTGGTGGTCCGGGTTCTACTTCATGAACGAGGCCGAGATCCGCTGGATCGTCGAGAACCTGTTCGTGGGCAACCGCCTGGCCCACGGCGGCGCCCAGCTCGACCCGCGCCTGCACATCGACCTGCGCAACATCCGCGCCCCCATCATCGTGTTCGCCTCGCACGGCGACAACATCACGCCGCCCCCGCAGGCGCTCAACTGGATCTCCGACCTCTACGCGAGCGTCCAGGAGATCAAGGCGCGCGGGCAGCGCATCGTCTACACGATCCACGACAAGGTCGGGCACCTGGGCATCTTCGTGTCCTCGTCGATCGCGCAGAAGGAGCACAAGGAGATCGTCTCGACGCTCAAGGCGATCGAGGCCATGGCGCCGGGACTCTACGAGATGAAGATCGAGGACGTCACTGGCGAGGGGCTGGAGAGGCGCTACGCGATTTCCTTCCACGAGCGCACCATCGACGACATCCTCGCGCTCGACGACGAACGCGGCGACGAGCGGCCCTTCGCGGCCGTCTCCCGCCTCTCGCGCATCGCGGCGGAGGCCTACGAGCTCACCCTGCGCCCGTTCGTTCGCGCCCTGTCCAACGAGGCGACGGCCCGCTTCCTCGCGGAGACCCAGCCGCTTCGCCTGCAGCGCACGCTGGTGAGCGACCGCAACCCCTTCCTGGCGATGGTCCCCGCGGCCGCCGACCTCGCCCGCGACAACCGCGTCCCGGACGGCAAGTCGAATCCGCTCTACCGGCTGGAGAAGATGAACGCCGAGCTCTTCACGCAGTGGCTGGACCTCGGCCGCGACCTGCGCGATGCCGCCACGGAGATGTTCTTCTTCGCCACCTACTCCACGCCGTGGATGCGCGAGCTCGCCTCCGCCGAGCCCAGCAAGGTGAGCGAGGTGGCGGGCACCGACCTGCGCTCGCTCAACGAGGTGAGCAAGGCCATCGAGCGCATCGAGCAGGGAGGCTACCCGGAGGCGGTGATCCGCATGCTCATCCTGCTCGCGCACGCGCGCAAGTCCGTGCGCCGGGACCGCCTCGAGCGCTCCAACGAGCTGCTGAGCACCCACGAGCCCTTCGCCTCGCTGGGCTCCGCCACGCGCTCGCAGATCATCCACGAGCAGGGACTGGTCGTGGAGTTCGAGCCCGGCATGGCGCTCGCGACGCTGCCGCTGCTCCTCGCGACGGCGGCCGACCGCCGGCGCGCCATCCACCAGGTGGAGTTCGTCCTCGGCGCCTACGAGGAGATGAACGAGGAGACGCGCGAGATGCTCGCCCGCATCAAGACGGCCCTCGACGTCGCGGATTCGCGCCCGAAGGCGAAGGTCGCCCGCAAGGCGAAGCGCACGCGCGCCCGGTAAACTCCGGGAAAGGCCGTACCCTGATGGACACGACCCCTTCCCGCTCGCCCCTCACGATCCGCATGCACGCGGACGACAACGTCGCCATCGTGGCGAACGACGGGGGACTGGCCGCCGGCGTGCGGCTGCCCGACGGCGTGCCCGGCGCCGGCCTCACGCTCCTCGACAAGGTCCCGCAGGGCCACAAGGTGGCGCTGGCGGACATCCCGGAAGGCGGCGAGGTGCGGCGCTACGACGTGCCCATCGGCTACGCGCTGAAGGCGCTGCCCGCCGGAAGCTGGGTGCACGAGCGGCTGCTGCG
>PQAI01000080.1 GCA_003105245.1 Betaproteobacteria bacterium | reverse complement strand
ACGAAGTCGAGCTGCAGGCGCTTGAGGCTCGCGTCGATGGCCTGCATGAGGTACTTGCGGTTGAGCGTGTTCCTCGAGTTGGGCCCGTCGGCGATGCCCCAGAAGAACTTGGTGGACACGACGTACTTGAGGCGCGGCCAGGCGAGCTTCTTCAGCACCTCGCCCATGATCCGCTCGCTCTCGCCGGCGGCGTAGACCTCGGCGTTGTCGAAGAAGTTGACGCCCAGGTCCCAGGCCGCGGCCATGCATTCGCCGGCCGCCTTCGTGTCGAGCTGGTTGCCGTAGGTCACCCACGAGCCGAAGGAGAGCTCGCTCACCTTGAGGCCCGCGCGGCCCAGTCGCTTGTAGTTCATGGCTTGATTGGAGGAAGCGGAGGAAAGCGGCATTATCCCGCATTCCCGCCCGAGACCCGGAGCCCGCCATGCGCCGAACGATCGCCGCCGCCGTTCTCGTCCTGCTCGCGGGCGCGGCCGCGGCGCAGTACCCGTCTCCCGGAACACCCGCGCCCGAAGCGGCTGCCAGGCCGCCCGCGCCCGCCGCGCGCATCGCCGACGTCGCCTGGCTGCAGGGCTACTGGGAAGGCGAAGGGCTCGGGGGCCGCGTCGAGGACGTGTGGCTGCCGCCGAAGGCGGGCGTGCTGCTGGGCGCGTTCCGCCTCGTGAAGGCGGACGGCGGGCCCGGCTTCTACGAGCTCTTCGCCATCGAGGAGGTCGACGACACGCTCCAGTTCGTCGTGAAGCACTTCAACCCCGACTGGGTGGGCTGGGAGGAGAAGGACAAGGCGCTTCGCATCCGGCTGTCGAAGGTCTCGGCGGACGAGATCGCCTTCGGTCGCATCGTGTTCCAGCGCCAGGGCGCCGACGGGCTGGTGGTGAAGCTCGCGATCCGCGAGAAGAGCGGCGAGGTCCGCCACGAGACCCTCACCTACCGTCGCAAGCCCTTGTAGCCTCGCGCGGGCACCCGTCGCATTAGAATGCGCTGATGCAACATGCCGGCCGAAACGTCGCCCTCCTCGCCTGCTGCCAGGCGCTGCTCTTCACCAACAACGTCACGCTCATCAGCCTGAACGGGCTGGCGGGGTTCGCGCTCGCCGACAACAAGATGCTCGCCACGCTGCCCGTCACGGGCTACGTCGTCGGCGCGGCGCTTTCCACCTTCCCCGCCTCGCTGTGGATGAAGCGGGTGGGGCGCAGGAACGGCTTCCTCACCGGCACGCTTTTCGGGCTGGCGGGCGGCGCCATCACCACGCTGGCGATCTGGCTCTCGAGCTTCTGGACGCTCGTCCTGGGCACGCTCGTGCTCGGCACCTACAACGCCTTCGGGCAGTACTACCGCTTCGCCGCGGCGGACGCCACGCCCGTGCACTGGAAGGCGCGCGCCATCTCGCTGGTGATGGCGGGCGGCCTCGTGGGCGGGATCATCGGCCCGGAGATGAGCAAGGTCACTCGCGACCTGGTGCAGCCGACCTTCCTCGCCTCCTACGCCTCCCTCATGGGCTTCTGCCTCGTGACGATGGCGATCCTCGCGGGTCTGCGGATCCCGGACCCGCACGCCGAGGAGGCGCACGGCGCCACCCGGCCGCTCAGGGAGATCATGGCGCAGCCCGTCTTCGTGGTCGCCGTCCTCGTGGGCGCGCTGGGCTACGGCGTGATGAACCTCCTCATGACCTCCACGCCGCTCGCGATGGGCTTCTGCGGGCATCCCTACGCCGCCGCCGCGAGCGTCATCTCCGCGCACGTGATCGCGATGTTCGGCCCGTCGTTCTTCACCGGCTCCCTCATCCACCGCTTCGGCGTGCTCAACGTGATGATGGCGGGTGTCGTCGCGATGTTCGCCTGCGTGGGGATCGCGCTCTCCGGGCAGCAGGTCGTGCACTTCTGGTGGTCGCTCGTGCTGCTGGGCGTGGGCTGGAACTTCATGTACGTGGGCGGCACCACGCTCCTCACCGAGGCCTACCGTCCGGCCGAGAAGGCGAAGACGCAGGGAGCCAACGAGATCCTCGTCTTCTGCACCACGGCCACCTCGTCCTTCACCTCCGGCGTGCTGGTGAACGCCTCGGGCTGGAACACCCTCAACTACGTGGCGCTGCCGTTCCTCGCGATCGCGGGCTCGGCGGCGCTCTGGCTGGCGCTCAGGCGCCGCGCGGCGGCGGCTGCCGCCTGATTCGAAAGGAAGACCGATGAGCGACGAACACGTCTTCGAAGCGACCGTGAAGTGGCCCGCGGATCCCGCGCAGGTGCTGCCGCCGGATCCCGCGTTCTCCCGCAACGCCGTGCTCGGCAGCCCCGGCCACGCCGAGGTGCCCGGCTCCTCGCCCACGGTCTTCGGCGGCGACCCCTCGCGCTACAACCCCGAGGAACTCGTGGCGATGGCGCTCGCGCACTGCCACATGCTCACCTACCTCGCCGTGGCGGCGAAGAGGCGCGTGGCCGTGCTCGCCTACGAGGACCGCGCCACCGTCGTCCTCGCGAAGGACCCGGCGCTCGGCAGGATGAAGATCGTCTCGGGCCTGCTGCGCCCGAAGGTCACGGTGGCGAAGGGGACGAACCTGGAGGAGGCGCGCGCGATGCACGCCAAGGCGCACGAGCACTGCTTCGTCGCCAACTCCGTCAACTTCCCGGTCGCGAACGAGCCCGAGGTCGTCGAGGGCTAGCGTCCTTCGCGGCCGCGGCGCGGAGCGCCGCGTCGTAGGCGAGCCGCGCCCACGGCGCCATCACGGCAGGGCTCTCGAGCGCCTCGTCCGGGGCGCGCCGGTAGGACATCGCGGTCGACCGGCCGTCCTTCGACTCGAACACGAAGGGCTCGAGCCCCTCGGCGTCGAAGCGCGCGCGGCTCTCGGCATCGGTCTTGAGGAAGAGCGTGTCGGCCGCGACGATCGCGAAGAACGCGCCACGGTGGTACAGGCCCCAGCCGCCGAACATGGCCTTCGCCTCGACCGGGCCCAGGTCCCGCATCATCTCGATCACGTGCTCCACGAACTCGCTTCGCCTCGACATCGGCGCATTATGCGGCGGCGCGCCGGCGGGCAGGCACTGGCATTGCATGTCCGAAAACGGCGAGCGGGCGCGGCGGGCCCGGGGGATAATGCGCCCATGCATCTCGACCCCGACCAGTGCTACCGGGCCCTCC
>PQAI01000079.1 GCA_003105245.1 Betaproteobacteria bacterium | reverse complement strand
GAGCACATCGTCCACGCCGCGCGCCAGCAGAGCCACTTCCTGGAGACGGTGCGCGGCGTTCAGTCCATCAAGCTCTTCGGGCGCCAGGAGGAGCGGCGCTCGCGCTGGCTGAACCTCGTCGTCGACGCCGTGAACCGCGACCTCGTGGTGCAGAAGCTCTCGCTGGGCTTTCGCAGCGCCAACGGGCTCGTCTTCGGCATCGAGCGCATCGCCGTCGTGTGGGTGGGCGCCCTCCTGGTGCTCGACTCCGCGTTTTCCGTGGGAATGCTCTTCGCCTTCATGGCCTACAAGGAGCAGTTCTCCGCGCGGGTGGCCGGGCTCATCGACAAGCTGATCGAGTTGAAAATGCTGCAACTCCAGGGCGAGCGCCTGGCCGACATCGTGCTCACGCAGCCCGAGGAGGAGGCGCCTTCGCCCGCCCCGGCCGTCGACGAGGCCTCCATCGAGGTCCGGAATCTCTCCTTCCGCTATTCCGACACGGAGCCCTTCGTCCTGCAGGACTGCTCGTTTCGCATCGGGCCCGGGGAATCGGTCGCGATCGTCGGACCCTCCGGCGGCGGCAAGACCACGCTCGTGAAGATCATGCTGGGGCTCCTCGCGCCCACCGACGGGCAGGTGCTCGTGGGCGGCATCGACCTGCAGAAGCTCGGCGTGGACGCCTTCCGGCGCCTCGTGGGCACCGTCATGCAGGACGACCCCCTCTTCGCCGGCTCGATCGCGGACAACGTGAGCTTCTTCGACGCGAGTCCCTGCCAGGAGGACATCGAGCGCTGCACGCGGCTCGCGGCCGTGCACGACGACATCGCCGCCATGCCCATGGGCTACCACACGCTCATCGGCGACATGGGGGCGGCGCTCTCCGGCGGGCAGCGCCAGCGCATCCTGCTCGCGCGCGCCCTCTACAAGCAGCCGAGGATCCTCTTCCTCGACGAGGCCACGAGCGCGCTGGACGTGCAGCGCGAGCGCCAGGTGAACGAGGCGATCCGGGGACTGAACCTCACGCGCATCCTCATCGCCCACCGCCCGGAGACGATCGCCTCGGCGGGGCGGGTGATCGTGCTGCAGGGCGGGAGGGTGGCGCAGGACCTCCGGCGCGTGCCCGAATCGGGCGTGGTCGGCGCGACCGGGCGTTAGTGTGTATGATACACACCATGTCGAGCGCGGAGGTTCTCCGCAGGCTCCACGCCGATGGTTGGGTTCGCGTCCATCAAAAGGGAAGCCACGTGAAACTCGTCAGCCCCTGCAAGCCGGGCATCGTGGTCGTCCCCCATCCTCGCAAGGACCTGCCTGCCGGCACGCTGCGAGCGATCTTTCGCCAGGCAGGATGGAGTTGAGAGAAGTGTTCTTTCCAGTCGTGGTCCACAGAAGCCCCCGCGGCGCCTTCGGCGTCACCGTTCCGGACTTGCCCGGCTGCATCACTGCGGGCGACTCGCTCGACGAGGCACTCCGCAACGTCCAGGAGGCCGTCGAGACCTATCTCCACGGGGAGACGATGGCTCCCGTGCCCTCTCCCCTCGACCGGTGGGCGCGAGATCCCGATTTCGCGGACGGGGTCTTCGCGATGGTGGACGTGAATCTCGACTTCATGGCCGACGAGACCGTGCGCGTGAACATCACGGCCAGGCGCTCGGCGTTGGCGCTCATCGACCGCGTGGCCAAGGCGCGGGGGGAAGATCGCTCGGAGTTCCTGATCCGCGCGGCCCTCGAGCGGGCCGCGGGAACGGCATCCGGCGTCCCGGCAGGCCATGCGCCAGCCAAGGCGAAGTCGTTGGCTTCGCTGTCGCGCCGAAGCCTCCGCAAGTCGAGAAAGCCCGTTCGCCCATGAGGCACGGATCGGCATTTATGTTGACAAGTCAACATTTAAACATCGACAATGGGCCATGGATACCCGACCCGCCCGCGGCCGCCCCCGTACCTCGTCCCTCACCCGGACCGAGCAGCTTCGMGCGGCCAAGAGGGCGCAGCGCCAGCGCGAGCGCGCCGCAGGACTCGTCGCGGTTGAACTGCGCCTGCCGGCGGAGCAGGCCRCGCGCCTGAAGGCGGCCCTGGCCTCGCCCCGCTTCGCACCCGCCCTCGACCGGGCGCTGGACGAGTTGGTCGTGGACCTCCGGCGCTGGCCCGTCCTGCGCGATCTCGCTTGGAACCGGGCGGAGCGGTGGATTCCCGCGGACGAGGCGCTGGGCCTCTACGAGCGCAATTGGCGCTTCGTGGAGATGCGGCAACTGGGCGATGAGGAGGCCGCGCTCGTCGAGCGGCTGAAGGCGCTCCACGGGGGCGGGCTGCTCAATGCCTGAACGGCGATTCCGGAGGCCCGCGCACGAAAGCGTGGTGGGCCTTCTTCGAAGGCTGGACCGCTCCTTCCTCGACAGGTGCGAGTGCCACTTCGGAGGCGGCACCCGCATCGTCCTGGAACTGGGCGAGTACCGGGAATCCCGCGACGTCGATTTCCTGTGCGCCAGCCGCGATGGCTACCGCCTGCTGCGCGAAGCGGTCTCCGAGAGATCCCTCGGCCTGGTCGAGGCGAAGGGAGTCTCCCTGGCCCGCGAGGTACGGGCGGACCAGTACGGCATCCGCACCTGGCTCGCCGCCGGCGAGTTCCGCATCAAGTTCGAGATCCTGCGCGAATCTCGAATCGACCTGGCAGGCGCGAAGGTAGCGGGCATCCCCGTGACCTGCCTCGACCGGGAGCACGCCTTCGCCGAAAAATTCCTCGCCAATGCCGACCGCGGCCTGGACGCATCGACATTGTCGCGAGACGCGGTCGACCTCGCCTTCATGATCGAGGGCTGGTCGGCGAAGGACGCCGTAGCCGGGCTCGCCATCGCGCGCGGCGCCTACGGGTCCGAGGCGGACCGCAAGCTCGAAGCCGTCACGACGAAACTTCGCGAGGACAAGGCCTATCGCAATCGCGTGGTGGCGGGACTGGCGATCGAGGACACGAAGACGCTCTCCGCCGGGCTCGGGCAGCTCGCGCGCGATTCGTGGCGCCGGGAGGCAGCCCGATGACCTCCTCCTGGATGCTCGTGGCGGGCTTCATGTTCGCCGCCATGGCCCTGCTGGTGAAGATCGGCGGCGCGCACTTCGAGGCGATCGAGCTGGGCTTCTACCGCTCGCTCGGGGCGTTCCTGTTCATCGCGGGCTATGTGGCGGCCCGGCGCGAGCGCGTGTGGAACCCGCACATGGGCACGCACCTGCTGCGAAGCCTCGCGGGCACCTTCGGGATCATCACCTACTTCTACGCCATCGCGAACCTGCCGCTCGCCACGGCGACCACCCTCAACTACACCTCGCCCCTCTTCCTCGCGGTGGCCACGACGCTGGTGCTGCGGGAGAAGTTCTCGCGCTGGCTCGTCGTGGCCATCGTGCTCGGCTTCACGGGGGTGGCGATGCTGCTGCAGCCCACCTTCGCGGCGGGCCAGGCGACCGCGGCGCTCCTGGGCCTTTCCTCGGGCCTCGTAGCCTCGTGGGCCTACCTGGGCGTCCGGGCGCTCTCCCGCAAGGGGGAACCGGAATGGCGGATCCTCTTCTGGTTCGGCCTCGTGGGCACCGCGGGCTGCGCCGCGTGGCAGTTCGCCTTCTCGACCTTCCACCCCGTCCGCTGGGAGAATGCGGGGATCCTGGTGGGCATCGGGGTGCTGGGCACGCTGGCGCAGCTCGCCATGAACCGCGCCTACAAGACGGGGAACACGCTGGTGGTGGGATCGCTCTCCTACTCGACCATCGTGTTCTCCACCCTGTTCATGGTGACGATCTTCGGCGACAGGATCCCGCCGCTGGGCTGGGCGGGGATCGTCGTCATCGTCGCGAGCGGACTCATCGCCCTGCGCGTGGAGAAGAAGGACCAAGTGGAGGAGGCCGGATTTGAAAGCTGAACAGATGCTCGTCTCGACCGAAACGCTCGCCGCGCACCTGGGCGACCCCGACTGGATCGTCTTCGACACGCGCCACGACCTTGCCTGGCCCGACAAGGGCCGCCAGGCGTGGGAGGCCTCGCACATCCCTGGCGCGCACTTCATGCACCTGGACCACGACCTCTCGGGCAAGAAGACGGGCAAGAACGGCCGCCACCCGTTGCCGCCGCTCGCGGATTTCGCCGCGCTCATGAACCGATGCGGCGTGGCGCCGGGCCGGCAGGTGGTGGTGTACGACGACGGCGGTGGCAGCTTCGCGGTGCGCCTGTGGTGGATGCTGTGGTGGCTGGGGCACGACAAGGTCGCCCTCCTCGACGGCGGCATCGCCGCGTGGAAGCGCGAGAGCCGCCCCATGGACGCCCTGCTGCCCGCCGCGCGCGAGGGCCGCTTCGAACCGCGGCCGAGCGAGGGAATGACGGTCGATGCGAACACCGTGGCCGCCTCCCTCGACAAGCGCGACCTGGTCGTCGTCGACGCGCGAGCCGCCACGCGCTACATGGGCGAGAACGAGACGCTCGATCCCGTGGCCGGGCACATCCCCGGCTCCTTCAACCGCTTCTGGCAGCACAACCTCGGCTACGACGGGCGCTTCCTCTCGCCCGAGGAGCTGCGCGCGGAGTTCCTGGAGGAAATCGGCGAGGTGGACCCGAAGCGCGTGGTGCACAGCTGCGGCTCGGGCGTAACCGCCTGCCACAACCTCTTCGCGATGGAGCTCGCGGGGCTTTCGGGCTCGCGCCTGTATCCCGGCTCGTGGAGCGAGTGGTGCGCGGACCCGTCGCGGCCCGTGGCCACCGGACCGAAGTAGCCGTGGGATCGCCTTCGATACGCCGCGCCGCGGCCGCGCTCGCCGCGGCGCTCGCCCTCGCCGCGCACGCGCAAGGCGAGTTCCTCACGCCGCCGCCCGCCCTCGTGCTGGACGGCAT
>PQAI01000078.1 GCA_003105245.1 Betaproteobacteria bacterium | reverse complement strand
CCGCGGGCGGGCGCCGTGGCCCGGGTGGCGGCGCGCAGGCTTGCGCGCGGGGAGGCGGTACCGGCGGAGCAGGCCGCGCCCCTATACTTGCGGGACAAGGTGGCGTTGACCACCCGGGAAAGGCAGGCCGCAAAGTGAGCGCGCTTCTCCGGCCGGAGGTGAGCTACCGGCGCATGCGATCCGCGGACCTCGTCGCGGTCGCGGAACTGGAGAAGTCGCTCTACGCCTTTCCCTGGAGCCTGGGAAATTTCCGCGACTCCGTCGAGGCCGGCTACGACTGCTGGGTCGCCTGCCACGGCGAGCACGTGGTGGCCTACGCGATCCTCATGGTGGCGCTCGACGAGGCGCACCTGCTCAACATCGCGGTGGCCGCGCCGTGGCAGAACCGCGGCATGGGCCGCGCCTTCCTGGACTTCATGCTGGGCGTGGCCCGCCAGGCGAAGTGCCAGATCGTCTACCTCGAGGTGCGCCCCTCCAACCTCGCGGCGCGCCACCTCTACCGCCAGGCCGGCTTCCAGCAGATCGCCATCCGGCCTTCCTACTACCCGGCCCACGGCGGACGCGAGGACGCGCTCTTCCTGGGCATCACCCTCTAGGTCCATGGACGAGAGAATCCTGAGGGAACTCGAGCTCCTGCCCGTGTCCCGCCTCTACGGCCTGGCCTCCGCCCCCGCGCGGGTGGCGCCGCAGGAGGCTTCCGCGGAGCCCGTCGTGCCGCAGGCCCGCGCGACGCGCCCGGCGCCCGTCCCGGCGCCTCGCCGCGAGCCGCCCGCCGCATCGCCACCCGCGGCCGTGCCCGAGCCGCCCGCGGGAATCGGCGCCATGGACTGGGCCGCGCTCCGGCAGGCCGTGGGCGACTGCCGGCGTTGCGTCCTGTGCGAGAAGCGCAAGCAGGCGGTGTTCGGCGTGGGCAACGAGTCGGCGCCGTGGCTCTTCGTGGGCGAGGGCCCGGGCGCGGAGGAGGACGAGAGGGGCGAGCCCTTCGTGGGGCAGGCGGGCAAGCTCCTGGACGGCATGCTGGCCGCGCTCAGGCTCGCTCGCGGGCGCGAGGTCTACATCGCCAACGTGGTGAAGTGCCGGCCGCCCGGAAACCGCGTGCCGGCTCCGGAGGAGGCGGCCGCCTGCGCGGCCTTCCTCGACCGCCAGGTCGAGCTCATCGCCCCGAAGATCATCGTCGCGCTCGGCAAGACCGCCGCGACGCGACTCACCGGCAGCGAGGCGAGCCTCGCGAGCCTGCGCGGCCGCGTGCACGCCTACCGCGGCATCCCCCTCGTGGTCACCTACCACCCGGCCTACCTGCTGCGAAACCTCCCCGACAAGGCGAAGGCGTGGGAGGACCTCCTCTTCGCGCGCCGCATCTTCGCGCAGGCTTGAATCGGGCGCGCCCCGTCCCCATCATTGCGATCGTTCCCAACCCCACCCCGAGAGGAACCCCGTCCATGCGCAGGATCCTGACCGCTTTCGCCCTCGCCGGCGCCCTCGTGCTTTCCGGCTGCGGCTACAACGACTTCCAGACGAAGGACGAGCAGGTGAAGGCGGCCTGGTCGGAGGTGGTGAACCAGTACAAGCGCCGCGCGGACCTCATCCCCAACCTCGTCAACGTCGTGCAGGGCTTCGCCCAGCAGGAGAAGGACGTCCTCCTGGGCGTGACCAACGCGCGCTCGAAGGTGGGCTCGATCCAGATGACTCCCGAGGCGCTCAACGACCCGAACGCGATGAAGAACTTCCAGGCCGCGCAGGGCGAGCTCTCGAGCGCGCTCTCCCGCCTGCTGGTGGTCGCCGAGAACTACCCGCAGCTCAAGAGCGACGCCAACTTCCGCGACCTGCAGGCGCAGCTCGAGGGCACGGAGAACCGCATCACCACCGCGCGCAACCGCTACATCAAGACGGTGCAGGACTACAACATCCTCGCGCGCCAGTTCCCGACGAACCTCACGGCCATGCTCTTCGGCTACAAGGAGAAGGCCAACTTCACGGTGGAGAACGAGAAGGCCATCGCCGAGCCGCCCAAGGTGGACTTCTCGCCCAAGCCGGCCGCTCCCGCGCAGCCCGCGCCGGCGAAGTGACCGGCCTCGCCGGCCGTCTCCTCGCGGGGACGGYCGYGCCCTTCCTGYTCGCGGCGGCGCTCGCCGCCCACGCGGCCGACACCGTTCCCGTCCCGAAGCTCACGGGGCGGGTGGTGGACCTCACGGCCACGCTCGACCGCGCGCAGCAGCAGGCGATCGCCGGGAAACTCGCCGCCTTCGAGCGCGCGAAGGGCTCGCAGGTGGCGGTGCTGCTGGTGCCCACGATCGGCACGGAGACCATCGAGGAATTCGCCACGCGCGTGACCGACGAGTGGAAGCTCGGGCGCGCGGGCGTGGACGACGGCGTGCTCTTCGTGATCGCCAAGCAGGAGCGGCGCATGCGCATCCAGACCGGGCGCGGCGTCCAGGGCGTGCTCACCGACGCGCTCTCGCGGCGCATCATCGCCGAGCGCGTCTCGCCGCGCTTTCGCGCCGGCGACTTCGCGGGCGGCATCCACGAGGGCGTCGACGCGATCCTGAAGGCGATCGAGGGCGAGTCGCTGCCTCCGCCCCCGCCGGCGCAATCGCGCGGCAAGGTCTCCTCGGGCCCCTCCGCCTCGTCGCTGGAGAGCTTCTTCTGGCTCGCGTTCGTGGTCGTTCCCGTGGCGGGGGCGATCCTGCGATCGCTCCTCGGCCGCTTCCTCGGGGCGAGCCTCACCGGCGGCGTCACCGGGTTCGCGGCGTGGTTCGTCTTCGGCAGCCTCCTCGTCGGCGGCATCGCGGGCGTGGTCGCGTTCTTCGCCGTCCTGCTCATGGGCGCGGCCCGCCTCGGTGCCGGCGGAGGAGGCGGCGGCTGGACTTCCGGCGGCTCGTGGGGTGGGGGCGGCGGCTGGTCTTCGGGCGGCGGGGGTGGCGGCGGATTCAGCGGCGGCGGCGGCGGCTTCGACGGCGGCGGCGCCTCGGGAGGCTGGTGACATGGACCCTCGGCGATTCTGGCGGCACGTGGTGATGACGCCCTGGAAGGCGCGCCAGGCCTTTCCGCCGGCGGCGCGCGAGGCCATCGCCCGCGCCATCGCCGCGCAGGAAAAGCGCCACCGCGGCGAGCTTCGCTTCGTGGTCGAGGCCGAGCTCGGCACGTTCGCGCTGCTGGCGGACCGCACCCCGCGCGCGCGCGCGGTGGAGCTCTTCCCGCGCCTCGGCGTGCATCGCACCGCCGAGCGCACGGGCGTGCTGATCTACGTGCTGCTCGCGGACCAGCGGGTGGAGATCGTGGCCGACCAGGGGATCGCGGCCCGGGTGGCGCAGGCCGAATGGCAGGCGGCGTGCGCGCTCATGCAGGAGTCGTTCCGCGCCGGGCGTTTCGAGGCGGGCGCGGTGGCCGGCATCGAGGCCGTCTCGGCGCTCCTTGCGAAGCACTTTCCCGCGGGCGAAGGAAACGCCAACGAGCTGCCCGACCAGCCGCTGATGCTCTAGGACTTCGGGTCGGAATCGGCGGCGAGGAGCGCCTCGATCTCGCGGCGGCGCTTCTCGTCGAGCGGTGCGGCGCCCTCCTGGGTGGCCGCGCGGCGACGGCGCAGCATCACGAAGAGACCCGCGAGCCCGCCCACGATGAGCAGCGGCGGGCCGACCCACAGGACCGCCGTCGCCGCGTTGAAGGGCGGCTTGTAGAGGACGAAGTCGCCGTAGCGGTCCACCATGTAGCTGCGGATCTCGTCGTCGGACTTGCCCTCGGCGATCATCTTGCGCGTCTGCTGGCGCAGGTCGACCGCCAGCGGCGCGTCGGAGTCGGCGATCGTCTGGTTCTGGCAGACGAGGCAGCGCAACTCGTGCGCGATGGCCTTGAGCCGCGCCTCGACCTTCGGATCGGCGTTGGCGATCTCGGCGGATTGCCCCCAGGCGGGCAGGCACGCGGCGAAGAGGAGCGGGGCGAGGAGTCGCTTCATGCGTTGAGCTTGGCGAGGAGGGGCAGGAAGATCTTCTGCACGTCATCGGGCGAGATGGGCCCGATGTGCTTGTAGCGGATGATGCCCTGCTTGTCGATCACGAAGGTCTCGGGGGCGCCGTAGACGCCGTAGTCGATGCCCACCTTGCCGTCGAAGTCCCAGACGGAGAAGAGGTACGGGTCGCCGTGCTGCTTGAGCCACTTCGTGGCGTCGGCGCGCTGGTCCTTGTAGTTGAGCCCCACGATGGGCACCAGGCCGCGGCGGTTCATGTCGTTGAGCACGGGGTGCTCGACCCGGCAGGAGACGCACCACGAGGCCCACACGTTCAGCAGCCACACCTTGCCCTTCATGTCGGCGGGCGAGAACTTCGCCTCCGGCTCGTGCAGCTTCGCGATCGCGAAGGCGGGCGCGGGCTTGTCGATGAAGGGAGAGGGGACCTTGCGCGGGTCCTTGGTGAGCCCGATGGCGAGGAACACGCACAGGGCCGCGAAGATCGCCAGCGGGATGATGTACTTGAGGGCCTTCATCGGTTCTCGGCTTCCGGCTCGCGGGCGCGGCCTAGTCCCCGGTGGCGAGCGCTCCGGCGGGGACCTCGGCGGTCTTGCGGGAGAGGCGGTAGCGGCGGTCGGCGATGGCGAGGAAGCCGCCGAGGGCCATCAGCAGGCAGCCGCCCCAGATCCAGTCGACGAAGGGCTTGTGGTAGATGCGGATGCCCCAGGCGTTGCCCTCGACCTGCTCGCCCATCGAGACGTAGAGGTCGCCGGTGAGGCCCGCCTCGATGTCGGCCTCCGTCATGGTCTGGCCGGAGGCGTGGTAGATGCGCTTCTCGGGGTACATCTTCTTCACCACCTCGGGCGAGCCCGGGCGGCGCACCTCGAAGATCCCCTGCATCGCTGCGTAGTTGGGGCCGGGCAGCTCGCGCGTGCCGGCGAAGGTGAACTCCCAGCCGGCGAGCTCGACCTTGTCGCCGGGCGCCATGCGCAGGTCGCGCTCGGTCTCGAAGCCCCTCACGAGGGCCACGCCGATGATGAACGCGGCCACGCCCACGTGGGCGAGCTGCATGCCGTACCACGCCGCGGAGTTCGAGCGCAGCCTGGCGAGGAGCCCCGCCTGCGGGGCGTTCTTCAGGCGCGCCTGGAAGTGGACCGCGGTGGCGGCCACGACCCAGAAGGCGAGGAAGAGGCCGAAGGCGACGAGCGAGGACCACTTGCCGCGGGCCAGCGGGACGATCACCGCGCAGGCCAGCGCCACGACGAGCGCCCATTTCAGGCGCGTGACGAGGTCCGGGACCTCCGCCTTCTTCCAGCTCGCGAGGGGACCCACGGCCATGAGGAAGACGGCCGGCGCCATCAGCGGGAAGAACACGGCGTCGAAGTAGGGCGGGCCGACGGAGATCTTGCCCAGGTTCAGGGTGTCCAGCACCAGCGGATAGAGGGTGCCCAGCAGCACCGCGGCCATGGCGATCGTGAGCAGCACGTTGTTGGCGAGCAGCATCGACTCGCGCGACACCACGGAGAACTGGCCGCCGATGCCCACCTTCGGCGCGCGCAGCGCGAAGAGCGTGAGCGAGCCGCCCACGACGATCGCGAGGAAGCCGAGGATGAAGATGCCGCGCTTCGGGTCGGTGGCGAAGGCGTGCACCGACGTGAGCACCCCCGAGCGCACGAGGAAGGTGCCCAGCAGCGACAGCGAGAAGGCGAGGATCGCGAGCAGCACCGTCCAGCTCCGGAAGGCGCCGCGCTTCTCGGTGACGGCGAGCGAGTGGATGAGCGCGGTGCCCACGAGCCACGGCATGAAGGAGGCGTTCTCCACCGGGTCCCAGAACCACCAGCCGCCCCAGCCCAGCTCGTAGTAGGCCCACCAGCTGCCCAGCGCGATGCCGATGGTGAGGAAGCACCACGCGGCCGTCGTCCAGGGCCGCGACCAGCGCGCCCAGGCGCTGTCGAGCCGGCCCTCCACGAGGGCGGCGAGCGCGAA
>PQAI01000077.1 GCA_003105245.1 Betaproteobacteria bacterium | reverse complement strand
GACCACCAGGCCTGCCCGCGGCCGGGACGCGGCGGAAGCGCGGTCGTCGGACCGGAGTGCACCGAACGAACGCGCGCCGATCGAACGCTGCTGGGCGCGGCGCAGGAACGCTGGCTCGCCGGGGCGCTGGCGGAATCGAAATCGCGCTGGAACCTCATCGTGCAGCAGACGCTCCTGGTGCCCGCGGGGCGACCTGCCAGTTCCGGAATGCTGCACTGGACGGACGGCTGGGACGGCTACCCGGCGGCGCGCGAGCGGCTGCTGGAGGCGCTGGCGAAGAGCGGCGCCACGAACCCGGTGGTGCTGGGGGGCGACGTGCACACGAACTACGTGGCCGACGTGCATGCGCGGCCGGGGGATCCCGAATCTCCCGTGGTCGCCGCCGAGTTCTGCGGGACCTCCATCACCTCGCAGGGCGGGGGCAGGAAGCTCGTGGAATCGATCCGCGAGGCCAACCCGCACATCCGCTTCGCCGATGGCTCGAAGCGCGGCTACATCCTGCTCGACCTCGGCCGCGAGCGACTCGAGGCGCGCCTTCGCGTGCTCGACGCCGTCACGCGCCGCGACGCCGAAATCTCCACGGCCGCCGCCTTCACCGTCCTCGCCGGCCGCCCCGGCATCGCCCCCTAGAAACGAAAACGCCGCGGCTGGCCGCGGCGTTTTCGTCCGGACCGAGGCCCGATTACTTGATGTCGAGGATCTTCATGGCCTTGGCCAGGGTGTCGACGGACTCCTGGTGCTTGCCGGCCTTGTGAAGGGTCTCGCCCTCGGCGCGCAGCTTCTTCACTTCCGACATCTGCGCTTCCGAGAGCTTCGGGTTCTTGGCGAGGGCGTCGTCGATGGCCTTCATGTCCTTCGGGCAGTGGAAGGCCAGCGCGGCGCCGGCGAACATCATCATGGCAACTGCGGCAACGGTACGCTTCATGGTTAACGCTCCTGTGGTGGTTATTGGTCTGGAAGCTGGCGCGGGCATCGCGGCGGTGCATGATGGAGGCTGCGATGCCGCCCCCCTCGAAGACCCCGCCCGACGCGCCCATCGGCCCGTACTTCCCCGCCGGGTTCCGGCTGGCTACGGGCACGACGGCCGGTGAGACACTACACCCGGCCGCCAGGTTCCTGTTCGCGGGCGAGACGGTCGCCATACCGTCAACACCGCCCTTCGCCGAATATTCCAAGGGGACGCTACCCTTCGCCGACATCGCCGCCTGGGCAGCGAACCCCGGCCCGCTGACCTGGCCGCCGTTGGTGTGGCTTGCGGCCCCGGAGCGCCGGACGGGCGTGCGCATCGCCCCCGACGGAACCTCGTTCCGGGTGGACGGCGCCACCGCGCCCCTCGCCCTGGTCCCGAAGATCCCGCTCAACCGCTCCTGGGTGGATGCCTCCACCTTCGCCTGGCTCGCCGGGCGGACGGTCACGATGCGGGGCGAAACCCGGGCCGACGGCGCCTTCGTGGCGCGCACGCTCTGGCCCGAGGATTGGCGCGTGGACGACCGGGCGCCCTCGATCCCGCTGCCGGCCTCGCGCACGCCGCGCCTGTCCATCCGAGGACTCGCCCGCAGCGCCCCGCGTGGCGGCGCCGCTTCTCCCCCCGAGACGCATCCGATCTGGGAGCGCGTGCGCGGCCAGCGCGACTGGGCCGGCAAGCCCGTGCTCGCCTTCGTCCTCAACGGGGCCCAGGGCGACGACGACGAGGCCTGGGGCGGCCACTTCGCGCTCGCCACGGGGCGTCTTCCCGCCGACGGGCGACTGTCGGACCTGCTGGTGGCCAACTTCTACACGCTCGACTCCGAAAGCGAGAAGGGCATCCTCGCCGCGCCGGTGCCGCTGGACAACTACCTCGCGGACTTGAACAGTGGACAGAACTGGTACCGGCCTTCCTACGTGATGCTCGCGGTGCTGCGCGACGAGCGCGCGATGGCGCTGGTGCAGGGCGCGCTCAACCGCCTCTACCTGCAGTTCTGGCGCCACCGGCTCGAGTACCGGCACTCGTCGATGAACTGCGCGGCCATCAGCGTGGACATGCTGCGCGCGCTGGGCTGGACGATTCCCGCGAAGGGGCCCGCCGACCGGCTGCGCGGATGGCTCGCGGTGCCGGCCAAGGTCTTCGCCGAGGGACGCTTCGGGCCCGCGCGCACCGCCTACGAGTACCTCACCGAGGACCGCACGCGCCTCATGCCCGCCGCGGCCTTCGAGGAGGCGGTGTTCTCCCTGATGCAGCTCGCGCGCGGTGCGGAACTGCCGCACGGACGCCTCGAATCGATGCTCGCCGAGGACGTCACGGCGCTCGTGGGCGTGCGCTTTCCGCAGATCCCGTCATCGCGCGCGTTCGGCACCTGGCCCGCGGCCAACCCGCGCGAATACCTGGACGCGCTGCCCACGGACCCCGCGGACCTGAAGGTGGTCCCCGTCCCGCCGCGCCCCTTCCCGCAAGAGCTTCGGGAAGACGACCTCGAGCCCCGGCCGCCGCGGCGATCCAACCTGCCGATCATCCTGCTGACCGCGACGGGCATCCTGCCGCTCGCGTGGATCCTGGGCGTGCTGTGGCGGATGCTGCGGCCGGCGCGCAGGTGAATCAGGCCGCGAGCCCCCGCGCGCCATCCCACAGGAGCTTCGCGCCCACGACCACCAGCATCGTGTAGGCGATGCGGTAGAAGAGCTCCTGCGAGAGCCGGCGCATGAGCCACACGCCCAGCCAGATGCCGAAGGGCGCCAGCGGCGCGAGCACGAGCGAGGTGAGGAGGTTGCGGGAGTCGAAGAGCCCGAGCCACAGGTAGGGCACGAGCTTCACCGCGTTGATCACCGCGAAGAAGACGACGGTGGTGCCCACCAGGATCGCCTTGTCGAGCTTCTGCGGCAGGAGGTAGACGGAAAGCGGCGGCCCGCCCGCGTGCGCGATCGTGCTCGTGAGGCCCGACACCGTGGACCAGAAGAGCCCCTTCGCGCGCGAGGGCACCACGGCCGGCGCGCTCGTCCCGCCCAGGCGCAGGCGGTGCGCGACGAAGGCGATGGCCATCGCACCCAGCACCACGCGGATCAGCGGTTCACTGAAATAACGAAAGGTGAGCCCGCCCAGCGCGATCCCCATGACGCCGCCCGTGAGGAGCAGCCCCAGGTTCTTGCGGTGGAAGGTGCCGCGATAGGCCGCGAGGCCCGTCACGTCCATCACGAGCAGGATCGGCAGCATGATCGCCGCGGCCTGCGGCGTGGGGACGGCGAGCGCGACGAGAGGAGTGGCCATGATCCCCAGCCCGCTTCCGAACCCGCCCTTGGAGACCCCCATGATCAGCACCGCGGGGATGGCCACGGCGAAGAAGAAGGGGTCGGTGATCACGCGCCGAGCGTGCGCAGGTCCGCGATGGGTTCCGCGAAGAGCTTGCCGGATCGCTCGTGGCGCAGGATGTCGGCCGCGACGTCGGCGGGGGCGCGAAGCTCCCCCTGGGCCTTCATCTGCCGGAAGCGCTCGACGTCCACGAACTCCTCGGGGCTGGCGCTGCGCACGACACCCTGCATGGGCGTGTCGATGACGCCGGGGGCGAGGCTCACGACCTGCACGCCCGTCATCGCCGTCTGCGCTTCGAGGGCCGCCACGCGCGAGACCATGTCGATGCCCGCCTTCGCGGCGCAGTATCCGCCCCAGCCGAAGATGGCGCGGCGCCCGGCGCCCGACGAGATGTTGATCACGCGCCGCAGCTTGGCGATGGTGGCGGTGCCGATGAGGAAGCGGCGCATGAGGAGGATGGGCGCGGTGAAATTGACGGCAAGCGCGCGCTCCAGCTCCTCGGCATCCACGCGGTCCAGCATCCCCACGGGCGAGATGACGCCCGCGTTGTTGATGAGCACGGCCTTCGCGTAGCGCTTGCCGCGCAGGCGCTCCTCGATGCGGTCGCAGACGGYGTCCACGGCGCGGGGAGCGGMGAGGTCCACGAAGAGCTGCGCGCCCCCGGGRATRGGCCCGTCRGGMGMSCGGCCCAGCGCGATGAGCTCCACGTCCTGCTCGACGCCCAACTGCTGGACCAGCGCCTGGCCCAGCCCCTTCGTGTGCCCCGTGACGATGTACAGATCCATGCCGCAATTGTCACATACCGGCGATGACGCTCGCCATCGTCGCGCCGTCGTCGTCGAAACCGCCGTGCGTGGTGCTGGCGGTCTGGCTGCCCGGCGCGGTGAAGACCTTCACGCTTCGCATCCGGGCGAGGTCGGCGGGGAAGTGCTTCTCCATGCCCAGGATCGGCACCTCGCGCCCGCCCTCGAAGGAGCGGCTAACCAGGTACAGGAGCGATCGCCCGTAGCCCAGCAGCGGCTCCATCGTGGGGTCCTGGCGCTCCGCCGTGTCGGTGAGGTGGAACTCGCGGAACTTCTTCACGCGCCCTTCCTCCAGCCACGGGCGCACGCGCTCGTCGAAGGTGTCCACGCGGATGGCGGGGGCCATGAAGGAGACGCTCTCGAAATCCCACTCCTGCGCGGCCAGCCGGTCGATGAGGTAGGCGTGCGCGATCGAGCCCGCCGAGTGGCCCACCAGGTGCAGGCGCACGCGGCGCTTGCGGGCCACGTCGGATTCGTTCAGGTGCTTGAAGAGGAGCCGCACGCCMGCATCGCCCTCSCCGGAGAGCGAAGCCGCGTTCTGCTTCATCTCGCCCCAGAGCATCGAGCCCGGCGCGGCGAAGGCGTTCTCCAGCCGCTCGTTCCACCACTTCCGCGCCCTCTCCTTCGCCTCGCGCGCCTTCTCCTC
>PQAI01000076.1 GCA_003105245.1 Betaproteobacteria bacterium | reverse complement strand
TCGCACCGCCAGCTCGCCTCGGGACTCTCCTGCCCCGTGGGCTTCAAGAACGGCACCGACGGCAACATCCGCATCGCCGTGGACGCCATCAAGGCCGCCAACGCCCGCCACCACTTCATCTCGGTGACCAAGAGCGGGCACGTGGCGGTGTTCAAGACCGCGGGCAACGAGGACTGCCACGTCATTCTCCGGGGCGGCAAGGCCACCAACTACGACGCGGCGAGCGTGGACGCGGCCTGCAAGGACCTCGCGGTGGCGGGCCTCGCCCAGCACGTGATGGTCGACTTCTCGCACGCCAATTCCTCCAAGCAGTACCAGAAGCAGGTCGAGGTGGCCGACAACGTCGCCGGGCAGATCGGCCGCGGCGAGAACCGCATCGTGGGTGTGATGGTCGAGAGCCACCTCAACCCCGGCCGCCAGGACCTGGTGCGCGGCAAGCCCCTGGAGTACGGCGTGTCCATCACCGACGCCTGCCTGGGCTGGGACGACACCGTGAAGGTGCTCGACACGCTGGCCTCCGCGGTTCGCCAGCGCCGGGTGATCCCCGAGGAGCCCGAGGAATGAGCGGCATGCCGCTTTCGGTCATCGGCAAGACCGATGACCTGAGAATCAAGGGSATCCGGGCGCTCATCGCCCCGCAGCTCCTCGTCGAGCAGCTGCCGGTGGACGCCGAGGCGCTCGCGACCGTGGGCAACGCCCGGCGCTCCATCCACCGCGTCCTGCACGGCGCCGACGATCGCCTCGTGGCGGTGGTGGGGCCGTGCTCCATCCACGACTACGGCGCCGCCGTGGAGTACGCCCGCCGCCTCGCGGCCGAGTCGCGCCGGCTGGAGGCCGACCTCCTCGTGGTGATGCGCGTGTACTTCGAGAAGCCGCGCACGACGGTGGGCTGGAAGGGCTTCATCAACGACCCGCACCTGAACGACACCTTCGACATGAACGAGGGCCTGCGCCTCGCGCGCAAGCCTCCTCCTCGACATCAACGGCATGGGCGTGCCCTGCGGCACCGAGTTCCTGGACCTCATCTCGCCGCAGTACATCGCCGACCTCATCGCCTGGGGCGCCATCGGCGCGCGCACCACGGAGTCGCAGTCGCACCGCCAGCTCGCCTCGGGCCTTTCGTGCCCCGTGGGCTTCAAGAACGGCACCGACGGCAGCGTCAAGGTGGCCGTGGACGCGCTGCGCGCCGCCGCCGCGCCGCACGCCTTCATGGGCATGACCAAGACGGGGCAGGCGGCCATCTTCGAGACCACCGGCAACGAGGACTGCCACGTGATCCTGCGCGGCGGGCGCTCGCCCAACTACGACGCGGCCTCCATCGCGGCGGCGGGCAAGGAGCTGGCGGCCGCCGGCCTCGCCCCGCACCTCATGGTGGACTTCTCGCACGCCAACTCCTCCAAGCAGTACCAGCGGCAGATGGACGTGGGCGCGGACATCGCCGCCCAGCTCGCCGCGGGCGAGGACCGCATCATGGGCGTGATGGTGGAGAGCAACCTCCATCCCGGCCGCCAGGACCTGGTGGCGGGGCAGCCCCTCGAGCGCGGCGTCTCCATCACCGATGCGTGCATCGGGTGGGAGGACACCGTGCGCCTGCTGGACCTCCTTGCGGAGGGTGTCCGCTCCCGCCGGATCGCTCGCGCGGAGTAAAGCGGGGACGCCGATGAACGCCGTTGCCCCGCCGATTGCCGCCGATAATGACTTGGCAGATTGCAGCGTGGCAATTTGCGACATGGCCGAAATCCTCCCTGCCGTCATCGACCATGACCTCATCGGCGGCAATCGGCGGGGCATCGGCGTTCATCGGCGTTTCCAAAGACTTTCAATCGCATAACTCCCCATGGCCAAAAACGACGAATTCAGGATCCTCGGCCGCCGCCCCGGCAACGAGGCGAGCATCCGCTTCGAGTACCAGGGCGTCAGCTTCGACCAGGACTCCTTCCACGTCTTCGCGGGCCTGAACGCCGTCGACACGCGCGAGTACGTCGAGCAGACGTTCGCGGCGCTCAAGGAGGCGGGGCTGCGCTGCGCGCGCATGGGCGCCTACAAGCCGCGCACGAGTCCGTACTCCTTCCAGGGCTACGGCCGGCAGTGCCTGCCCTACGTCTTCGAGCTCGCGGGCAAGTACGACGTCCGCGTGATCTCCATGGAGGTCACCCACGACGAGCACCTGGACGAGATCCGCCAGGCGCTGCATGCCACCGGCAACCCCACGGGCGTGATGCTGCAGATCGGCACCCGCAACACGCAGAACTTCGAGCTCCTGAAGACCGTGGGCAGCCAGCGCGACTTCCCGATCCTCCTCAAGCGCGGCTTCGGCATCACGCTGCACGAGTCGCTGCTCGCCGCCGAGTACGTGGCGAGCGAGGGCAACCGCGACATCGTCTTCTGCCTGCGCGGCATGAAGACGAACTTCGGCGACCCGCACAGGAACCTCGTGGACTTCGGCCACGTGCCCACCGTCAAGCGCCTGACGCGCATGCCGGTGTGCGTCGATCCCTCGCACTCCGTGGGCACGCGCGATGCCTCCCCCGAAGGCATCCCCGACGTCTTCCACGTGGCCGCGCAGGGCGTGATCGCCGGCGCCAACATGGTCCTGGTGGACATGCACCCCGAGCCGCGCCGCGCCCTGGTGGACGCCGGCCAGGCCGTCACGGTGCAGGAGCTGCCGTGGCTGCTGGAGGATCTCGCCATCGCCCGCGAGGCCTACCTCGTGCGCCGCGAGGTGGCCCAGCGTCACGCCGCGCAGTGAGCGCCGCGGGGCGCGCGCTCGCCTGCTGCGTCCTCGCCGTCTGGGCGCTCGCCGCCCGCGCGCAGGTCGCCCTCACCGACGACCTCGGCCGCAGCGTCGCTCTCGGGCGGCCCGCGCAGCGCGTCGTCACGCTCGCTCCTTCCCTCACCGAGGCCGCGTTCTCCGTGGGCAGCGGCGCGCGCGTGGTGGGCGTGAGCGCGTGGAGCGACTACCCGCCGGCGGCCGCGGGCCTTCCCGTGGTCTCCAGCGCCTTCTCGATCGACCTGGAGGCGCTCGCGAAGCTCTCGCCCGACCTCGTCATCGCCTGGAAGGACAGCTTCCGCGCCTCCGACATCCCGCGCCTGGAGGCGCTGGGTGCGAAAGTCTTCGTGGTGCAGTCGCGCACGCT
>PQAI01000075.1 GCA_003105245.1 Betaproteobacteria bacterium | reverse complement strand
GCAGCGTGAAGCGGGTGGAGAGGTCCCAGCAGATCACGGCCCAGGAGCGCGAGTCCACGGCCGGGTTCGTCGCCCAGGTGCCGATCGGGGGCGACAAGCCCGTCGTGGGATCGGCCGCGGACACGCGCGGGCAGCTCAAGCCCCCGGTGGTGAGCTACGAAGTGGTCGTTCGCCTCGACGACGGGCGCTTCCAGCTGGTCGTCCAGGACGACGCGGCGGACCTGCGCGAGGGCGACAAGGTGCGCATCGAGCGCGGCCGGGTCGTCCCGCGGGAGAAGTAGTCACACCTTCACGGAGAAGGGCGTGAAGTCGGTGTCGCGGTCGTAGAAGTCCTCGCGCTCGGCGCGCTTGAGCCAGCCGACGACCGCGTAGGTGACGGGCGTGAAGACCGCCTCCACCCCCACCTTCGCCACGAACTGGGCCAGCATCACGGCGGGGAGCTTCTCGTCGGGGATGATCCCCGTGCCGTAGAAGGCGAGCGGGTAGAAGAGCAGCGAGTCCACGCCCTCGCCGAGGATCGTCGAGCCGATGGTACGGGTCCACAGCCACCGGCCCCCGGTCGCGATCTTCATCTTGGCGAGCGTGAACGAGTTCACGAACTCCCCGCAGAAGTAGGCGGCCATGGAGGCGGCCGCCACGCGCCAGGCCTGCCCGAAGGCGACCTCGTAGGCGGCCTGGTTCTGCCAGAACGGCGCCGGCGGCAGGGCGACCACCACCCAGGCCATGAACGAGGCGAAGGCGAGCCCCGCGAACCCCGCCCAGATCACGCGCCGCGAGCGGGCGTAGCCGTAGACCTCGGTGAGGATGTCGCCGAAGACGTAGGAGATGGGGAAGAAGAGCACGCCGGCGCCGAACGTCAGCGCGCCCAGCACGGGCACCTCCAGCTGCGCGATCTTCGCCGGGCCGATGAGGTTCGAGCAGACGAGGACGACCACGAAGGCCGCCATCACGAACTCGTAGTACCGGTACTGGCGCTGGGGGTGCGGTGGAGTTTTTTGCATGAGGTGGGCTCCGACTCATCCGGCTTCAGGGGCCGGCCGGGCTACGGTAACCCAAAATCCCTGGAAACGCCGATGAACGCCGATGCCGCGCCGATCGCCGCCGATGAAATCTGAACGGGTTCGAGTGGCCAGACACTTCACTGCGAGACCGACCGACTTCCTTTCGACATCGAGTCCAGCCCGAATTTATCGGCGGCGATCGGCGCGGCATCGGCGTTCATCGGCGTTTCCAAAGACTTTGGCCCGCATCACTCCCCACCCCTCTGCCTCACCGCCTCGAAGAGCGCGATCGATCCCGCCACCCCCGCGTTGAGGCTCTCGGCCCTGCCGGGCATGGGGATGCGGGCGCGCACCCTCGCCGCCTTCTCCAGTTCCGGCGACAGTCCCGACCCCTCGTTGCCCACGAGGAGCGCCACCGGGCCCCGGAGGTCCGTCTCGTAGATCGAGGCCTTCGCCTCGCCGCACAGCGCCACGCTCGTGCCCTTGAATCCGGCAACGAATCCCGCGAGGTCGGCGCCCTCGACGATGTTCAGCGCGAAGTGCGCCCCCTGCCCCGCGCGCAGCACCTTGGGCGACCAGGCGAAGGCGCAGGTTGGGGAGAGGAGCACGTGCTCCACGCCCGCGGCCGCGGCGCTTCGCAGGAGCGTGCCCACGTTGCCGGGATCCTGCAGGTCCTCCAGGGCGAGGCAGAAGCGCGCCGAGGACGGCACCGCGCGCCCCGTGGGCGTGGCCACGACGGCGAGGACCCCCGCGGGCGACTCGACGCCGCTCACCGCGTCGAAAAGCGGGTCGGCGAGCTCGACGAGGACTGCGGAGCGCTCGCGGGCGCGCTGCACGATCGCCTGGGCCGAGGCGGCGGCAGAGCGGCTCACGAAGAGCTGCGCCACGGCGTGTCCCGCGTCGAGGCAGGCCTGCACGAGGTGCGCGCCCTCGATCACGGTGAGCCCGCGCCGGCGCCGCTCGGCGGCCGACGAGGCGAGCTTCGCGAGGGCCTTGTAGGCGGGGTTGTCCCGCGAGGCGATGGTCTTCATCGCCAGAAGGGAAGGCTCGCCTGCGCGATCGCCTCGCGCACGGGCCCGAAGCTGCGGCGGTGGATCTCGCAGGGCCCCAGCGCCCGCAGCGCCGCGAGGTGCTCGGGCGTGGGATAGCCCTTGTGCCGGGAGAACCCGTAGCCCGGAAATCGCAGGTCGAGCTCGGCCATCTCGAGGTCGCGCGCGGTCTTGGCGAGGATGGAGGCGGCCGAGATGGCGGGGACGAGGCTGTCGCCCCTCACGACCGCGCGCACGGGCCAGCGCGTGCGCGGGACGTGCAGGCCGTCCACGACGACCTCGCCCGGGTCGACGCCCAGCGCCTCGATGGCGCGCCCCATGGCGACGAGGCTCGCGCGCAGGATGTTCATCTCGTCGATCTCCGCGACGGTGGCGGTTGCGATCGCCCAGGCGAGCGCGTCGCGGCGGATCGCCTCCGCGAGCGCCTCGCGGCGCGCCGCATCGAGCGTCTTGGAGTCGGCGAGCCCCGTCACCGGGCGCGCCGGGTCGAGGATCACCGCGGCGGCGAACACCGCGCCGGCGAGCGGGCCGCGCCCGGCCTCATCGACCCCGCACAGCGGCGAGCTCGGGTTCGCGGGGGGTCGGCGGCGGGGCATGGGAGGTCGCGCTGGAAAGCCAGGGGGCGAGCGCCTGCGCCACGCGCTCGTCGTTGCCGCAGCGCAGC
The DNA here is from genome assembly GCA_003105245.1 of Betaproteobacteria bacterium. Taxonomy (GTDB): domain Bacteria; phylum Pseudomonadota; class Gammaproteobacteria; order Burkholderiales; family Usitatibacteraceae; genus FEB-7. The sequence goes on along the minus strand of PQAI01000075.1, from coordinate 2,892 downwards.
TGGGCGTGGATGGCGCCGTAGCGCTCGAGAAGGCGCTCGCGCGCGCCCTTGTGGTCGAGCCAGTTGCCGAGCGCCTGCTCGAGGTTCTCCGGCGTGGCGTGCTCCTGCAGCAGCTCGGGCACGATGAACTCGCCGGCCAGGATGTTGGGCAGGCCCACGTAGGGCAGCAGGGCGTTGCGCATCATGAGGCGGTAGGTGAGCGCCGGGACCCGGTAGGTGATCACCATCGGGCAGCGGGCGAGCGCGCCCTCGAGGGTCGCGGTGCCGCTCGCCACGAGCGCGCAGTCGGCCGCCTGCAGGGCGAGGCGCGCGTGGCCGAAGAGGATGGTGAGGTCCAGGCCCTGCGCCTCGCGCGCGTACAGGCGCGACTCGAAGAAGTCGCGCGTCTCCCGCGTGGCGAGAGGCACGAAGAAGCGCGCGCCGGGACGCCGGGCGGCGAGCCGGGAGGCCGTGTCGATGAAGAGGTCGGCGTGCGCCTGCAACTCGCCGCGGCGGCTGCCGGGAAGGAGCGCCACCGCGGTGGCCGAGTCCGAGAGCCGCAGCTGCGAGCGCGCGTCGGCGCGGTCCGGCACGGGCGGGATCTGGTCGGCGAGCGGGTGCCCCACGTAGGTGGCGGCGATCCCCGCCTTCTCGTAGAGGGGCGCCTCGAAGGGGAAGATGGTGAGCACGCGGTCCACGGCCCGCCCGATGGCCGGCAGGCGCCCGGCGCGCCAGGCCCAGATCGACGGGCTCACGTAGTGCACGGTGGGGATGCCGGCGCGCTTGAGCTTCGCCTCCAGGCCCAGGTTGAAGTCCGGCGCGTCCACGCCGATGAAGAGATCGGGCCGGTCGCGCGCGATGCGCGAGGCGAGCGAGGCGCGGATGCGCAGGAGCTCCGGCAGGCTGCGCAGCGCCTCGACGTAGCCGCGCACCGAGAGCTTCTCCATCGGCACGAGCGTGGTGGCGCCCTCGGCGATCATCTTGGGTCCCGCGATGCCGTAGAACTCCGTGCCCGGGTAACGGCTGCGCACCGCGCGCACGAGGGCCGCGCCGAGCATGTCGCCCGAGGCCTCGCCCGCGACGATGGCCACGCGCCCGGCCATCAGCGCACGATGCCCCGCGTGGAGGTGGCGAGGAACTCCACGATGGCGCCGACCTCCGGCGCCGCCTGCGCCTGGCGCTCGAGCTCGGCCTTCGCGTCGGCAAGCGTGAGCCCGGACTTGTAGAGGGTCTTGTAGGCCCGCTTGAGTGCCGCGAGCGCCTCGGGCGCGAAGCCCCGGCGCTTGAGCCCCTCGCTGTTGATGCCGTGCGGCGTGCACGGGTGCCCGGCCACGGTGACGTACGGCGGGATGTCCTGCAGCACGACCGAGGAGACGCCCGCCATCACGTGCGCGCCCACCCTGACGAACTGGTGCACGCCCGTGAAGCCGCCCAGCACGGTGTGGTCGCCGATCCAGACGTGGCCCGCGAGGGTGGCGTTGTTGGCGAAGACGGTGTGGTCGCCCACCACGCAGTCGTGGGCGATGTGGCAGTAGGCCATGATCCAGTTGTCGTTGCCCACGGTCGTCTCGCCGCGGTCCTGCGCCGTGCCGCGGTTGATCGAGCAGTACTCGCGGATGGTGTTGCGGTCGCCGATCGCCAGGCGCGTGGGCTCGCCGCGGTACTTCTTGTCCTGGTTGGCCTCGCCGATGGAGCAGAAGTGGAAGATGCGGTTGTCGCGGCCGATCGTCGTGTGCCCCGTCACCACGCAGTGCGCGCCGATGGAGGTGCCCTCGCCCACCACGACGTCGCCGTCGATCACGCTGTAGGGGCCCACGCGCACGCCCGCGCCGAGCTGCGCGCGCGGGTCGACGATGGCCGTGGGGTGGATGCTTCGCATCGCCTCAGGCATCCGAGTCGACCGGCCGCAGCACGCAGAGAAGCTGCGCCTCCGCGACCATCTCGCCGTCGACGCGCGCGACGGCCCGGAACTTGCCCAGGCCGCGCACGAGCCGCAGCTGCTCGATCTCGAACACCAGCTGGTCGCCCGGGCGCACGGGGCGCTTGAAGCGGGCGTCGTCGATGCCGGCGAAGTAGTAGACGTGCCTGCCGTCGTTCTTCTGCCCCACCGAGAGCAGCCCCAGCATCGCGGCCGCCTGCGCCATCGCCTCGATGACGAGCACGCCGGGCATCACCGCGTAGTGCGGGAAGTGCCCCTGGAAGTAGGGCTCGTTGGCGGTGACGTTCTTCAGCGCCACGATGCGCTTGTCCTTCTCCCACTCGACGATGCGGTCGAGCAGGAGGAAGGGATAGCGGTGCGGCAGGTACTCCTTGATCTGCTCAATCGTCATCGGTTCCATCGTCTTCTCCGGAGGCGGCCCTGCCACGGGCGAGGCGCGCGATTTCGTCGAGCCGGCGCAGGTGCGCGGCGTTCCTGAGCCAGTCGGCGTGCTGCATCATCGGCAGCCCCGAGGAGTAGACCCCCGGCTGCGTGATGGACTTGGTGATGAAGCTCATCCCCGTCACGGTCACGCCGTCGGCGATCGCGATGTGGCCCACGATGCCCACGCCGCCGCCGATCACGCAGTGCCTGCCGAGCACGGCGCTGCCGGCGATGCCGGTGCAGCCCGCGATCACCGTGTGCGCGCCGATGCGGCAGTTGTGGGCCACCTGGACGAGGTTGTCGATCTTCACGCCCTCCTCCACCACGGTGTCGCCCAGCGCGCCGCGGTCGATGCAGGTGTTGGCGCCCACCTCGACGTCGTCGCCGAGCACCACGCGGCCCACCTGCGGGATCTTCACGTAGCGGCCCGCGTCGGGCGCCATGCCGAAGCCGTCGGCGCCGATGACCGCGCCGGAGTGCAGGATGCAGCGCGCGCCCACCACGCAGCCCGGGTAGACCGTGACGCGCGGATGCAGCAGGCAGTCGTCGCC
>PQAI01000074.1 GCA_003105245.1 Betaproteobacteria bacterium | reverse complement strand
CATCGCGGCGCTGGTGCTCGCGGGATGCGCCACCGTGGCGCCGCAGGACTATGCCGGCGAGAAACCCGTGCTCGACCTCCGGCAATACTTCAACGGCCAGGTGGACGCCTGGGGCATCGTGCAGGACCGCTCCGGGAAGGTGATCAAGCGCATGACGGTCGAGATGACCTGCACCTGGAACGGCGACGTGGGCACGCTCGACGAGCGCTTCACCTACGCCGACGGCACGAAGGAGACGCGCGTCTGGACGATCCGGAAGGACGGCGACCGCTACATCGGCACGGCGGCCGACGTCGTGGGCGAGGCGAAGGGCGAGGCCGCGGGCAACGCGCTGCGCTGGAAGTACGTCCTCGACGCGAAGCGCGAGGATGGCGGTACCATCCACCTCGACATGGACGACTGGATGTGGCTCGTGGACGAGCGGACCCTGGTGAACAGGACCTCGTTCTCCAAGTTCGGCGTCAAGTTCGGCGAGGTCACGATCTTCTTCCGCAGGCGCTAGCCCCATGGCCCTCAATCCCCGCATCCGCGACTGGAAGGACCGGCGCTGCTGGATCGTCGGCGCCTCCACGGGCATCGGCGCGGCGCTCGCGGAGGCGCTCGCCGCGAAGGGCGCGAGGGTGGCGCTCTCCGCGCGCCGGCGCGAACCCCTGGACGAGATGGCGGGCCGCTTCGGCAAGGGCCGCGCCCTGGCGCTGCCGCTGGACATCACCGACGCGCCCTCGCTCGAGAAGGCGGCGGCGTCGATGGCCGGGGCCTGGGGCGGCATCGACCTCGTGGTGCTCATGGCGGGCGAGTACCGGCCGATGCGGGCGTGGGAGCTGGACGTGAAGGCCGCGCGCTCGATGGTGGAGGTGAACCTCCTGGGCCCGCTCAACGCGCTGGCCGCCGTCGTGCCGAGGCTCCTCGCGCAAGGCGGCGGCACGATCGCGCTGGTGTCGTCGGTCGCGGGCTACCGGGGGCTCCCGAAGAGCCTCGTGTACGGGCCCACCAAGGCGGCGATGATCAACCTCGCCGAGGCGCTCTACCTGGACCTCCAGCCGAAGGGCATCGGCGTGTGCGTGGTGAACCCCGGCTTCGTGAGGACGCCCATGACGGCGCAGAACGAATTCCGCATGCCCGCGCTCATCGAGCCGGACGAGGCCGCGCGCGAGATCGTGGCGGGCCTGGAGGCGGGAGAGTTCGAGATCCACTTCCCGAAGCGCTTCACGCGCTTCCTGAAGCTGCTGCGCGTGCTGCCGTACGGCCGCTACTTCCCGGCCGTGCGCAAGGCGACCGGGCTGTGAGCGCCGGGGCGCTGGCGAACCTGAAGGCGTTCTGGGAGGGCCTCGCCCCGGAGCGGCTCGCGGGCATCGGCGCGGTCTACGCGCCGGACGCGTACTTCCGGGACCCTTTCAACGAGGTGCGCGGCGTGAAGGAGCTCGAGCGCATCTTCGGGCACATGTACGAAACCCTCGACGAGCCGCGCTTCGCCATCACGGAGACGATCCTCGAGGGCGACCGCGCCGTTCTCATCTGGGATTTCGACTTCCGCGTGAAGTCCTGGAAGCCGCACGTGACGCAGCGCATCCACGGGCTCTCCGTGGTGCGCTTCGGCGCCGACGGGCGCGTGACGTACCACCGCGACTACTGGGACGCCGCGGGCGAGCTCTACGCCAAGCTGCCCCTGGTGGGGCCGCTCATGCGCTTCCTCGCGCGGAAGATGGCCTGATCAGGCCTTCGTGAACCCCGCCAGCAGGCCGGTGACGTCCTGCCCGGCCTCCTTGCGGATCACGGCCTCCTCGACCTTCCATTCCGCCAGCCCGTGGGCCGCCGCGCGGCTGCGCAGGTAGCCGGCCGAGTGGGCATAGCGACCCGAGCGGGCGAGGCGGAAATCGCCCTCGCCGTCGAGGCGCTCGACCGAGAAGGCGAACATCCCGCCGGAGGCCAGCGAGCGCGCCACGGCGCGGAAGATGGCATCGAGGTCGCCCACGTAGACGAAGACGTCCATGGCGGCCGCGAGGTCGCAGCCGCCCGCGGGCCGGCCGTCGAGGTAGGCGGCGATCTCGGCCTCCTGCAGCGAATCGTAGATGCCCCGCTCGCGCGCCTTCTCGAGCATTCCCCCGGAGAGGTCCGCGCCCGCGAGGCTCGCGGCCCACGGCTCGAGCGCGATGCCCGAGAGCCCCGTGCCGCAGCCGAGATCCTCGATGCGCAGCTTGCCTTCCCGGCCGGCGAGCCAGGGCGAGAGGAACCCGACCATGCGCTGCGGGGTGCGGTACTCGAGGTCCTGCAGGAGGCGCTTGTCGAAATCCTCGGCGAAGCGGTCGAAGAAGCCGCGGATGAACTCGTCGGGAGCGCGCCCGGTCTGCACGCCGGCGATGGCGTCGCGAAGGTGCCGCAGGCCGTCGTTGGAAGGATCGATGGCGAGCGCGTGGTCGATGGCCTCGACGGCCTGGGCGTCGAGGCCGGCCGCATGGCAGAGCTCGCCCAGGTTCACCCACGCGACGGCGTAGTCGGGCTTGAGGCGGACGGCCTCGCGAAGCTGCGCGATGCCCTCCTGCGCGCGCTTGAGCTTGCCGAGCGTCTGGCCGAGGTTGTTGCGCGCCGTGGGCGAGGCGGGATCGGCGGAAACCGCGCCGGCGAAGGCCTGCGCGGCCGCCTCGCGGTCGCCGCGCGCGAGCGCGCACATGCCCAGGCCGTTGAGCACCGGTCCCGCGCCGGGTCGAAGCCGGATCGCGCGGCCATAGGCCTCCTCGGCCTGCGCCCACTGCCCGTGCCGCTCGAGGAGGTTGCCGAGGTTGGCCCAGGCCTCGAAGAACGCCGGGCGCAGGGCGAGCGCCTTGCGGTAGGAGGCCACCGCATCCTCGGCCCGTCCGGCGCCCGCCAGGCACATCGCGCGGATGAAGTGGAACTGCGGGTCGGCGCCGGCGAGCGAGACCGCCTTGTCGATCGCGGGCAGCGCCTCCGCCGGACGGCCCTGGAACAGGGCCGAGAGCGCGAGGACGTGGTGCGCCTCGGCGTTGCGCGGCTGGCGCGCGAGCACCTGGCGAGCGAAGGCCTCCGCCTGGAGGAAGCGGCCTTCGTGGACGAGCTGCGCGGCCGCGCGCAGCTGCTCGGCGACGGGGACGGCCGGGCTCAATTGCGCTTCGGCGC
>PQAI01000073.1 GCA_003105245.1 Betaproteobacteria bacterium | reverse complement strand
GTGAGCTGCGACGGCGACGGCACGCCCGAGGACTACGAGCGCCTGCGCCCGCCGTCCAAGTGGGAGAAGCTGGAGGAGTTCCTCGAGCGCGCGCGCATCCTGCGCGACCGCTGGGCCCCGGCGATGCAGCTCGCCACGCGCACCATCGTGAAGACGCGCAAGGACGCGGAGCGCTGGGAGAATTTCCTGCGCCCGCGCGGGTGGCTGCCGGAGTTCCGCTGCTGGATGGCGCTGCCGGAGGCCAAGGAGAACCTCACGGGCCGCGTCGTGATGGCCCCGCGCGGCCACTGCGTGTACATGGCCGACGCCAAGGAGTTCATCCACAACCCGTGGTTCGGCGAGATGAACCTGCTCTACGCGGACGCCGACGGCTCGGTCGTGACCTGCCCCGTGCACCCGCACGCGCACGTGCTCGGGAACCTCCTCACCGAGCGCTACAGCGACATCCTGCGCGGCGAGCGCCGCCGCAAGCTGCAGCAGGCGATGGACGCCAACCGCGCCGTCGTGAGCGTGTGCGGCGGATGCGAGGTCGGCCCCGTGGGCAACGAAGGGCCTTCCTACTGGAGCGCCTTCACCTACTGGAACCCGGAGCAGCCGCAGCTTCCCGACGCCTGAGTCCGCGCCGCGGGCGCGGTCGTCAGTCCACGTAGGCGGCGAACATCGCCCGCTTCTCGCCCACGTGCTGCTCGTAGCCGCCGGCCGGCGGCACGAGCCGCTCGACCGAGGCGAATCCCACCTTGCGCAGCAGCCACTCCAGCGACTCGATCGAGGGCGCGAGGCAGATGCCGCCCACGCCCGCCTCGGGCGCGTGCTCCTCGCCGATCTCGTCGACGATGCCGAAGACGCCGACCATGCGCCGCTGGAAGGCGTAGGAGCCCCAGTCGACCATGGCGGTCATGTGCGGCACGACCTGGGTCTCCAGGTAGAGCGCCTTGCGCGTGACCGCGCGCGCGAGCCGCAGCGCGCGCACCGGGTTCTCGAGGTGGTAGAGCAGTCCCAGCATCAGCGTGATGTCGTGCGTGCCGATGTCGGCCGCCTTGGCCTGCTCGAGGTCGATGACGCGCGCCGAGAAGGCCGTGGCGCCCACGGCGCCCGCCATCATCGTGGCGTCGGCGACGTGCTCGGGGCGGGCGTCGAGCCCGAGCACGGGGGAGGCGCCGCGGCGCGCGAGGTGGAAGGCGAAGTAGCCCTCGTGGCAGGCGAGGTCGACTGCGGTGTTGCCCTGGAGCGAGGGCCCGAAGCGGCGCGCGAGCGCCTCGTCGAGCATCGCGAGCCGCGTCGTGTGCACGCCCTCCACGCCGGGCGGCAGGTAGCACTCGGTGCGCGTTCCGTCGGGAAGGTCGAACTGGTAGAACCACTTGCGGGCGCGGATGCGCTCGAGCAATGCCTTGTCCATCGCGGAATTATCGCATGCGGCCATCGGCGCCACGCCGATACACGCCCGCCTCCGTCACGACGAAGTCCGCGGGGATGTCCCACGCCTGCGGGTGGATCGTCTCCATGCGCGCCAGCTCGTAGGTGACGCCGATCACGCGCGGGCGCACCGCGAGGCTCGCGAGCGTCCGGTCGAAGAAGCCGGCGCCGTAGCCCAGCCGGTAGCCGCCCGCGTCCCAGCCGTTCATGGGCAGCAGCACGGTGTCCGGGATCACCTCGCGGGACTCGGCGGGATAGGGGATCTTCATCGCGCCCTCGGCCAGGCGCACGCCCGGATGCCACTCGCGGAAGGCGAGCGGCGTTCGCGGCGCCACCACCACCGGCAGCGCCGTCGTCGCGCCGCGCTCGCGAAGCCGCCGGCCGAGGTAGCGCGGGTCGTACTCGGCGAGCACCGGCCAGCAGAACGCGACCACGCCGCGCGCGAGGTCCGGGAAGCCCGCCTCGAGGTGGGCGTCGATCGCCTCGCGCCAGCGCGCGAGCGTGGCCGGGTCCACCGCGGTGCGCGCGGCGATGAGCCGCTGGCGCTCGGCCTTGCGCCAGCTTCGGAGTTCGTCGGGGTCCATGGCGTCGGTTCGTGTCCAGCCGCCAGTCTAGCAGCGCCGCGCGGGGCCTTTCCGTTACACTCGGCCCCGTCAGCGGCCCGCGGGCCGCGCCCGGAGGGGAGTCACGCCATGCGCAAGGTCCTGCTCATCTTCAGCGAACTCACCGACGGCGACGTGGAGTGGCTCTCGAAGTCGGGCGAGCGCATCCACCTCGACGCCGGAACCACCCTGGTTCCCCTCGGGGCCCGCGTCGACAACATCTGGTTCGTGCTCGACGGAGCCCTCTCGGTGCACACGGCCGCGGGCACGCAGCTCGCGCTCATGGGATCGGGGGAGATCGTGGGCGAGATGTCGCTAGTGGACCCGGCGCCGACCGCGGTCAGCGTGCGGGTGGCGAGCGACGCCACGCTCCTCAGGATCTCGGACGCCACCGTGAGCGCCAAGCTCTCCTCGGACCCGGCCTTCGCCGCGCGCTTCTACCGCGCGCTGTGCGTCTTCCTCGCGAGCCGGCTGCGCAGCACGACGCGGCGCATGGGCTACGGCAACGACGCCGAGGACGCCGACGCCAAGGACGAGCTCACCGACGACCTGCTCGACAACGTCCACCTCGCCGGCGCGCGCTTCGACCGCATGCTCAAGCGCCTGGCGGGCTAGGGGAGCCGATGGCCGCGCCCGACAACGCGATCTTCCGCAAGGCGGCCCTCGAGCGCCTGGCCTCGCCGGAGCGCCTCGACGCGAGGCCGCGCCTGCCGGCCTACCCGCTCAGGCTCGCCGCGGCCATCGCGCTCCTCGCCGTCGCCGTGATCGCCTTCGCCGCATGGCTTCGGTAGCCGCGCAGGCCGCCGCCCCGGCCGCCGCGTCGCGGCTGCCGGACTCGCCCATCGCGCGCGTCCCGACGATCCTGCAGCTCGAGGCGGTGGAGTGCGGCGCCGCCGCGCTGGCGATGGTGCTCGCGCACCACGGCCGCCACGTGCCGCTGGAGGTGCTGCGCTCGGAATGCGGCGTCACGCGCGACGGCAGCAAGGCGGGCGGCATCCTTCGCGCGGCCCGGGGCTACGGCCTCGTCGCGCGCGGCTTCCGCAAGGAGCCCGGCGAGCTCGCGAGCCTGCCGCTTCCCGCCATCGTGTTCTGGAACTTCAACCACTTCGTCGTCCTCGAGGGCTTCCGCGACGGCGAGGCCTGGCTCAACGACCCCGCCATGGGCCGCAGGCGCCTCGACGCGGCCGCCCTCGACGAGGGCTTCACGGGCGTGGTCCTCACCTTCGAGAAGGGCCCGGAGTTCGCGCCCGGTGGCGAGCCGCCTTCCGTGATGCGCTCGCTCCGGCGCCACCTCGCGGGACTGGGCCCGTCGGTGGCGCTCGCGGTGCTCCTCGGGCTCGCCCTCGTGGCGCCGGGGCTCGCGCTGCCGTGGCTCATGGGGCGCTTCGTGGACGAGGTGCTCGCCGCGCGCCTGCCGGGCGTGGCCGAGACGCTGCTCGCGGGCCTGCTCGCGGCGGCGCTCGCGCGCGGAGCGCTCTCCTGGCTGCAGGCGCGGGTGCTCACGGCGGCGTTCACGCGCGCGGCGCTCGGCTCGGCACGCCGCTTCTTCTCGCACGCCCTGGCCCTGCCGATGGACTTCTACGTGCAGCGCTCGCCGGGCGAGATCGCCTCGCGCGTGGACCTCAACGAGGAGGTGGCGCAGACCGTCTCCGCCGACCTCGCGCACCTGGTGCTCGACCTCGTCACCGCCTTCTTCTTCCTCGGCCTCATGCTGCGGCTCGACGTGGGCCTCACGGCGCTGGTGCTCGCCTGCCTCGCCTGCGAGCTCGCGGCGCTGCGGGCCATCAACCGCGTGAACGAAGGCGTGTCGCAGCGCCTGTCGGTGCAGGCCGGAAAGCTCTCGGGCATGGCCACCGGAGGGCTCGCCAACATCGAGAGCATCAAGGCCGGCGGGCAGGAGGGCGCGCTCTTCCTGAAGTGGCTGGGCCTGCAGGTGCAGTTCGCCAACACGGCGGTCGAGTCGCAGCGCGCCACGCTCGCGCTCATGCAGGTGCCGGCGCTCGCGGGCCTGGCGGCGCAGCTCGGCGTGCTCGGCCTGGGGTCGCTGCGCATCATGCAGGGCGGCGGCTTCAGCGTCGGCGACCTGGTCGCCTTCCAGGTGCTGCTCGCGGGCTTCGCGGCGCCGGTGCACGCGCTCTTCCTCGCCGCGCGCAAGGTGCAGGCGCTGCACGGGGACATGGCGCGGCTGGACGACGTGCTCAACCATCCCGCCGAGCCGGGCGTGGCGGTGGTGGAGGAGCCGCCGTCGGCGATCTCCGGCGCGCGCCCGCGCACGCTCGAGTTCCGCGACGTGACCTTCGGCTACGCCAAGGGGGGCCCGCCCCTCGTCGAGGGCTTCAGCCTCGTGGTCGGCGACGGGCGGCGCGTGGCGCTGGTGGGCGCCTCCGGCTCCGGCAAGTCGACGATCGCGCGCCTGGCGGCCGGCCTCTACCACCCCTGGAGCGGCGAGATCCTCTTCGACGGGCTCCCGCGCCAGGCCTTCGTGCGCGAGGAGCTCGCGCGCGCCGTGGCCTACGTCGACCAGGACGTGATGCTCTTCGAGGGCAGCGTGCGCGACAACCTCACGATGTGGGACCCGGCCGCGGAGGACGAGGTGATCCGCGCCGCGGCGCGGCACGCCGCCATCGAGGACGAGATCGGCGTGCGCCAGGGCGGGCTCGATGCGCCCCTGCAGGAGGGCGCGCGCAACCTCTCCGGCGGGCAGCGCCAGAGGATCGAGATCGCGCGCGCCCTGGCGCGCGGGCCCTCGATCCTCATCCTCGACGAGGCCACCAGCGCGCTCGACCCGGCCACGGAATCGGTGGTCGAGGCCAACCTGCGCAAGCGCGGCACCACGTGCCTCGTGATCGCGCACCGGCTGTCCACGGTGCGCGACGCCGACGAGATCCTCGTGCTCGAGAACGGCCGCGTGGTGGAGCGCGGTCGCCACGAGGAGCTCGCGGCGATCGAGGGCGGACGCTACGCGGCCCTCGTCGCGGGCGAGACGGGAGGCGGGTGATGGCCGATCCCGGCGTCGCCTTCCGTTCCACCACGCTGACCGGCGCGCTCGGGCTGCTCGCCGCGCCGCTGGGCGTGCGCGGGGAGGCGGTCGTGCACGAGTTCGCCGACGAGGCCGTTGCGGTGGAGGAAGCCGCCACCTCCCTCGGCCTGCGTTCGCGGCGCGTGCTGCTCGACGGCCGCTGGTGGGCCGAGGGCGGCACGCCGATGCTCGCCCGCGTGGCCGAGCGGCGCCAGATGCCGCGCGAGAGCGACGCCGCGGCCGTGTCGGGCGCCACGGGCTGGGTCGCGCTCGTGCCCCTGCCGCTCGCGGGCTACCGCCTCGTGGCCGTCGACCCGGCCGGGGGGCCGCCGCTCGAGTGGCCGGTGGACGAGGACACGGCGCGCCGGCTCGCCCCCTTCGCCTTCGCCTTCCACCGCAGCTTCGAGCCGCGTCCCCTGGGCACCGTGGACGTGCTGCGCTTCGCCCTCGCGCACGCACGCGGCGAGGTGGGCGTCCTCGTGGCCACGGGACTGGCGGCGGCGCTCGCGGGGCTGCTCACGCCGGTGGCCACGGGAAGGCTCATCGACCGCGCCATCCCCGCGGGCTCCGCGTCGCTGGCGATTGCCATAGTCGCGGGGCTGGCCGCGGCGGGACTGACGGCCATCGCGCTCGACGTGCTGCGCACGCTCGCCGTGCTGCGCTTCGAGTCGCGCACCTCGGTGGCGATGCAGGCCGCGGTGCTCGACCGCGTCATCGGCGCCCCGGCCCGCTTCTTCCGCGCCTTCTCGAGCGGCGACCTGGCGTTGCGCCTGGGCGCCGTGAACACGGTGCAGCGCACCATCACCGGGGCCTCCATCGGCGCCTTCGTCACCGCGATCTTCCTGTCGGCCAACGCCGCGCTCATGCTCGCCTACAGCCCGAAGCTCACCGCGGCGGCCCTGGGCGTGGTCGCGGTGGCGGCCATCCTCTCGGCCGCGCTCGGCGCGGCGCGGCTTTCGATCGGGCGGCGCATCGAGGCGGCCGACGGCAAGCTCTCCGCGATGGCCTTCGAGTACTTCTCCGGCATCGCCAAGCTGCGCGCGGCGGCGGCCGAGTCGCGGGCCTACGCCAACTGGCTCTCGCGCTACCGCGAGTTCCGCGACCTCAACCACCGCAGCGCCTCGCTTTCCAACCTCGAGTCGGTGCTGCTCGCGATCCTGCAGCCGGCCGCGGCCATCCTCGTCCTCTACCTCGCCTGGCAGCTGGCGCAGGCGCCGGCCGCGCGCGCCCTGTCGGTGGGCGAATTCGTCGCCTTCCAGACGGCGATGTTCGGGCTGCTGGGCGGCGTGCACGGCATGGTGGCCACGGCCATCGACCTCGCCGCCCTCGCCCCCGTCTGGGAGCGCGCCAGGCCCATCCTCGCCACGCCGCCGGAGGACAGCGTGCGCGGCAAGATCCGCCACGAGCCCCAGGGCGCCATCGACTTCGTGGGCGTCTCCTTCGCCTATCCGGGCGGCCCGGAGGTGCTGAGCGGCATCGACCTCTCGATCCGGCCCGGCGAGTTCGTGGCGATCGTGGGCGCCAGCGGCTCCGGCAAGTCGACGCTGCTGCGCCTGCTGCTGGGATTCGAGTTTCCGGGGAGCGGCACGGTGCGCTTCGACGGGCGGGTGCTTCCCGCGCTGGACCTCAAGTGCCTGCGCGCCCGGATCGGCACGGTGCTGCAGGGCGGGCGCCTGTGGGCGGGCGACATCCTCACCAACATCGTGGGCGCCTCGAGCCTCACCGTGGACGACGCCTGGGACGCGGCGCGCGCGGCGGGACTGGCCGCCGACATCGAGGCGATGCCCATGGGCATGTACACGCTGGTCGGCGAGGGCGTGAGCACGCTCTCCGGGGGCCAGCGCCAGCGCGTGCTCATCGCGCGCGCGCTCGTGGGCCGGCCGCGCATCCTGCTGCTCGACGAGGCGACGAGCGCGCTCGACAACCTGTCGCAGGCGGCGGTGCTCGAGACGCTGGAGGGACTGGAGGCCACGCGCGTGGTCATCGCGCACCGCCTCGCGACGGTGCGCAATGCCGACCGCATCGTGGTGCTGGACCGGGGCCGGATCGTCCAGGCAGGGACGTTCCGGGAACTGGCCGCCGTCCCGGGCCCCTTCGCCGCGATGCTCGCGCGGCAGGTGGCCTGAAGCGGCGGCCGGGGAAGGCGCGCTAGTTCTTCTTCGTCGCCCCCTCGGCGGACGCGATCTGCGTGCCGGCGAGCGGCGGCTCGCGCTTGGCGGTGACCGTGACCTTGTCGAGCTTCACCACGTTCTGCGGCTGCTCGCGCTTGGCAGTCACGGTGATCTTCTCGAGCTTGACGACCTGCTGGCCGCCGGACACGTTGTCGAGCTGCTGGTCCGAAAGCTCGCCTTCGGGTTGGGCAACCGGTTTCTGTTCTTTGTTCGACATGGCGATCTCCTCGAATCTGTTGCGTTGCGGTCCGGGCTTCCCGCCCGGGGCGAAAGCAAGATAGCACGCTTTCGATGACCGCAATCCTACCGGGGGGCCCCCGGGGGGGCTCAGGCCCATTCGGCAGCCGGAATGCGGAATATTCCGCAAAACCTTTCCGGCCCCCGGGACCGGGGCCCGGGGCGGGCCTCAGCCCGTGGCGAGGACGGTGACGGCCAGGGCGTTGGCGGCGACCACCGCCCAGCCCACTTGCTTGAGCTTGCGGGGAGAAAGGGCCAGCCGGTTGACCGCGACCACCCCCGCCAGGGGAAGGCAGGCGGCCAGGGCGACGGTGCGCCAGCCGGGCAGCCAGACCCAGGCCGCGAGCGCCGCGAGGAGGGCAATCCGGGCGGTCCAGGAGGCGGCCGGCACGACCCAGGGCGTGGCCCCGGTGATGCGCGACTTGATGGCGTGCACGGCGAGCGTGGCGCTCACCGTGACCGCGAACCACAGCACCGGCGGCCCCCAAAGCGCCGGACCGTCCGCGCCCCCGGCGGCCGCCACGGGCAGGTGCATGGCGGAGAAGGCCGCGCCGGCGATCACCTCGCCGGGCAGGGTCTTCAGGTTCCTCGAGAGCACAACCGGGACCAGTCCCGCGGCGAACGCGGCGGGAACGAGCGCGAGCCAGCGCGCCTCGGGGCGGGCGAGCCACAGGGCGGCCAGTCCCGCCGCAACCCCCAGGCCTCCCAGCATGGCGAGGCCGCGGCGCGCGGCCACGGCGTGCTCCTCGCGCGCTCGCTTGCCGCGCACGCCCAGCAGGACGACCAGCGGCTCGTTGGCCAGGAAGAGAAGCACCGCCGCGGCCACGAAGAGCCAGGCGGCGGCGGCGGGCGAGGCGAGGACGAGCCCCGAAAGGAGCGGGAAGCCGAGCTCGGCGTAGGCGCCGTGCTCGCGCGGCAAAAGGTGCCTGTTCATGGCACCTTCCAGGATACCGGCACCGCGGCGGCCGCGATGCCGGTTTCGTCAACCCGCGGTCCCTCGCGGGCGGTCAGCTCATCCGGTGGCGCATCGGCCCCGGACCGGGACGCGGGGCGTTGCGCAGCTGCTCGAGCTGTTCCTTCGTGAGGACGGCCTCGGCCTTGGCCCGCGCCTCGAGCCGCGCCTCGAACATCTGCTTGCGCACCGCCGCGCCCTCGTCGTAGAGCTTGCGGGAAGCCTCCAGGTCGAGCTTCGGCGCCTTGGCGATGTCCTGCCCCTTCCAGCGGATCTCGCGCAGCGAGCCCATGAGCGCGTGGTTGCGGCGCTGCAGGTCGCGGCGGATCTCGGTCACCTTGGCGCGCTGCTCGGCCGTGAGGTCGAGCGCCTCCAGCGCGGCGAGCCCGGGGCCCTGCCCCATCGCGCCGCCCATCATGCCCGCGCCGCCGTGCATGCCGCCACGGCCGTGCATCATGCCCTTGCCCCCCATGCCGGGACCCATGCCCTGCCCCATCATGGGGCAATCCTGCGGTCCCGCCCCGGGCCCCATGCCCTGCCCGCCCATCATGCCTTGGCCCATCCCCGGCCCCATCTGGGCGGCGGCGAGCGTGGAAAGGGTGGCCGCCGCGAGGGCGGCGATCGCGAATCGGGTTCTCATGGCTCCGCTCCTTGTCGAATGCATGGGAAGAGCATAGGCCGGCGCGGCGCCCGCGCGAAGGACGCATTGGCAACAATTTGTGTCCGCGGAAACACCGTCAC
>PQAI01000072.1 GCA_003105245.1 Betaproteobacteria bacterium | reverse complement strand
GCCGCGCTAGGCCGGTTCTCGTAGCGCGCCTCCCCCGACGGCGGGAGCTTGCCGAGCTTCTCCAGGCGCAGGCGGATGGAGCCCTGCGTGCGCGCGTGCTTGCGCGCCATGTCGGGGATGGCCACGCCCGTGTCGAACGCCGTGGCGATGGCGCGGTCCTCGCCCTCGCTCCAGGGCTTGCCGAAGTTGGCGGGGAGCCTCTCGCGGCGCTTTTCCTTCTCCACCTCGCGCTGCATGAGGTCGACGGCGGCGAAGAGCGCGCGAAGCGCGCGCGGCTCCGCGTAAGGGCTCTCCTCGGGATATTGCTCGCCGGTGACGGGGTTCACGCCGTCCGCCAGCGCTTTCACGATGGGCAATGCGGATTCGAGATGCATGGGGCCTCCTGTCCGGGGTGAGGCCGCGTCGACGTGCGCGGCCGCATTCCGGAAAACGCCTATTCGCGCGCGCGGTTGACCGCGTCCTCCATCTGCGCGCTGGCCCACAGCCAGTCCTCCTCGAGCTGCGCGATGCGGGCAGCCACCTCGCCGTGGCGGCGCGAGCGCTCGGCCAGCGTCTCGCGCATCGCCTCCTCGTACGCGTCCCCCGAGGCGAGCCACGCATCCAGCGACTCCTTCTCGGGCTGCAACGCATCGAGCTCGCGCTCGATCGCCGCGATCCTCTTCTCGAAGGGCTTCTTCGCGTCCGCCAGGCGCTGGCGCGCCTCGGCCTCGGCGCGCTTTTGCGCCTTGCGGTCCACCGCGCCCTCCCTGGGCTCCGGGCGGCCACGCACGCGGTATTGCCTCGACCACTCGCGGTAGTCGTCCAGGTCGCCGTCGAAGGGCGCCAGCGCCCCGTCGGCCACGAGCCACCACTGGTCGGTGGCCGCCTCCAGCAGGTGCCGGTCGTGCGCCACGACGATGAGCGTTCCCTCGAAGTCCTGAAGCGCCTGGGCGAGGGCCTCCCGCATCTCGATGTCGAGGTGGTTGGTGGGTTCGTCGAGGACCAGCAGGTTGGGCCGCTCCCACACGATGAGGGCGAGGGCGAGCCTCGCCTTCTCCCCGCCGGAAAAGCTCTCGACCTTCTGGAAGACCTGGTCGCCGCGGAAGTCGAATCCCCCCAGGAAATCCCGGAGGTCCTGCTCGCGCGCCTCGGGGGCGAGCCGCGCGAGGTGCCAGAGGGCGCTCTCCTCGAGCCGCAGCTTCTCCACCTGGTGCTGGGCGAAGTAGCCGATGCGGATGTCGGGCGAGCGGATGATCTCGCCGGCCACCGGAGGCAGGTCGCCCACGATGGTCTTGAGGAGCGTGGACTTGCCCGCGCCGTTGGGGCCCAGCAGCCCGATGGCCTCGCCGAAGTACACGCTCCACTCGACGCCGGAGACCACCGCCTTGCCGCCGTAGCCCACCGCGGCCTCGGCGACGCGGAAGAGGAGCTTGGGCTTCACGGGCGGCTCGCGGAAGGCGAAGGTGAAGGGCGAGTCGATGTGCGCCTCGGCGATGTCCTCGAGCCTCTCCAGCGCCTTGATGCGGCTCTGCGCCTGGCGGGCCTTGGTGGCCTTGGCGCGGAAGCGGTCGATGAAGGCCTGCAGGTGCGCGCGCGTGCGCTGCTGGCGCTCGAAGGCCGCCTGCTGCTGCGCGAGGCGCTCGGCGCGCTGGCGCTCGAACGCGGAGTAGTTTCCGGCGTAGGTCGTGAGCTTCTGCGCGTCCACGTGCACGATCGCGCCCACGACGGAATCGAGGAACTCGCGGTCGTGCGTGATGAGGAGGAGCGCGCCGGGGTAGGCCTTTAGCCAGTCCTCGAGCCACAACACGGCGTCGAGGTCGAGGTGGTTTGTCGGCTCGTCCAGGAGCAGGAGGTCCGAGCGGCACATGAGGGCGCGCGCGAGGTTCAGGCGCATGCGCCAGCCGCCCGAGAAGGAGGCGACGGAGCTCGACTCGGCCTCGGGTGAGAAGCCCAGGCCGG
This sequence comes from Betaproteobacteria bacterium, assembly GCA_003105245.1. Taxonomy (GTDB): domain Bacteria; phylum Pseudomonadota; class Gammaproteobacteria; order Burkholderiales; family Usitatibacteraceae; genus FEB-7. The sequence continues at coordinate 1,242 of PQAI01000072.1, read as the reverse complement.
ACATGAGCGCCTGCGCGCGCGAGCGCGCCGCGTAGCCGCCGATCTCGTCGTAGCGGGCGTGCAGCATCGCCGCGCGCTCGCCCTCCTCGTGCGCCGCCTCGGCCTCGCGGATGGCGGCCTCCACTTCCCGCAGCTCCACGTCGCCGTCCATCACGAAGTCGAGGGCGGCGCGCTCGGTGTCGACGAGCTCCTGCGCCACGTGCGAGAGCACCCAGCGCGCGGGGAGCTCGACCTCGCCCGCGTCCTGGTGCAGCTCCCCCAGGACGAGCGCGAAGAGGCTCGACTTGCCCGCGCCGTTGGCGCCGACCAGGCCCACGCGGTGGCCGGGAAAGACGGTGAGCGAGGCGCCCTTCAGGAGGACGCGCGCGCCGCGCGAGAGCGTGATGTCGGAAAGGCGGAGCACTACAGCTTGAAGTCGTAGTCGATGGTGAGCGGCGCGTGGTCGGAAAAGCGCCGGTCCTTGTAGATGCGCGCGTACTCGGCGCAGGCGGCGATGCCCGGCGTGGCGATGTGGTAGTCCAGGCGCCAGCCCACGTTCTTCTCCCAGGCGCGGCCGCGGTTGGACCACCACGTGTACTGCTCGGGCAGGGGGTTGAGCGTGCGGAAGACGTCCACCCAGCCCACCTCGTCGAAGGCCTTCGTGAGCCAGGCGCGTTCCTCGGGAAGGAAGCCGGAATTCTTCTGGTTCGAGCGCCAGTTCTTCAGGTCGATCTCCTTGTGGGCGATGTTCCAGTCGCCGCACAGGATGAACTCGCGCCCGGAGGCCTTCATCGCCTGGAGCTTCGGCATGAAGCGCTTCATGAAGGAGAACTTGCGCGCGAGGGCCTCGTCGCTCGAGGTGCCCGAGGGGACGTAGATCGAGACCACGGAGAGGTTGCCGTAGTCGACCTGCAGGTAGCGCCCCTGGGCGTCGATGTCCTTGATGCCGAGGCCCAGCACCACCCGGTCCGGCTCCTTCCGGGCGTAGATGGCCACCCCGCTGTAGCCCTTCTTCTCGGCCGGGTGGAAGAAGGCGTGGTGGCGGGCGGGGGCGAGGATCTCCTTCGGGAGGTCCGCCTCCTGGGCCTTGATTTCCTGCAGGCAGACCAGATCGGCCTTCTGGCGCTTCATCCAGTCGAGGAAGCCCTTGGAGGCGGCCGACCGGATGCCGTTGGCGTTCAGGGTGACGATTCGCACGCGTTCTCTCTGTTTTCGGCGAAAATAGCCCGCTATTCTAACGGTCGCTACCCATGGACGCCGCCC
>PQAI01000071.1 GCA_003105245.1 Betaproteobacteria bacterium | reverse complement strand
GGCACGGCGAACCAAGGCACCGCGAACCAAGGCACCGCCAACCAGGCGCTGAAGAACCAGGCCTTCTCGAACCAGGGCACCGCCAACGAGGCCATGAAGAAGTAAGTCGCGCTTCTCGCGACGCAGCACCCGCGACCGCCGGCCCGAGGGCCGGCGGTTTGCTTTGTGCGGGCGACCCGGTATCCTTCGCCGGACTCCGCCCACCGAGGGGACTTCGAGGATGCGCCTTCGCGCCGCTTGCCTGCTGCTCGCCCTCATCACGGCGCCAGCCTTCGCCGAGGAAAGCCCGGACCCGAGTCCGGTCGACATGTCCTATGTCGAGACGAAGGACCTCAAGCTCATCTTCTACGACCCGCTGCGCTACCTCGTCCCGCACGCGGTGCGCACTTACACGAATTCCCTCGCCTGGCAGCGGCGCACCTTCGGCTGGGCTCCGTCCGAGCCCACCACCGTCGTCCTGAACGACCTCGCCGACTTCGGCAACGCCGCGCAGAATTCCGCGCCCCACAACCGGCTCGTCTTCGACATCGCACCGGAATCGCACGCCTTCGAGACCTTTCCGGCCACCGAGCGATTCTTCTTCCTCATGAACCACGAGATGGTCCACGTGGCCGCCGGCGACGTGGCCAACGAGGAGGACCGCAAGTGGCGCAGGCTCCTCCTGGGCAAGGTCGCGCCCCAGTGGCAGCACCCGGAGTCGCTCTTCTACAGCTTCCTCACCATCCCGCGCTTCAATTCCCCGCGCTGGTACAACGAGGGCGGCGCGGTGTTCATGGAGACGTGGATGGCCGGCGGACTGGGCCGCGCCCAGGGCGGCTACGACGAGATGGTCTTCCGCGCGATGGTGCGCGACGGCGCGCGCTTCTACGACCCGCTGGGCCTCGCCTCCCACGCGGTGCGCGTGAACTTCCAGGTGGGCGTCAACGCCTACCTCTACGGCACCCGGTTCTTCACCTGGCTCGCCTGGGCCTACTCCCCGGAGAAGGTGGTCGAGTGGATCCGGCGCGACGAGGGCAGCGAGCGCTACTACTCCGACAACTTCCTGCGCGTCTTCGGCATCCCCCTCGAGAAGGCCTGGCAGGACTGGATCACCTTCGAGCACGAGTTCCAGAAGCGAAACCTCGCCGAGGTGCGCAAGTTCCCCATCACGCCGTTCAAGCCGCTGGTGGACCGCGCCGTGGGCTCCGTCTCGCGCATGCAGTACGACGAGGCGACGGGAACGCTCTTCGCCGCCTACCGTTACCCCGGCGTGGTCGACCACATCGGCGCRTTGAACACGCGCGACGGCACCGTGCGGCGGATCGTGGACCTCAAGCGGGCGATGCTCTTCACGGTCACCTCGCTCGCGTACGACGCGGGCAGCTCGACGCTTTTCTACGTGAACGACAACACYGCCTACCGCGACCTCATGGCGCTGGACGTGAAGACGGGCGAGGAGCGCATGCTCTTCGAGGACGCGCGCGTGGGCGAGCTCGCCTTCAATCCCGCCGACAAGTCGATCTGGGGCGTGCGGCAGTCCAACGGCATCGCCTCGCTCGTGCGCCTGCCGCCCCCGTACGACACCTGGTACGAGGTGTGGTCGCTGCCCTACGAGCACGTCCCCTACGACCTCGACATCTCGCCCGACGGGCGGCTGCTCTCGGCGTCGATGGGCGAGGTGAACGGCGACCAGTTCCTGCGCGTGTGGGAGATCGGCCGGCTGCTGTCGGGCGACTTCAAGCCGATCTCCGAGTTCCGCTTCGGGCAGAGCGTCCCCGAGAGCTTCGTCTTCTCGCCCGACGGGCGCTACCTGTACGGCAGCAGCTACTACACCGGCGCCTCCAACATCTTCCGCTACGAGATCGCCACGGACGACATGCAGGCCGTCTCCAACGCCGAGACGGGCTTCTTCCGCCCCCGACCGCTCGCCGACGGGCGCCTGCTGGTGCTCGCCTACACCGCGGAGGGCTTCGTCCCGGGCACCATCGAGCCGCGCGTCGTGAAGGACGCGAGCGCGATCCGCTTCCTCGGCACGGAAGTCGCGGAGAAGCACCCGGTCGTGAAGACGTGGCAGGTGCCGCCCGCGAGCGCCGTCGATCCCGACAAGATCATCACCGGCCAGGGACCTTACGTTCCGCTTCGCAACGTGGCCCTCGACAACGCCTTCCCCGTGCTGCAGGGCTACAAGGACTCGGTGGGCATCGGCTACCACTTCAACTTCTCCGACCCGCTCGGCTACGCGAACTTCGGCCTCACCGTCGCCGGCTCGCCCGACTCGGGCCTGCCGAGCGAGGAGCGCGGGCACGTGGAGCTCACCGGCCAGTACCTGGGATGGAAGGGGAGCCTCTCATGGAACCGCTCGGACTTCTACGACCTCTTCGGCCCCACCAAGAAGAGCCGCAAGGGCTACGCCGCGAAGCTGGGCTACACGCACTGGCAGGTCTACGATCCGCCGCGAACGCTCAAGCTCACCTCCGAGATCGCCTGGTACGACAAGATCGACGCCCTGCCCAACTACCAGAACGTCGAGGCGCCCGTGGACCAGCTGGTCACGGCCGAGGTGGCGGCGCGCTACAGCCACGCCCTGCGCTCGCTGGGCGCGGTGGACGACGACAAGGGGCTCGCCTGGGAAGCCGTGGCCACGATCAATCGCGCGAACCACGACAACGTCCCGCAATTGCGCGGCGGCTTCGACTTCGGCATCCCGCTGCCCATGAAGCACTCGTCGCTGTGGTTCCGCACGGTCGCGGGATCGGCCAACGGCGAGCGCGAGGACCCGTTCGCGAACTTCTACTTCGGCGGCTTCGGCAACAACTACGTCGACAGCGGCGAGATCAAGCGTTACCGGGAGTACTACGCGCTGCCGGGCTTCGGCCTGAACGAGGTCTCCGGGCGCAGCTTCGCGCGCCAGATGGTCGAGTGGAACGTGCCACCCTACATCTTCGAGAAGGGAGGCACGCCGGCTTTCCACGCCACGTGGCTGCGGCCCTCGGTCTTCGCCTCCGCCCTGTGGACGGACCCGCAATCCTCGCAGCACCGCAAGGACTACGGCAGCGTCGGCTTCCAGCTCGACCTGCGCTTCACGGTGCTGCACTGGTACGACATGACGCTTTCGGCCGGCTATGCGGTGGGCTACCGCGGCGGGAGCCGCGCCGGCGACGAGTGGATGCTGTCGCTCAAGATCCTGTGAGGCGCCTTCGGACATGACGGCTGGCTCGGCAATGCTGGGCCTGGTGGGGCTCCTTCCCGTCCTGAGCTTCCTCGCGGCCCTGCTCTACCTCGACAGCTACAAGCTGGTGAAGCT
>PQAI01000070.1 GCA_003105245.1 Betaproteobacteria bacterium | reverse complement strand
CCGCGCCGGCGAGCGCGCCGACCGCGCCGGCCCCCGTCCTGCCCGGCCAGGTGAAGCCGGGTCCCAACTTCCTGCGCCCGCCCGCCTCGGCGGCCGTCACCGCCTCCCACCTCGCGCGCGATTTCGGCAACGCGCTGGCGTGGAAGCCGATCTACGAGCGCCTGCGCAATACCACGGAAGGCGACACGCCCGAGGGCCAGTACTTCCTCTATCGCATCCTGCGCGCCTGCGCCACGGTGGCCGACCGCAAGCCGCGCGCGCAGAACGTGGTGCAGATCGAGGAGCGCCGCATGCAGATCGCCTCGAGCCTCCCCGAGGGGGATCCGCGCCGGGCGCAACGCCTGGAAGCCTACGACAAGGCGACGGCGGACCAGTGCGCGGGGCTTTCGGGAATCGCGGTCACGGAGGCGGAGCTCGCCGGCCTCCTGAAGAACGCGCTCGACGGCGGCGATCCCAAGGCGAGGGCCTGGCAGGTCGAGCAGGACATGTGGCAGGAGCGCCGCTCGGCCAACGCGCCGGGGCGGCCGGGTGCCACGCTCAACGACTCGCAGGTCGCGACCCTTCGGGATGCGTTCTCCTCCCGCGACCCCGAGGCCATCGCGATCGCCGGGCGCGTGCTCGCCAATTCCTTCCGCGACCTCACCGTGCGAATCGGGCCGGATGGCGAGCCCATCGAGAACCGCGCCTTCATGAACGCCGCGCTCCTGCTCGCCTGCGAATACGGCTACCCCTGCGGCGAGAACAACACGCGCGTGCTCAACGCCTGCGCCTTCCAGGGGCACTGCGGCGTGGCGAGCCTGCCGGACTACCTCTTCTACTACGCCTCCTCGCCCTACGACGCGCAGCTCCTCGACCGCTACCGCGGCATCCTGCGCCAGGCCGTGGACACCGGCGACTGGTCGGCGATCGCCATCGACCGCTCGAACCGATCGCCCAACACGCCGTCTTACACCTATCCCGGCCCGATGGGCGGCCGCTAGATCCGATCCCCCCGAGCTCCTGGAGACCCCATGCTCAAGTTCAACGTGAACGGCCGCGTCCACTCCCTGGACGTGGAACCCGAGATGCCGCTCCTCTGGGTCCTGCGCGACCAGCTGGGGCTCCTCGGCACGAAGTACGGCTGCGGCATCGGGCAGTGCGGTTCCTGCACGGTGCTCATCGACGGCAACGCCGAGCGCGCGTGCCTCGTCACGGCCGCGGCCGCCGCGGGCCGGAAGGTCGTCACCATCGAGGGCCTGTCCAGGCCCGGCCTGCACCGCGTCCAGAAGGCGTGGATCGAGCACGAGGTGCCGCAGTGCGGCTACTGCCACACCGGCATGATCATGGCGGCCGCGGCGCTGCTCGCGAAGAAGCCCCGGCCCACGGACGCCGACATCGACGAGGCCATGACGAACCTCTGCCGCTGCGGCACCTACGCGCGCGTGCGCAAGGCCATCCACGCGGCGGCGGCCCCCGTGGCCACCGTCACCCCGGCGGCGCGGAAAGGTTGAGGAGGAAAGCCATGACCATCCGCTCCCCGCAGCGCCGCTTCTTCCTGAAGGCCTCCGCCGCCGTCGGCGGCGGGCTCGCCCTCGAATTCTCCATTCCCTTCGCCGCCCAGGCCGCGAAGGGCGCCGCGCCCACCGAGGTCAACGCCTGGGTGGTGATCCACTCCGACGACCGCGTCGTGATCCGCATCGCGCGCTCCGAGATGGGGCAGGGCACGCTCACCGCGCTCGCCCAGCTGGTCGCCGAGGAGCTCGACTGCGACTGGATGAAGGTCGGCACGGAGTTCGCTTCCCCCAACGAGCACGTCCGGCGCAACCGAGTCTGGGGCTCGATGTCCACTGGCGGAAGCCAGGGCGTGCGCGGTTCGCACGACTACGTCCGCAAGGCGGGTGCGGCCGCGCGAGAGATGCTCGTCGCCGCCGCGGCCGCGCAGTGGAAGGTTCCGGCGGGCGAGTGCACGGTGGACAAGGGCGTGATCACCCACGGCCCCTCGAAGCGCAGGCTGCGCTACGGCCAGGTGGCCGCGCAGGCCGCCACGCTTCCCGCGCCCAAGGACGTGAAGCTCCGCGATCCGAAGGACTGGAAGATCGCCGGCAAGCCCGTGCGCCGCCTCGACATCCCGGACAAGGTGCTSGGCAAGCCCGTCTTCGGCGTCGACGTGACGCTGCCGGGCATGCTGCACGCGGCCATCGCGCAGTGCCCGGTGTTCGGCGGCAAGGTGAAGTCGGTGGACGACGCCGAGGCCCTGGCCATGCGCGGGGTGAAGAAGGTCGTGCGCGAGGASGATTTCGTGGCCGTCGTCGCCGACGGCTGGTGGCGCGCCGACCGTGCGCTGAAGAAGGTCAGGATCGAGTGGGACGCGGGCGAGTACGGCAAGGCATCGGATGCGACCATCGCGGCGATGTTCCGCGAGGGCCTCGCGGACCCGAAGATGATGGAGGCGAAGAAGTCGGGGGATGCGGCCGGGGCGCTCTCGACGGCCGCGAAGGTGGTCGAGGCCGAATACGCCTCGCCCTACCTCAACCACGCCACGATGGAGCCGCAGGTTTGCACNNGGCAAGCCCGTCTTCGGCGTCGACGTGACGCTGCCGGGCATGCTGCACGCGGCCATCGCGCAGTGCCCGGTGTTCGGCGGCAAGGTGAAGTCGGTGGACGACGCCGAGGCCCTGGCCATGCGCGGGGTGAAGAAGGTCGTGCGCGAGGAGGATTTCGTGGCCGTCGTCGCCGACGGCTGGTGGCGCGCCGACCGKGCSCTGAAGAAGGTSAGGATCGAGTGGGACGCGGGCGAGTACGGCAAGGCATCGGATGCGACCATCGCGGCGATGTTCCGCGAGGGCCTCGCGGAYCCGAAGATGATGGAGGCGAAGAAGKCGGGGGATGCSGCCGGGGCGCTYTCGACGGCSGCGAAGGTGRTCGAGGCCGARTACGCCTCGCCCTACCTCAACCACGCCACGATGGAGCCGCAGGTKTGCACCGCGTGGGTGAAGCCGGACGGCTTCGTGGAGGTGTGGACCTCCACGCAGAACGGCGAGGCCTCGCTCGCCGAGGCCGCGCGCACCGCCGGCGTCCCCCAGGAGAAGTGCGAGGTCCACAAGATGATGCTCGGCGGGGGCTTCGGCCGCCGCGGCTCGCCGCAGGACTTCGTGCGCCAGGGCGTGAAGATCGCCATGGCCATGCCCGGCAAGCCCGTGAAGCTCATGTGGTCGCGCGAGGAGGACATGCAGCACGGCTACTACCGCCCGGCGAGCCTCGTGAAGCTGCGCGGGGGGCTGGACGCGCAGGGCCACCTCGTCGCCTTCGAGGCGAAGGTGGCGTGCCCATCCATCCTCGACACGGTCATGCCGGGCGCGCGCAAGGGCGGGGTGGACTTCACCGCCGTGCGCACGCTCTCCGACATGCCCTACGAGATCGCCAACCAGTTCGTTGGCTACGCGCTTCGCAACGGCCACGTGCCCACGGGCTTCTGGCGCGCGCCGGGGCAGCAGAACGGCGTCTACCGCGAGTGCTTCGTGGACGAGCTGGCGCACGCGGCGGGCAAGGATCCGCTCGACTTCCGCCTCGCGATGCTCAAGCCCGGCGAGAAGAACCGCCTGGTGCTGGAGGCGGCGGCCAAGGCCGCGGGCTGGGGTACGGCGCTGCCCGCGGGCGCGGGGCGCGGCATCGCGGTCGTGGAGGGCTTCGGCAGCTACGCGGCAGGAGTCGCCGAGGTGACGGTCGACGCGGGCGGCAACCTCAGGGTGCTGCGCTACGTCGTGGCCATCAACTCGGGCCACGTGGTGAACCCCGACACCTGCGCCGCGCAGGCCGAGAGCAACGCCGTCTACGGCCTGGGCGCGCTCTTCGAGGCCAACACGGTGAAGGACGGGCGCATCCAGGAATCCAACTTCCACGACTTCCCGCTGCCCATGATCGGCGACATGCCGAAGGTGGAGCTGGTCCTGGTGCCCACGGGCGACTTCTGGGGCGGCCACGG
>PQAI01000069.1 GCA_003105245.1 Betaproteobacteria bacterium | reverse complement strand
AGGGAGGGTCGGCGGCCTGCGCGGCGAGGGCCAGCGCGCACGCCGCCGCGGCGAGGAACCGCTTCATGGCTTCTCCCGGCGGCATGGGGGAATTCTAACCGAGCGGGCGCCTCGGCCGGCCGCCGCCCGTGCTAGATTGGCCTTCTCACGAATCCCACTGCGCAGCCTCCCATGTCCCTCCTCTTCAGCCCCGTGACGCTGCGATCGGTCACGATCCCCAACCGCGTGTTCGTCTCCCCGATGTGCCAGTACTCGGCCGACGACGGCATCCCCGACGAATGGCACCTCGTCCACCTGGGCAGYCGCGCCGTKGGCGGCGCGGGCCTCGTGCTCACCGAGGCGGCGGCCGTCTCGCCCGTCGGCCGCATCACCCCGTGGGACACCGGCATCTGGTCTTCGCAGCAGGTGGAGGCCTGGAAGCCCATCGCGGAGTTCATCAAGGCGCAGGGTTCGGTGCCCGGCATCCAGCTCGCGCACGCCGGGCGCAAGGCCGGCTGCGACAAGCCGTGGAACGGCGGCAAGCCGCTCGCGCGCGACGCCGGCGGCTGGCGCACCTACGGCCCGAGCGACGCGCCCTTCGGCGACTATCCCGCGCCGCGCGCGATGACGGTGGCGGACCTCGAGGCGTGCGTGTCCGACTTCCACCTTGCCGCCGACCGCGCGCTGCAGGCCGGCTTCGAGGTGGCCGAGGTGCACGCGGCGCACGGCTACCTGCTGCACGAGTTCCTCTCCCCGCTTTCCAACCGGCGCGAGGACGACTTCGGCGGCTCGCTCTCCAACCGCATGCGCTTTCCGCTCGCGGTGGCGCGCGCCGTGCGCGAGGCCTGGCCGCAGGAAAAGCCCGTGCTGGTGCGCATCTCGGCGAGCGACTGGAAGGAGGGCGGCTGGGACCTCGAGCAGTCGATCGCGTTCGCACACGAGCTGAAGGAGATCGGGATCGACATGATCGACGTCTCCAGCGGCGGCAACGCGGCCGACCAGAAGATCGCGCTCGGGCCCGGCTACCAGGTGCCCTTCTCGGCGGCAATCCGCCGCGACGTGGGCATCCCGACCGCCGCGGTGGGCCTCATCACCGAGCCCGTGCAGGCCGAGCACATCCTGCACACCGGCCAGGCCGACGCGGTGTGCCTGGCGCGGGCGCTGCTGCGCGACCCCTACTGGCCGCGCCACGCCGCGAAGGCGCTGGGCGAGTCGATGCCCTGGCCCGACCAGTACAAGCGCTGCGACAGCGGCCCGCTCGGCCGCTGAACGAGGAGGATTGCATGATCGATCTCTACTACTGGACCACCCCCAACGGCCACAAGATCACGATGTTCCTCGAGGAGGCGAAGCTTCCCTACCGCCTGCACGGGATCAACATCTCCAAGGGCGAGCAGTTCGCGCCGGATTTCCTGCAGGTCTCGCCCAACAACAAGATCCCGGCCATCGTGGACCACGCGCCCGCCGACGGCGGCATGTCGATCAGCGTCTTCGAGTCGGGCGCGATCCTGCTCTACCTCGCCGGGAAGACCGGGAAGTTCATCCCGAAGACGCTTCGCGGCCAGGTGGTGGCGCTCGARTGGCTCATGTGGCAGATGGGCGGCCTGGGMCCSATGCTGGGCCAGAACCACCACTTCCAGCACTACGCSCCGGAGAAGATCCCGTACGCCATCGACCGCTACGTGAAGGAGACCAACCGCCTCTACGGCGTGCTCGACAAGCGCCTGGCGGGCCGCGACTTCATCGTCGGCAAGGACTACACGATCGCCGACATGGCCGCCTACCCGTGGATCATCCCGGAGCGGCAGGGACAGGACCTCGCGCAGTTCCCGAACCTCGCCCGCTGGCACGCGGCCATCCGGGCGCGGCCGGCCACGGCGCGCGCGTACGCGCGGGCGAAGGAGATCAATCCCGCGCCGCGCGGCCCCGTCACGGACCAGGAGCGCAAGGTCCTCTTCGGGCAGGACAGGAGCGTGCTGAAGTAGGCCTCAGCGCCGCGGGCGGTAGAACCGGCGCTTGGCGAACTCGGTCGCGGCGAGGTAGGCGAGGACCACGCCCACGGAGGCGACGAGCATCCCCGCGGGAAGCGGCACGAAGCCGAACGCGGCCGCGAAGGAACCGGTCCAGGGGACGGCCAGCGCCGCGGCGATCACCGCAAGCGTGGAGACGGCGAGCAGCGTGCTCGCCCGCCCCGCGAGCGCCGGGCCGCGCGTGCGCAGCACGAACACCACGGCGAGCTCCGTGAGCAGCGAGACCACGAACCAGGCCGTCTGGAAGGTGGCCTCGTCCGCGCCGAAGACGCGCAGCAGCAGGAAGAAGGTGAAGAGGTCGAACACGGTGCTGATCAGCCCGAACACCACCATGAACCGGCGCACCTCCCCCACGTCCCAGCGCTGCGAGGCGGCGAGCTCCCCGCGGTCGACGCGGTCGGTGGAGATGGCCACCGAGGGCAGGTCGGAGAGGAAGTTGTTGAGCAGGATCTGCTTGGCCGCGAGCGGCAGGAAGGGCAGCAGCGGCGTGGCGAGCGCCATGCTCACCATGTTGCCGAAGTTGGCGCTGATGGTGATCTTGATGTACTTGAGCGTGTTGGCGAAGGTGTGCCTGCCGTCCTCGATGCCGCGGCGGAGAACGGCGAGGTCGTGGCGAAGGATGATCACGTCGGCGCTCTCGCGCGCCACGTCGACCGCGCCCTGCACCGAGATCCCCACGTCGGCGCAGTGCAGCGCCGGGGCGTCGTTGATGCCGTCGCCGAGGTAGCCCACCGCGTGCCCGCGGTGCTGCAGCGCCCGGATGATGCGCTCCTTCTGCTGCGGGTCGACCTCGACGAAGAGGGCCGTGTCGTCCGCCAGCCGCCACAGCGACTCGTCGCGCATCGCGGCGATCTGCGCCCCGGTGAGCATCGTCCCGTGGTCCAGGCCGATGACGCCGGCGATGTGGCCGGCCACGTAGCGGTTGTCGCCGGTGATCACCTTGATGCGCACGCCCAGGTCGGCCAGCGCGCGCAGCGTCTCCGGCGCATCGGGCTTCGGCGGGTCGGCGAAGCTGAGGAACCCCGCGAAGACCATGTCGCGCTCGTCGGCGCGGTCGTAGCGGCTGCGCGCCGGCACCTCGCGCCGCGCCAGCGCGATGACCCGCAGCCCCGCCTCGCCCATGGCGCGGTACCTGCGCTCGAGCTCCGCGCGGGCGGCGTCGTCCAGCGGCCGGGCGGAGCCGTCGCGTTCCACGCTGCCGCAGGCCGCGAGCACGGTGTCGAAGGCACCCTTGGTGATCATGAGGTGCAGGCCCGCGGGATCCTCGGGCGCCGCGACGATGGTCAGGCGCCGGCGCAGGAAGTCGTAGGGGATCTCGTCCACCTTGCGCCAGCCTGCGGTGGTGATGCCGTCGCGCCGGCCCGCCTCGATGATCGCGGCGTCGAGCGGGTTCTCGATCCCGGTCTCGAAGGCGGCGTTCAGGTGCGCCAGTCGCCGCGCTTCGCCGGAAGGGCGCCCGTCGGCGTCCAGCGCCGCCTCGAGTGCGACGAGCCCCACGGTGAGGGTTCCCGTCTTGTCGGTGCAGAGGACGTCCATCGAGCCCAGGTTCTCGATCGCCTCGAGCCGGCGCACGATCACGCCGCGCCGCGCCATGTCCCTCGCCCCGCGCGAGAGCGTGACGCTCATGATCGCGGGCAGGAGCTCCGGGGACAGGCCCACGGCGAGCGCCACCGCGAAGAGGAGGGACTCCAGGACGGGGCGGCCCAGCCACTGGTTCACGGCCATGACGAAGACCACCATCACGATCATCACGCGCACCAGCAGGTAGCCGAACTGGTGGATGCCGCGTGCGAACTCGGTCTGCGGCGCCTGCGTGCCCAGGCGAGCGGCGATGTCCCCGTAGGCGGTGTCGCGCCCGGTGCGCGCGATGACGACGGTGGCCGTGCCGCTGCGCACCGAGGTGCCGAGGAAGACGCTGTTGGTCCGCTGCGCGAGCGGCGCGTCGGCCGCGACCTCTCCCGCCTGCTTCTCCACCGGGAAGGACTCGCCGGTGAGCGCCGCCTCGCTCACCAGGAAGTCGCGCGCCTCGAGCACGCGGCCGTCGGCGGGAACGAGGTTGCCGGCGGCGAGCACCACCACGTCGCCGGGGACCAGCTCGCGCGCGGGCACCGCCAGGACCTCGCCGCCGCGGCGCACCCGCACGGTGAGCGCGATCCGCCCCTGCAGCTCGGCCACGGCCCGCGAGGCGCGGAATTCCTGCACGAACCCGAGGATGGCGCTGCCGGCCACGATGGCGAGGATGATCGCGGCCTCGACCCAGTCGCGCAGGGCGAGCGAGACCAGCGCGCCGAACAGCAGGATCAGGACGAGGGGGCTCGCGAACTGCGCCAGGAGCTGGCGCTCCCAGCCGTGGCGGCGCTCCTCGACGAGGCTGTTGGGGCCGCCGGCGCGAAGGCGCTCCGCCGCCGCGGCCGGCGACAGTCCCTGCGCGCCGGAGCCGAGCCCGGCCAGCAGTTGCCCGAGCGGCGTGCTCCACCATGCCGCTGCGCCGGCGCCATCGGGCTCGCCCACGGGGATCGCTCCGCAATGCCTGGGATTTCAGGCTACGGGCAAAGGGGTCGCGGGGGCTTGACCGCGAGCAACGAAGTCCCGCGCCGGCGGCGCCGGCCCGGGGGGAACTACTTCCCTTCCTGCGCCTTCTTCGCCGCTTCCTGGTCGTCCACGAACTTCTTCATCACGGCGTTGTGCTCGCGCACGGCCGCGTTGCCGGCTTCCGTGTGCGCCTTGGAAGTCGCGTTGCGCTCGGTGACGTAGGCCTTCACGCAGTCCTGGTACTTCTTGACCGTGGCCTTGAGCTTGTCCAGGTCCGCCTCGCTCTTGATGTTGTCGATGCCCGGGTAGACGGGCTTCGGGTCGCACTGGAAGGGCGGGATGCCCGGCGTGGCGGCGGCCGCCGGCGCGGCCTCGGGCGCGGGCGCCTGCGCGAAGGCGGCGAGCGAGCCCAGGGCGAGTGCGGTGGCGAGCAGGATGGGTTTCATGGCGTTGTCCTCGGGTGGAATTCGGGCGGATTCTAGCTGGGTTGCCGGGGCGCCGCAGGCGGCACGGTGTAGTTGAGCGCCAGCCGGCCGCCGTCGGGGTAGAGGGCCTGGCCGGTGAGGTAGGAGGCGTCGTCGCTCGCGAGGAAGAGGGCCGTCCTCGCCACCTCCTCGGGCTCGCCCAGGCGGCCCAGGGGCGTGCGCGAGAGGATCTTCGCCCTGGCCGCGGCGTCGCCGAGCACCGCCTCGCGCGCGAGCTCGGTAAGGATGGTCCCCGGGCCCACGGCGTTCACGCGGATGCCGTGCGGCGCGAGGGCGAGCGCCATCACCTTGGTGAGCTGGTTGATCCCGCCCTTGGAGACGACGTAGGGCACCTGGTTGGGGATGGCGAGCACCGCGTTCACGCTCGACATGTTGACGATGGCCCCTCCCCCGCCCTGCCGCACCATCTGGCGGGCGGCGGCCTGCCCCGCGAGGAAGATGCCCTTCAGGTTCACGGCGATGACGCGGTCGAAGTCGGCCTCCTCGAGGTCGAGGAATTCCGCGGCGTGCACGATGCCGGCGTTGGCGACGAGGATGTCCAGGCGCCCGAAGTGGCCGACCGCGGCGGCGACCGCGGCCTCGACCTCGGCCTTGCGCGAGACGTCGCAGGCGGCGAACTGCGTCTTCAGCCCTTCGCCCCGAAGGCGCGCGGCCTGCGCCTCGCCG
>PQAI01000068.1 GCA_003105245.1 Betaproteobacteria bacterium | reverse complement strand
ACCCACTGCCCGTTGGTGCTGATCTCGACGACGGAAGCCCGCCAGCGCTGCTTCGGGATCTCGGCCACGATCGCCGCGAGCTGCTTGTGCAGCAGCGGCTCGCCGGAGCGGTACAGGCGCAGGATGTTGACGCGCTCGACGTCGATGTTGGCCAGGCACTTCGCCCAGTCCTCGACGGAGATGCGCTGGACCTTGGGCTCGATCACCGGCGTCGGGCAGCCGACGCAGCGCAGCTGGCAGCCGCGCACGATGTCGAAGTGCAGCATGAAGATGTGCTTCGGCCTCGCCACGCTGGCGGGGTCTTCCACTTGGCGCAGGGGGATGACGCTCACGGCGGGTTCCCGATCTCTGTGTCTGTCGACGAACCCGGCATTTTACTTGATGTCGAGGGGCTTGCCGCGGCCCGGCAGCCAGCGGTGGGGCGGGCGCACGACGCCGTAGTCGCGGGCCTCGCCCGTGACCGTGAACTCGAAGGCGACGGTGTCGAAGAGGCGCAGCCCCTCCGGGTCGAGGGCGTGGGCGCGGAAGAGGTACTTGCCGGGCAGGAGCTCCAGCGGCTCGAAGCGCACCGCGAAGCCGAAGCGGTGCGGCTCGAGGCGCGCCGGGACGAATCCGAAGTCGCTCGAGTGCAGGCCGCAGACGCCCGTGCCGTTCACGCGCACGATGGCCACGAGCAGCACCGGCGGGCGGTCGTCGGGGCCGTAGGCCACGCCCTGCACCACGGCCGCCTGCCCCAGGGCGAAGGTGTCCGCGGGGCGTCCGTCGCCGTCCTCGGCCCAGAGCGACACCACGCGCGGCACCGACCCCAGCGGCGGCGGCGGGGCCTTGGCCGCGGCTGCCGTCTTCGCCTCGTGCCAGGCGAGGTACTCGCGCGTCACGTCGAAGGCGGCGCCCTGCATGCGCGGCGCGCCGTGGTGCAGCCAGAGCGCGCGGCTGCACAGGGTCTGGATGTGGTACATGCTGTGCGAGACGAGGAGGAGCGTGCCCCCGCCGGCACGGTAGCGCTCCAGCCACCCGATGCACTTCTTCTGGAAGGACTCGTCGCCGACGGCCAGCACCTCGTCGGTGATGAGCAGTTCGGGCTCGAGCGCGGTGGCCACCGCGAACCCCAGGCGCACGACCATGCCCGAGGAATAGTGCTTGATCGGCTCGTCGATGTGGTCGCCGATGTCGGCGAAGTCGACGATCGACTGCTCCCGGGCCGCGACCTCGCGCGGCGAGAGCCCCGCGAGCGCGCCGGAGAGCCCGATGTTCTCGCGCCCGGTGTACTCGGGATGGAAGCCGCTGCCCAGCTCGAGGAGCGCGCCGATGCGCCCGGCGACGGCCACCGTGCCCGCGGTCGGCCGCGACACGCCCGCGATGATCTTGAGCAGCGTCGACTTGCCGGCGCCGTTCTCGCCGATCACGCCCACCGACTCGCCGCGGCGCACCTCGAGGTCGATCGAGTCGAGCGCGCGGAAGCTGGGCGACTCGCGGCGGCGAAAGACGAGCCCCGCGAGCGCGCGCAGGCGGTCGCCGCCCGTGACGAGCTTGGGGTAGTCCTTGGTGACGCCCTGCAGGCGGACGAGGCAGTCGGTTCGGGTCAAGTTGGCGTTTGCCGGCGCTTCGGGGGCCGTTCGTGGTGCCGGGAGAGGGACTCGAACCCTCACGGTGTCGCCACCGGCGGATTTTGAGTCCGCTGCGTCTACCGATTCCGCCATCCCGGCCGTGGATGGAGGGGAAAGTATAATCGACGCATGACAATCGCCGACCCGCCGGCTTCCCCGGACGCGCAGCGGTTCGCGCAGGTCGACGAGTTGCGGGGCATCGCCGCGGTCCTGGTGCTGGTCCTGCACGCGGCGAGCACGTTCGCGCCGAACGCGCTGCGCCACGGCCACGGCGACCTGCTGAGCCGCGTCGCGCTCGGGGTGGACTTCGGGAGGATCGGGGTCGTGCTCTTCTTCGCGATCAGCGGCTTCGTCGTCGCCAACAGCCTCGCTTCGCCGGGCATGACGCTGCGTCGCTTCGCCGTGCGCAGGTTCTTCCGCCTCTACCCCCTGTTCTGGCTGTCCGTCGCGGCGGCCGCCGCGCTCGCCACGCCCGCGCCGCCGGCCGCGGCTGTCGCGGCCAACGCCACGATGGTCCCGGCGCTCCTCGGCTTCGAGCCCCTGATCGGGCTCTACTGGACCCTCGAGACCGAGCTCGTCTTCTACCTCGCGGCCGCGCTCGCCGCCGGCGCGGGCCTCCTCTTCCGCCCCGCCGCGCTCCTGGCGGCCATTGCCGCGCTGATCGCCCTCTTCGCGGCCCTGATGTTCGGCCTGCTTCCGGCCGCGAGCCGGCTGGAGTGGCAGTCGATGCCGCTCAACCTGGCCTTCATGCTCTGGGGCGCGCTCTTCCACGCCACGCGCTTCAACCCGCCGCGGGGCACGGGCGAGGCCGCGCTGCGGGAATGGGCGCCGCGGCTCGGGGCCGCGCTGGTGCTCGCCCCTTCGCTCTTCGTCCTCGCCCGGTACTTCCACTCCGCGAGCCCCGATGACCTGCGCTGGGGCGTCTCCTATCCCATCGCGCTCGTCCTGTTCTGGAGCTTCTGCGCCCGCCGGCGCCGCCCGAGCCGCGTCCTCGTGGGGCTCGGCGTGGTGAGCTACTCGGTCTATCTCTTCCACGCCCTGGTGGTGGACCTGCTCGCCCGCGTGCTCGCCGCGGGGGCGATCCCGGGCGCTTTCGCGTCGCTTCCGGCCATGACCGCACTCACGCTCGCGGCCACCGCGGCCGTGGCCGCCGCGACCTACCTGCTGGTCGAGAAGCCGTCCATCGCCGCGGGGCGCCGGCTCAGCGCACGGGGCGGCCGGTGAAGCTCTCCGACTTCGACTACGCGCTGCCGCCGGAGCTCATCGCGCAGCACCCCGCGCCGCAGCGGACGGCGAGCCGCCTGTTGCGCGTGGAGCCGGGCGGGGCGCTGCGCGACCTCGCCTTCCGCGACCTTCCCTCGCTCCTCGACCCGAAGGACCTCCTCGTCTTCAACGACACGCGCGTCATCAAGGCGCGACTTCGCGGCCGCAAGGACACGGGCGGCGAGGTGGAGGCGCTCGTCGAGCGCGTGACGGGGGAAGAGACGGCCCTTGCGCACGTGCGCGCGAGCAAGTCGCCCAAGGCGGGGCGAAGGCTCCTGTTCGCGCCCGGGGTCTCGGCGGAGGTCACGGGGCGCCAGGGGGATCTCTTCGAGCTGCGCTTCGAGGGCGGCCTGCGCGTGCTGGACGTCCTCGCGGCGCACGGCGAGGTGCCGCTGCCGCCCTACATCGCGCACGC
>PQAI01000067.1 GCA_003105245.1 Betaproteobacteria bacterium | reverse complement strand
CCGGTAAACCGGGAATTATACCGGCGCCTTCCAGTGCTCGACGACGAGCTGGAGGGACTCGGTGCCGTTGAACTCGTTCACGTCGAGGCGGTAGACGGCCTCGATCTCCGGGGGAAAGGGGCCCGGCTCGCCGAAGCGGATGGCGGGGAAGCGCCGGCCGTCCAGGCCCAGGGTGAGGCGGCAGTGCCGCTCGCCCACCACCCGCTGGCCCTCGACGGCGAAGCGCCCCGAAAAGCGCGGCTCGGGGAAACCCTGGCCCCAGACGTGCCGGCGCAGCTCGCGGGCGAATTCGAATGCGATATCCCCGGCGCCCAGCTCGCCGTCGGTCTCGATGCGCTGCTCGAGGTCGGCGGGCGTGAGGAGCTCGCGGGCCACGGACTCGAAGGCCGCGCCGAATTCCTCCAGGCCACCGGGACGCAGCGTCGCGCCGGCCGCGGCCGCGTGCCCGCCGAAGCGCTCGATGAGGCGCGGGGCGCGCTTCGAGACGAGGTCCAGCGCGTCGCGCAGGTGCAACCCGGCGATGGAGCGTCCCGAGCCCTTGAGCCGCCCGTCGTCCTCAATGGCAAATGCGAACACGGGGCGGTGGAAGCGGTCCTTCAGGCGCGAGGCGAGGAGCCCYACCACGCCCGGGTGCCACTCCGGCCGGTGAACCACCAGCGAGCAGCCCTCGCCCGGATCGACGCCGGCGAGCATCGCGAGGGCCGACTCCTGCATCCTCGCCTCGATCTCGCGGCGCTCGCGGTTGAGCGCGTCGAGCTTCTCCGCCAGCGCGAGCGCCTTGCCCGGGTCGTCGGTCGAGAGGCACTCGATGCCGAGCGTCATGTCCTCCAGGCGCCCGGCGGCGTTGAGCCGCGGGCCCACCACGAAGCCCAGGTCGTAGGCTCCCGCCCGGCGCGGCTCGCGGCCCGCCACGGCCATGAGCGCGCGGATTCCTGCACAGGCTTCGCCGGCCCGGATGCGCGCCAGGCCCTGCGCCACGAGGATGCGGTTGTTGGCGTCCAGGCGCACGACGTCGGCCACGGTGCCCAGGGCCACGAGGTCGAGGAGGGCGGCGAGGTTGGGCTCCGCCCGGCCCTCGAAGCGGCCGCGGCGGCGAAGCTCCGATCTCAGCGCCACCATCACGTAGAAGATCACGCCCACGCCCGCGAGGCTCTTGCTGGGGAAGCCGCAGCCCGCCTGGTTGGGGTTCACGATGCAGGCGGCGTCGGGCCGCTCGGCGCCYGGCAGGTGGTGGTCGGTCACCAGCACGCGCATCCCGAGCCGGTTCGCCTCGGCCACGCCCTCGACCGACGCGATGCCGTTGTCCACCGTGACGAGGATCTCGGGCGAGCGCTCCGTGGCGATGCGCACGATCTCGGGCGTGAGGCCGTAGCCGAAGCGGAAGCGGTCCGGGACGATGAAGTCGACGCGTGCGCCCATGGCCCGCAGCGCGCGCAGCCCCACGGCGCAGGCCGTCGCGCCATCGGCGTCGTAGTCGGCGACGATGAGGATGCGCCGGTTCGCCGCGATCGCGTCCGCGAGCAGGGCTGCCGCCTCGTCGGCCGCATGCAGGCGCTCGGGCGGCAGCAGGCCCGGCAGGGCCGTGGCCATCTCCGCGGCTTCCGCCACGCCGCGCGCCGCGAAGAGCCGAGCCAGGCGCGGGTCGATGCCCTCGGCCACGAGCCGCGCGCGGGCGGCCTCGTCCACGGGACGCGCGACGATCTCAGGCATGGACGTGGATCGGCCTCGCCCGCCGGAAGAAGCGCCAGCGGGCCTGTCCGGTGAGCTCGAAGACGGCGGTATCGCGCTCGCCCGGCAGCACGATGCGGATGCGCCCGAAGACTCCCAGCGCGCGGCCCAGCGGCACGAACCAGTCGCGGTCGAGGGCCCGCGCGGCCGCCAGCCACGCCTCCCGGTCGCCGTGATGTCGCGGGAGGGTGAGGGTGTCCACGACGGCCAGCGTCTCGGCGCTGCCGGGAGACGGCAGTTGCGCGAGCCCGGGCGGCAGCGACTGCACCGCGCAGCCGCTCGCGAGCGCCAGCGCGCGCGGCAGCGAGGCGTCCGCGGCCACGCCCGCGAAGGGCCGGGGAAGCGACGCGGGCCAGGCTCCGCCTCCCCAGAACCACACCGCGTTGAGCGCCGGCCGGCCCTGCGCCTCGCGATCGCGATTGAAGGGCAGCCCGGCCAGCAGCATCTGGGCCTCGCTGAAGAGCGAGGGCCAGGCAAGCCTGCCAGCGCCCTCGGGCAGCATCCCGAAGGGATTGCGTCCCGCGACCGCCTCCAGGGGCACGGTGCGCGGAAGCTCGCCGGCCGGAACGCGCACGTACCAGCGTTCGGGGGCCGGCGCGACGAACTCGAGGCCGTCGGCGGCGAAGAAGCGGTTGAGTTCCGCGATCGCGGCCTCGCACTCCTCGCGCGAGAGCGCGAGGGCGGTGGCGTCGTGCAGCACGAGGCCGTTGCCCTCGACGCGCTGGTGCACGGGGTCGGCTCGCAGCCAGTGCCCCTCGCGCGGGCCGCCGTCGGCGGCCAGCGTGAGCGCGGCCACGGGCGCGTCCTCGGCGAGGCCCCACTGCGCCAGCAGCCAGCGGCTGCCGGTTCCGGGCTCGCGGCGCGACTGCGCGCGCGCGAGCCAGGTCTCGAGCGCCGGCAGGCGAAGCGACGCCGCCTCCGGGGCGGGGACGAGGGGCAGCAGGTCGGGAACGAGCAGGGTGAGCGACATGGCGGACAACCGTGGATAATAAACGCCCTTACGTCCCCCTCGACGCCTCCGGTCGGTTTTCTTGCAGCCCTTCGAGCTCTTCGTCGGCCTTCGCTACACGCGCGCCAAGCGCCGCAACCACTTCATCTCGTTCATCTCGCTCGTCTCGATGCTCGGGATCGCGCTGGGGATCGCGGCGCTYGTCACCGTCATGTCGGTGATGAACGGCTTCGAGCGCGAGATCCGCGCCCGCATCCTGGGCGTGGCCTCGCACGTCCAGATCCTGGCGAGCGAGGGCGGGTTGGCCGACTGGCGCCGGCTCGCCGCCGAGGCGAAGGCCAATCCCCAGGTGGTGGCCGCCGCCCCCTTCGTCGCGGCGCAGGGGCTGCTTTCCTCCGGCTCGCAGGTGCGCGGCGCCTTCGTACGCGGCGTGATCCCGGAACTCGAGGACCGCGTGGCCGACATTGGCGCGCACATGCGCTCGGGCACCCTTGCGGACCTGCAACCCGGGGAATTCGGCATCGTGCTGGGCGCCGACCTCGCGCGCGCGCTTCGCGTGCAGCGCGGCGACCGCGTCACGCTCGTGGCGCCGCAGGGCCAGGTCACTCCCGCCGGGCTGGTGCCGCGCCTGAAGCAGTTCCGCGTGACCGGCATCTTCTCGGTGGGGCACTACGAGTACGACGCGGGRCTCGCGCTCGTGCGCATGGAGGACGCGCAGGCCCTCTACCGCATGGGGGAGTCGGTGAGCGGCGTGCGCCTGAAGCTCGCCGACCTCTACGAGGCYCCGCGCGTGGCGCGCGARATGGCGCGTGCCGTGAGCGYGGACGCCTACGTCACCGACTGGACGCAGCAGAACGCCAACTACTTCCGCGCCATCCAGATCGAGAAGCGGATGATGTTCATCATCCTCACCCTCATCATCGCGGTGGCGGCCTTCAACCTCGTCTCCACGCTGGTGATGGTGGTCACCGACAAGCACCCGGACATCGCCATCCTGCGCACGCTGGGAGCCTCGCCCGCCTCCATCATGAAGATCTTCATGGTGCAGGGCACGATCGTCGGCGTCATCGGCACGGCGCTGGGCGTGGTGCTGGGCGTGCTGCTGTCGCTCAACATCGACGTCGTGGTGCCGGCCGTCGAGCGGGCGTTCGACTTCCAGATCCTGTCGCGCGAGGTCTACTACATCAGCGAGCTGCCCTCGCAGCTCGAGTGGCGCGACGTGTGGACCGTGGCGGCGGTCGCCCTCGGCCTCGCCTTCGCGGCCACGATCTATCCCAGCTGGCGCGCCGCGCGCGTGAACCCGGCSGAGGCGCTGCGCTATGAGTGAGGCCGTCCTCTCCTGCGCGGGGCTCGCCAAGACCTTCGGCCTGGGCGAGGTGGCCGTGCCGGTCCTGCGCGGCGTCGACCTCGAGGTGGGCGCMGGCGACTCGGTGGCGATCGTGGGSGCCTCGGGCTCSGGCAAGAGCACGCTCCTGCACCTGCTGGGCGGCCTGGACCGGCCGAGCGCGGGCAGCGTGCGGCTGGCCGGCGAGGACCTCGCTTCCCTCGACCCGCGCCGCCAGGGCGAGCTGCGCAACCGCAGCCTCGGCTTCGTCTACCAGTTCCACCACCTGCTGCCGGAATTCACGGCGCTCGAGAACGTGGCCATGCCGCTCGCCATCCGCCGCCTGCCCGATGCGCAGGCGAAGGCGAGGGCGCAGGCGATGCTCGCCGAGGTGGGCCTGGGACATCGCCTCGCGCACCGCCCGGGGGAGCTCTCCGGCGGCGAGCGCCAGCGCGTGGCCGTGGCGCGGGCGCTGGTCACCGCGCCCGCCTGCGTGCTCGCCGACGAACCCACGGGCAACCTCGACCGCGAGACGGCCGGGCAGGTGTTCGACCTCATCGTCTCCCTCAACGCCCGCCACGGCACCGCCTTCGTGATGGTCACCCACGACCCCGCGCTCGCCGCGCGCATGGGACGGCGCCTGCGCCTGGCCGACGGCCGGCTGGAAGCCGCCTGAGGGCCGGCGGCGGTAGAATTCCCGGACCTGCCACCGGGCGCGACGCCATGCACGACTATTACCGGATCCTGGGGGTGGCGCGAGGCGCCAGCCCGCAGATCGCGAAGATCGCCTTCGAGGGCAAGATGAAGGCGCTGGCCGATCCCGCCTACGCTGCGTCCCCCGCCGAGAAGCGCGAGGAGGAACGTCTCCTGCGCGAGGCCCTCGTGACGCTCACGGTCCCGGCCAAGCGCGGTCCCTACGACGAGAAGCTCGCCGCCTTCGAGGCGGGAAACGCCGAGTCTCCCTCCCGGCCGGCCTGGCTCGTTCCGGCGGCCGTGGCGGCCGTCGTGGCCCTCGCCGCCGGCGGGCTGTGGGTGAACAATTCCCGCGAGAAGGAGCGCCTGCGCCTGGAGGAGGAGCGCCTCGCGATGGAGAAGGAGACCGCGCGCCGCCGGGCCGACGCCGAGGAGGCGCGCATCCGCGAGATGCAGGCTCGGCGCGAGGAGTCGGCGGCGCTCGTGCGCGAGCGCAACGAGCAGGCCCGCATCCAGCGCGAGCGCGCCGACTACGAGCGCTGGCGCCGCACCCAGGAGGCCCAGGCGCGCTACAACGAGAC
>PQAI01000066.1 GCA_003105245.1 Betaproteobacteria bacterium | reverse complement strand
TCGATGCCGAAGGCGCCCGCGCAGGCGCGCGTGGGCATGAGCGCCTCGGTGGCGCTCGGGGGCGGGCTCGACGCGGGCCTGGTGCTGCTGCCGCTCACCGCGCTCGTGCGCGACGGCGACGGCGCCTTCGTGTGGGTCGTCGACCCGAAGAGCTCGCGCGTGGCGCGCCGCGACGTGCGGGTGGGCGAGTTCCGCGAGGACGGCGCGACCATCGCCTCGGGCCTGGCCGCGGGCGAGGTCGTGGTGAGCGCGGGCGTGCACAAGCTGCGCGCCGGCGAGCCGGTCAGGCCGATGGGGCGCTAGCGCCGTGGTGCACCGCTTCAACCTCTCGGAATGGGCGCTCGCGCACCGCACGCTGGTGCTCTACTTCATGGTGGTGCTCGCGGCCATCGGCGTGGGCTCCTACCTGCGCCTGGGCCAGGCCGAGGACCCCAACTTCACCTTCAAGGTGATGGTGGTGCGCACGACGTGGCCCGGCGCCTCGGCCGAGGAGGTGGAGAGGCAGCTCACCGACCGCCTCGAGAAGAAGCTGCAGGAGACCCCGCGCCTGGACCACCTGCGCAGCTACTCCCGGCCCGGCGAGTCCGTCGTCTTCGTCTTCGTGAAGGACTCCTCCAGCGCCGAGGAGATCAAGGACACCTGGTACCAGGTGCGCAAGAAGGTGGGCGACATCCGGGGCCTGCTGCCCGCCGGCATCCAGGGCCCGTTCTTCAACGACGAGTTCGGCGACACCTTCGGCAACATCTACGCCCTCACCGGAGACGGCTTCGACTACGCGCAGCTCAAGGAGGCGGCCGACCGCGTCCGCGCGGACCTGCTGCGCGTGAAGGACGTGGCCAAGGTCGAGCTCGTGGGCGAGCAGGACGAGAAGATCTTCGTCGAGGTGGCCAACGCCAAGCTCGCCACCCTGGGGCTCGAGCCCGCCGTCGTCTTCGCCGCGCTCGCCCAGCAGAACGCGGTGGCCGCCGCCGGCAGCTTCGAGACGCCCACGGACCGCATCCACATCCGCGCGAGCGGCGCGCTCGACTCGGTGGAGAGCGTGCGGGCCCTTCCCGTGCGCGCCGGCGGGCGCACCTTCCGGCTGGGCGACATCGCCAGCGTGACGCGCGGCTTCTCGGACCCGCCGCAGCCGCGCATGCGCTTCATGGGCCGCGACGCCCTCGGGGTGGCGGTGTCGATGGCCCCGCGCGGCGACATCATCGCGCTGGGGCACGCGCTCGAAGAGGAGGTGGCGAGGATCCGCGCGCAGCTTCCCGTCGGGCTCGAGCTCGACCGCGTCAACGACCAGCCGGCGGCGGTCAAGCGCTCGATCCGCGAGTTCACGCGCACGCTCTCCGAGGCGGTGGCGATCGTGCTCCTCGTGAGCTTCGTCTCGCTGGGGCTTCGCACCGGGCTCATCGTCGCGCTCTCCATCCCGCTCACGCTGGCGGTGACGTTCCTCTTCATGCACCAGGCCGGGATCGACCTGCACAAGGTGTCGCTGGGCGCGCTCATCATCGCGCTGGGCCTGCTGGTGGACGACGCCATCATCTCGGTGGAGATGATGGTGGTGAAGATGGAGCAGGGCTGGGAGCGCGCCCGCGCCGCGAGCTTCGCCTACACCTCCACCGCGATGCCCATGCTCACGGGGACCCTCGTCACCGCCGCCGGGTTCCTGCCCATCGGCCTGGCGCGCTCCTCCACGGGCGAGTACACCTTCGCGATGTTCGCGGTGACCACGATCGCCCTCCTCGTCTCCTGGGTCGTCTCGGTCGTCTTCGTGCCCTACCTCGGCTACGAGCTGCTGCCCGACTTCCACCGCGCCGGCGAGCGCGTGGACGAGTCCGCGGTCTACCGCAGGCCCTTCTACGTCCGCTTCCGCCGCCTGGTGAACTGGAGCGTGGAGCACCGCGGCTGGGTGATCGCCGCCACCCTCGCGGCCTTCGCCCTGTCGGTCCTGGGCTTCCGCTTCGTCCAGCAGCAGTTCTTCCCGCCCGCCGACCGCCCCGAGCTCATCGTCGACCTGCGCCTGGCGGAGGGCTCCTCGCTCAAGGCGACCCAGGCGCAGGTCGAGAAGCTCGAGCGGCTGCTCCTCACCGAGCCGGTCCTCAAGGACAACATCGACAGCTTCGTGAGCTACGTGGGCGCCGGCACGCCGCGCTTCTTCCTGCCCCTCGACCAGCAGCTCGTGAACGCGAACTTCGGGCAGTTCGTCGTCAACACGAAGGGCACCCAGTCCCGCGAGACGGTGCGCGCGCGCCTGCTGGAGCTCTTCGCCGAGGACTTCACGGAGCTGCGCGGGCGCGTCACGCGACTGGAGAACGGCCCTCCCGTGGGCTTCCCGGTGCAGTTCCGCGTGGTCGGCGAGGACAAGGAGGCCATCCGCGCGATCGCCCACGAGGTCGCCGCCGTCATGCGCGCCAACCCGTGGACGCGCGACGTGAACGTCGACTGGGAGGAGGCGAGCCGCGTGATCCGCCTCGAGATCGACCAGGACCGGGCCCGCGCGCTGGGCATCTCGAGCCAGGAGCTCGCGCAGTACGTGGGCACCGTCGTCTCCGGGCAGGCCGTCACCACCTGGCGCGAGAAGGACCGGCAGGTGGAGGTGGTCGTGCGCGGCGACGCGGCCGAGCGCGGCATGGTGAGCCTGCTCAAGGACCTCGCGGTGCCGGTCGGCCGCGGGCGCACCGTGCCGCTGGCGCAGATCGCCCGCCTGTCGTCGGGCTTCGAGCAGGGCATCGTGTGGCGCCGGGACCGCCTGCCGGTGATCACGGTGCGCTCCGACATCCGCGACGGCGTCCAGGCCCCCGCGGTGAGCACGCAGGTGAGCCGGGAGCTCGACGCGATCCGCGCCCGGCTGCCGTTGGGGTACCGCATCGACACGGGCGGGGCCATCGAGGATTCGGGCAAGGGCCAGCGCTCGATCGCGGTCGTGGCGCCGGTGATGGTGCTGGTGATGCTCACCGTGCTCATGGTGCAGCTGCAGAGCTTCCCGCGGCTGGCCATGGTGGTGCTCACCGCGCCCCTGGGCCTCATCGGCGTGACGGCCGCCCTCCTCGTCTCGCGCATGCCCTTCGGCTTCGTGGCGATGCTGGGCACGATCGCGCTGGCCGGCATGATCATGCGCAACTCCGTCATCCTCGTGGACCAGATAGACCACGACATCCGCGAGGGCGCCGAGCCCTGGAACGCCATCGTCGAGGCCACGGTGCGCCGCTTCCGGCCCATCATGCTCACCGCCGCGGCCGCGGTGCTCGCCATGATCCCGCTCGCGCGCAGCGCCTTCTACGGGCCCATGGCGGTGGCGATCATGGGCGGGCTGCTGGTGGCCACCGTACTCACGCTCGTCTTCCTGCCGGCGCTCTATGCCGCCTGGTTCCGCGTGAAGCCCGTCCCGCCGTCCGCCTGAGCCTGCCCTCGCCGGGGCACGCAGTCTGCTATCTTTCGGGGCATGGAACGCCGCGACTTCGTGAAGCTCTGCGCCGCCTCCGCGGCCTGCACGACCCTGCCCACCGCGGCCGACGCCGCCGCCCTGAAGGCCCGCCTGTACGCCCGCGCCGTGCTGGTGAACGAGCGCGGCGACGCGATCCGCGCCGAGGCGCTCACGGCGGGCGTGAACTACGTCTTCGACTATCCCTTCGCCTCCACGCCCTGCTTCCTGCTGCGGCTCGCAAGACCCGCGGCCGGCGGCGTCGAGCTCAGGACGGAGAACGGCGGCACCTATCGCTGGGAAGGGGGCGTGGGACCGGAACGCACCGTGGTGGCCTACTCCGCCATCTGCGCCCACAAGCTCACCTATCCCACGCGCCAGGTGAGCTTCATCGGCTACCGCGACGCGCCCAGTCCCGTGGCCGGCAACGGCAAGGTGATCACCTGCTGCTCGGACCGCAGCGTCTACGACCCGGCGGCGGGCGGGCGCGTGGTGACGGGGCCGGCGCCGCAGCCGCTCGCCACCATCCTCCTCGAGCACGACGCGCGCTCGGGCGGGCTCGCGGCCGTGGGCACCTTCGGCGGCGAGATGTTCGAGCAGTTCTTCCAGAAATACGCCTTCCGCCTGCAGATGGAGATGGGCGATCGCGCCAGGGCCCCCGTGGAGGGACGCGCCGTGGTGCGCGAACTCGCCGCCTACAGCGCCCAGTGGGCGCAGTGCTGAACCCGGCCGCCTGTTGACGCCGCGCAACCGGTCCTGCTGCAACGCAGCATAGACTGGTCGCATGAAGCCGCTCTGGTCATCGCCGTGCAGCCGCGCGGGGCTGGTTCCCCGGAGGGATCCGTTTCCCTGCCTGCACGCGGGTGGCGTCCCGGGGCATTGCCCGATGAACGCGGCCGATCGCGAGGCGCTTCGCGAGCGCGAGGCCGCCATGTACCGGCTGGGCTACGGGTACGGCGCCTGGGTCGTGCGCGAGGACGTCCTGCGCCTCTCCCCGCTGTGCACGCTCACCTACTTCCGGGAAAAGCCCACCGACGCGGAGCTGCGCGAGTTGTACGGCGACCGCGTGCTGCACGTGGCCGAGGCCTTCCCGGCGCCCGCGGCCGACGCCGACGGTCCCCTAGATCTCGAAGTCCTCGCCGACGCCGCGGACTAGCCGCGCGAGCGCCTCCTGCGGCAGGTGCGGCACGAACATCCCGACGAATTCCGCCGCGAAGCCGCGCAGCCGCGCGCCCTTGCGGAAGGCGATGCGCGTGGTCTGCACGGGGAAAAGGTGGTCGGCCCGCAGGAAGGCGAGCCCGCGGTCCTTCCGCGCGTCGTAGGCCATCGCCGAGACGATCCCCACGCCCAGCCCCAGCGCCGCGTACGACTTGATCACGTCGGAATCGAGCGCCGTGAGCGCGATCTCGGGCGCGAGCCCGCGCTGCGCGAAGCTGCGGTCGATCGCGCTTCGGCCCGTGAAGCTCGCGTCGTAGGTGACGATGGGGTGCCTCGCGAGGGCCTCCAGCGTGAGGGGCTTCTCGCGCGCGAGCGCGTGGCGCGCGGCGACCACGACGCCGTGGTGCCACTGGTAGGCGGGCAGGCTCACCAGCTCCTCGTGGTCCGCGAGCGCCTCGGTGGCGATGGCGATGTCCGCCTCGCCGTCGAT
>PQAI01000065.1 GCA_003105245.1 Betaproteobacteria bacterium | reverse complement strand
GGCACCCCGGTCACCAGCGCGCCCTCGGGGACGTCGCGCGCCACGAGCGCGCCGCCGCCCACGATGGCGCGGGCCCCGACCGCGACCCCGGGCAGGACCACCGCGCCGGAGCCCACGAACGCGCCGTCGCCCACGCGCACGTCCCCGCAGAGAGTGGCGCCCGGGCCGACGAAGGCGTGCTCGCCCACGATGCAGTCGTGGTCGACGCTCGCGCGCGTGTTGACGACCGCGTTCCTGCCGATGCGCGCGCGGCATTGCACCACCGCGCCCGCCATGACCTGGCTGCCCTCGGCGAGCTCGGCCTCGCGCCCGACGACCGCCGAGGGGTGCAGCACCGAGACGAACCCGAAGCCGCGCGCCTTGAAGCCCTCGAAGAGCGCCTGGCGCAGGCTCGCGCGCGGCACCTGCCCGGCGCCGTTGGCGAGGAGCGTCGCTCCCGGCTCGCGCCCGGCGAGCCAGCCGTCGTCGCCCAGCACCGCCACGCCGAAGATCGACTCGCCCGGCTTGCGGGCCGGGTCGAGGATGCCCGCCACGCGAACGCCACTGGCGAGGAGCGCGTCGAGGACGACGCTCGCGTGCCCGCCGGCGGCCAGGAGGTAGATCCTGCGCTCAGCCATCGATCGCCTCGTCGGGGCCGTAGTCGCGCCCGGCCACCCGTTCCACCGCGGACCAGTACTCGAAGGGCGACAGCCCCGTTCCGGGCCGCTTGCACGCGACCTCGAGCCGCTCGCCCGCCTTCAGGGCCCGCGCGGCCACCAGGCTCTTCCTCGCGACCTCGCGGTTCTTCCATTCCGATGGCGACGGGCGCTTCACGCCGTCTCCCAGGGCGCGCTCGACCTCGCGGATGGCCGCGACCATCGCCGCGAGCTGCGCCGGCTCGAGCGAGGCGCGGTGGTCCGGCCCCGGAGCCGAGCGGTCGAGGGTGAAGTGCTTCTCGATGACGCTGGCGCCCAGCGCCACGGCCGCCACCGGCACGTGGATGCCCTCGGTGTGGTCCGAGTAGCCGACGTCCAGCCCGAAGGCGCTCGCCATCGTGTCCATGGCGAGGAGGTTCACCTCGTCGATGGGCGCGGGATATTCCGTGGTGCAGTGCAGGAGGCACACGCGCCCCGCGAGCGCCTCGCGTCCCGCCGCCGAGGCGTAGGCGCGCTCGAAGGCGGCGCGCCCGGGGGCCGCGTCGGCCGCCGCCGTGAAGCCGAAGGCGAGCACGCCGAGGGCCGCCTCGACGTCGGAGAGCGTGCTCATGCCGGTGGACAGGATCACGTCGCGCGAGTGCCGCGCCACGTCGAGGAGGAACGGCGCGTTGGTGACGTCGCCCGAGGAGACCTTGATCGTGCGCATGCCCAGGCGCCCGACCAGCAGGCGCAGGCTTCCGGAGTCGAAGGGCGTGGACAGGAAGGCGATGCCGCGCGAGCCGCAGTGCGCCGCGAGCGCGTCGTGGTCGGCCTCGGAGAGCTCGAGGGCGCGGATCATCTCGTACTGGCCGCCGCCGTCTCCCGTGGCGCGTTCCTGGTAGGCCGCCTTCGGGGCGTCGCGCGTGACCAGCCGGTCGGCGCGGAAGGTCTGGAACTTCACCGCGTCGGCGCCGGCCTCGGCCGCCGCGTCGACCAGCCGGCGGGCCATGTCGAGCGAGCCGTTGTGGTTCACGCCCGCTTCCGCGATGACGAAGGTGCCGCCTTCAGTGCGCATGGTCGATGTCGAAGAAGGGTTTCTGGACGCGGGGCAGCTCGCCCCGCAGGCGCGCCACGATGGCCGCGGCCGCGTTGCCGGCCCCGTAGAGCGAGGTCGTCCCGGGGAGCGTGGCGCGGAACTCCGCGGAAAGCGCGCGGCCGATCGCCTCCGCGATGCTCGCCGCGTCCGCCCGGCAGTCGATGACCGAGGAGGCCTTCAGGCGCCCGTCCTGGCGCCCGCCCACGTTCACCGTGGCCCGGTGCAGCGCCGGCGCCTCGGTGAGCCCGCTCGAGGAGTTGCCCACGACCACGTCGGCCTCGCGCATCAGGCTGAGGTACCGGCGCTGGCCCAGCGAGACGAAGGCGCCCGCGCGTGGGCGGTTGCGCGCGGCGAACTCGTCGATCATGCGGATGAGGATGCGCCCGCCGGTGTCGGCGTTCGGGTAGGTGAAGACGACGGTCGCCTGCGGGAAGCGCCCGAGCGCGGCGAGGAGCTCCCCCATCGCCGCCTCCGGCGAGGTCCCGGCGAGCGTCTCCGGATGGTAGGTGGCGAGGAAGAGCGGCGTGCCGAGCGCCATGCCCAGATCGCGCTCGAGGTCCTGCCGCGACATCCACGGCGTGCGCGTGAGGTGGTCGAGCCCGGGCGCGCCGACGTTGAACACGCGCTCCGGCGCCTCGCCCATCTGCACCACGCGCCGGCGGTAGGGCTCGGCGGCCACGAAGTGCCACTGCGCCATCTTGGTGATGGCGTGGCGCACGCTGTCGTCGAAGGCGTTCTCGGAGAGCTCGCCGCCGTGGACGTGCGCGAGCGGGATCCTCGCGAGGAGCGCCGCCTGCGCCGCCGCCAGGATCTCGAAGCGGTCGCCCAGGACCATCACCAGGTCGGGCGCCAGGCGCTCGAAGGCGTCGGCGAAGCCGATCACGCCCAGGCCCAGCGACTTGGTGATCGCCGCCGGCGTGTCGCCGGAGAGCAGCATCTCGACCTTCGCCTCGATGGCGAAGCCGTCGGCCTCGATCTGGCGCCAGGTGAGGCCGAACTCGGGCGACAGGTGCATGCCCGTGGCCACCACCTGCAGGCGCAGCCCCGGCTCCTCCAGGATCGCGCGCATGGGCCAGTAGAGCAGCCCGTACTCCGCCCGCGAGCCGGTGACCACGCAGATCTTGCGCGCGTCCGTCATGGCCGCCCGCCCTTCGCGTCGGCGTGCCGCGCGCTGCTCGGCAGGTTCACGAGGCTCGCCTCGATGGCGAGGGCCGCGGAGAGGTCCGCCCGCGGGCAGTCCGCGTACATCGGCAGCTTGTGCAGCAGCGTCCACGCCGGCCGGCAATGGAAGCCGGCGTCGTTGGCCGCCGCCAGGAGCGCGTCGCGCTCGGCCATGCCGGGCCTTTCCAGGCGCACGGCGTTGAGCCAGTAGTTGCTCCGGCAGCCGGCGGGCTCGCCCACGAACGAAAGCCCCGCCACCGCCTCGAAGGCGCGGCGATAGGACTCGGCGAGGCGGCGCTTGCGGTCGAGCATGTCGGGCAGGCGCTCGAGCTGGGCGCAGCCGAGGGCCGCGTTGATGTTGGGCAGGCGGTAGTTCCAGGCGACCTCGTCGTGCACGAACTCCCAGCGGTGGGCGAGCTTGGCGGTCGTCGTGAGGTGCTTGGCCTCGCGCGCGAGCGCGGCGTCGTCGGTGACGATCGCGCCGCCGCCGCCCGTGGTCACGATCTTGTTGCCGTTGAAGCTCAGCACGCCGAGGAGCCCGAAGGTGCCCGTGTGCCGCCCGCGGTAGGTGCTGCCCAGCGACTCCGCCGCGTCCTCCACCACCGGGATCCCGAAGCGCGCCGAGACCTCCAGCAGGCCGTCGAGGTCCACCGGGTGGCCGAAGGCGTGCATCGGCAGGACCGCGGCGATGCGACGGCCGGTGGCCGCGTTCACCGGACCCTCGGGCGTCCCGCGCGTGGCGGCCTGCAGGTGCGCGGCGAGCCGCTGCGGGTCGACGCCGAGCGTGGCGTCGCAGGAATCGACGAAGTGGGGGACGGCGCCGCAGTGGGCGATGGCGTTGGCGGTGCCCACGAAGGTCAACGCCGGCACCAGGACCTCGTCGCCGGCGCGCACGCCGGCCACGTGCAGCGCCACGTGCAGCGCCGCCGTCCCGTTGACCACCGCCACCGCGTGGCGCGCGCCCGTGAGCTCCGCG
This sequence comes from Betaproteobacteria bacterium, assembly GCA_003105245.1. Lineage (GTDB taxonomy): Bacteria > Pseudomonadota > Gammaproteobacteria > Burkholderiales > Usitatibacteraceae > FEB-7. Next base: position 10,220 of record PQAI01000065.1, on the reverse strand, counting down.
ATGCGGCGCTCGAACTCGTCGACGTACTTGCCCACCGAGGACACCCACCCCGTGTCGAGGCACTCCTTCACGTAGGCCCACTCGTTGCCGCGGAACTCGGGCTCGTGCAGGGGCACCGGCCCGCCCTCGCCGAGGACCTGCCGCAGGGCCGCCAGGAGCGGGGTCGCGAGAGGGGTGGGCGGCATGGTCAGATGACGTAGCGGTCGGCGCGGTAACCGGCGAGGTTGCCGGGCCGCGTGAACCATTCCGCGGTCTCGGCGAGCCCGCGGCGGAAGCCCTCGGCCCCCCCGTAGGCGGGGCGCCAGCCGAAGAGGCGCCCGGCCTTCGCGTTGGCGGCCCACAGCCGCTCGACCTCGGAGTTCTTCGGCCGCAGCCGCTCCTCGTCGGAGACGATCTCGATCTCGCGGCCCATGACCTCGGCGATGGCGCGCGCGGTGTCGCCCACGGAGATCTCGAAGTTGGAGCCGAAGTTCACCACCTCGCCCGCGCCGGCTTCCGACTCGAGCGCGGCGATGAACCCGGCCACGGTGTCGCTCACGAAGCTGAAGTCGCGCGTGGGCGAGGTGGCGCCCAGCTTGATGCGCCGCTCGCCGCTCGCGATCTGGGTGATGATCGTCGGGATCACGGCGCGCGCCGACTGGCGCGGGCCGTAGGTGTTGAAGGGCCGGGCGATGACCACGGGCAGGTCGAAGGAGGCGTAGAACGAGTAGGCGAGCTGGTCGGCGCCGATCTTGGAGGCCGAGTAGGGGGACTGGCCCTGCAGCGGGTGCTCCTCGTCGATGGGCACGTAGCGCGCCGTGCCGTAGACCTCGCTCGTGGAGGTGTGGACCACGCGCCGCAGCCCCAGGGCGCGCGCGGCCTGCAGCACGTTGAGCGTGCCGCGCACGTTGGTGTCCACGTAGGAGTCCGGCGAGTGGTAGGAGAACGGGATGGCGATGAGCGCGGCCAGGTGCAGCACGGCGTCGCACCCCTGCATCGCGGTGCGCACGCCGTGCGGGTCGCGGATGTCGCCGGCGAAGACGTCGAGCTTCGAGCGGACCGGCTCGGGAGAGCGGTCCAGCCAGCCCCAGGAGTTGAACGAGTTGTAGAACACGAAGGCGCGCGGCTCGTGCCCGCGCGCCACCAGGGCCTCGACCAGGTGGGAACCGATGAAGCCGTCGGCGCCCGTGACCAGAACTTTCAAGCTTTTCCCCTTCCCGTACGGTTCCTCGCCGATCATCCCGGGAAGCCGCCCGCGGGAATGGCGCGCCCCCCTCGGGCATGCGGCACCGGAACCGGCTCGGCTGGCGGGAAATGGTCCTGCTTGGAAGGGGGAAATTCTATCACGGGGGGCCCCGGGACCGCCCCTCTAGCGCGTCCCGGCGGGCGAGCCCAGGGCGGCCTCGAAGGCGGCGAGCGTGAGCCGGGCCGTTCGCTCCCATCCGAAGAGCGCGGCGCGCCGGATTCCCTCCTGCGCGAGGCGGCGGCGCTCGCCCTCGTCGCCCGCCAGCCGCGCGAGCGCGCGCCCCAGCGCCTCGACGTCGCCGCTCTCGCCGTAATAGAGGCCCGCGTCCCCCACGAGCTCGGGCATGCTGTGCGCGCGCGGCACCACCACGGGGCACCCGCAGGCCATGGCTTCCAGCACCGGCAGCCCGAAGCCCTCGTAGTGGCTCGGGAACACGAAGGCCAGGGCCTCGCCGTAGAGCGCCGGGAGGTCCTCGTTGGGCACGTAGCCCAGGTCGAGGACGCGGCCGTGGGCGCCGGGCGCCACCCAGCCGCCCCAACCGACGCACACCACTGGGCAGGGCAGGCCCGGGCGCGCGGCGAGCTCGGCGAGCGCCTTCGTGTTCTTGCGCGGGTCGCCGCTGCCCACGAAGAGCAGGTACTCGCGCGGCAGCCCGTAGCGCGCGCGCACCCGCTCGCGCTCCGGCGCGAGCGCCGGGCGGAAGGCGGCGGAGACGCCCAGGGGCGTCACGGCCACGCGGTCGGCCACGCTCGCGTCGAAGCGCAGCAGCTCCCCGCGCGTGAACTCCGAGATGCACAGGATGCGCGAGGCCCACTTCAGGCGGTCGCCGAAGTGGCGGCGCGAGAAGGCCACGCGCTCGGCCGGGTGCCACTCGGGGTGGAACTGCAGCGACAGGTCCTGCACCGTCTGCACGATGCGCACGCCGGCGGCCGCGCGGAACGGGAAGAAGGCCGCCTCGTGGTAGATGTCGGCCCCCTCGCTCAGGCGCCGGAAGGAGCGCTCGCGCAGGCCGTGCAGCGCGAGGCGGATGGGCAGCGCCACGCGCGCCGGCAGGCTCCAGTAGACCTTCCCCGCGAGCGACAGGCCGCGCACGTCGGCCGGCCCCCGGGGCGGGCGCGGCGAGAGCGATCGCCCGTCGTAGTAGAGGATCTCGAGCTCGCCGCCGGCGAGCGCCTCGATGGCGGCGTAGAGCTCGAGGACGTAGCGGCCGATGCCCGTCACGGGCACCGCGGCCGGGATCGCGTTCACGACGACCCGCAGCCGGCGGCTCACGGCAGCGCCTCGCGCAGGGCCCCTTCGGGAAAGCCGAGGGCGGCCGGGTCGCGCCCGCGGGCGAGCGCCTCGACCACCTCGGCGCAGCGCTCGGTGGCGGGCCCGGGCTCCTGCAGGTGCTCGCGCGCAAGGCGCAGGGCCGCCCGGCTCGCCTGCGCATAGTCCGCGAGGAGCGCCGCCACGGCCGCCGCGAGGCCCGCCTCGTCGGCCACCACCGGCAGGCCCGCCTCGCGCAGGCCGATCGACTCCACCAGCGGGCACGAGGAGAAGGCCACGACGGGCAGCCCCGCGGCGGCCGCGTCGACGAGCCCCGAGGAGAAGCTGCTCGCCGCGATGTCGACGTCGCAGAGGTCCGCGGCGAGGAGCGAGCCCGCGTCCGTCCAGCGCGCGCGCGGCAGGATCCCGCCCATCACGCGCGCGAGCTCGCCGCGGTCGCGCGGGTGCGGGCGGATCACCGCCTCGTGCTCCGGGTGCGCGGCCAGGAAGCGCGCGAAGGCGGCGGCGTCGCGGCGCAGCAGCCCGCCGTGCTCGGAGGCGAGGTCCTGCCCGATCCAGAGCAGGCGCGCGGGCCGGCCCGCGGGGGGTTCGCGCCCGGAGGCGGGCGCGCCCTCCTGGTAGATGGAGCCGATCGCGAGCGTGCGGCAGCTGCCGAAGCGCACCGGCGCGGAAGCGAGGTTCTCGTACGAGCGCCGGCCCCAGAGCAGGTACCAGTCGAAGTCGCACATCGAGAAATCGAGGTTGGCGCCGCTCATGCAGTGCGCGACGTTCACCACGGCGCCGCCGGCGGCCGCGGCCGCCTCGCGAAGGAAGGGTGAATGCAGCGAATCGTCCATGAAGGTCACGATGACGCGCGGCCGGTGGCGCGCCACCAGCCAGGCGGCGTAGGCCGCGTGCGCGCGCCACTCGCGCGGAACGCCGGCCCAGCCCGCCCCGGGCCGGCTGAGCAGCCGGCGGCGCAGCAGCTCGGCGTAGCGCGGCACGTACTCGTGGCGCACGGCGAGCCCGCGCCGCGCGAGGCTCTCCGCGAGCCTGCCGTGCCGCGTGCCCGCGGAAGCGTGCGGCTGGAGGAGCACGACGTCGCACGGATCGGGCGCGACCTCGCGCGCGGCGAGCAGCGCCACGGGCAGGCAGCGCATCGCGAGCGGCAGCGCGCCCCGGCGCGCCGCGGGAATGCGCAGGCGGAAGTAGCGGTTCAGCGACGCGAAATCGGGCATGGCGGGACCGGCGATGGGGGTCTGCAGCAGGGGCGCGGCACCGGTCCGCCGCAGGATCGCATGATACGATATCCGTCTCGGCGAATTAAGTTGCGAGGAAGTATGGTGGTACGCGTTTCCCGGGCCGATCTTCTCTGGCTCGCCGCAATTCTCGCCGGCATCGCGGCGATCTACCTTCCCGGCCTCGGCAACGCGCTCCTCTTCGACGACGCCCAGCTCGCCGACGGGCAGCTGTTCGCGAAGTACGCCACGCCGGCGCTCGCCGAGCGCATGCTCTCCTACGGCAGCTTCGTCTGGCTGCACGCCCTGGCGGGCGACGGATGGTGGAAGCAGCGCCTCGCGAACGTCGCCATCCACGCCGCGGTGGTCGTCTCGCTGTGGGGGCTGTACCGCGAGATCCTGCGCCACGTGGCCGCGCCGCCGCCGGCGGTGCCCGGCCAGCCGGCCGAGAGCTACGCCGACTCCCCCGCCCTCTGGATCGCCATCGGCGTCTTCGCGCTCAACCCCGCGGCGGTCTACGCGGTCGCCTACCTCATCCAGCGCTCGATCCTGCTCGCCACGCTCTTCGTGGTCCTGGGCCTGTGGGCCTTCGCGCGCGCCCTGGCCTCGCGCAAGCCCGCGCTGCACGCGGTGGCGCTCGCCTGCTACGCGCTCGCGATCGCCTCCAAGGAGCACGCGATCCTCGCCCCGCTCGCCGCGGTGCCGCTCTACATCCTCGTCGCGCGCCCCTCGCCCGCGCGGCTCGCGACCCTGGCCGCCGCCGGCGCCGCCCTCGTGGGCGCGATGGGGTTCCTGCTCTGGCAGCGCTACGGCGAGGTCCTCGGCAAGCCCTTCGACGAGTTCTCCCACCTCTACCTCGAGCAGCTGAGCGCCATCGACCCCGACGCGGCGAGGAACGCCTGGCCGCTCAGCGTCATGAACCAGTCGTACCTCTTCTTCGAGTACGGGGTGAGGTGGCTCGCGCCCTGGTCGGGCTGGATGTCGATCAACATGCGCCCGGTCTTCCCCGTGACCTGGCTCACCTTCCCGCACGTGCTCGGGATCGCCGGCTACGTCGCGGTCGTCGCGGGAGGCTTCTTCCTCGTCGCGCGGTTCCGCGACTGGCGCTCGCTCGTGGGCATCTCGCTGCTGCTGCCGGCGCTGCTCTTCGCCACCGAGTTCGCCACGGTCTGGGTGCAGGACCCTTTCGTGATCTACCGCAGCTACCTGTGGGCGATCGGCGTCCCGGGGCTGGTGTTCTTCTTCGCGCACGGGCCCTCGCTGCGCGCCTCGATCGCCATCGCGCTCGCCGTCGCCTGCTTCCTGGGCTGGCAGTCGTTCGACCGCGTGGTCTCGCTCTCCTCCCCGGAGCGCGCCTTCAGCGACGCGATCGCGAAGCTCCCCGACGACCCGCGCGCCGTCGGGCGCTGGTTCCCCTACCTCAACCGCGGCAACGCCTACTTCGACGGCGAGCAGACGCAGCTCGCGCTGAAGGACTTCGAGGCCTCCTCCGCGCTCGGCGACGGCGGCATCGGCACCTTCAACGTCGGCTCCATCCTCCTGGGCCAGGGCAAGCCCCAGCTCGCCATCGCGGCCTTCGACCAGGCCGAGCGCCAGGGCTACCGACTCTACAACCTGCCCTTCCAGCGCGGCATGGCGCTGCTCGCCCTCGGCCGCTTCGACCTGGCCTATCCCCAGTTCGAGGCGACGCTCGCCGCCTCTCCCGACGCCACCGTGCGCGACCTCGCCCGGCTGAACGCGGGCCGCACGGCGCTGCAGCTCGGCAAGCGCGAGGAGGCGATGAAGCACCTCGAGGCCCTGCTCGCCGCGGCACCCAGGCACGAGGAGGGGAGATACCTCCTCGCCATGGCCTGGATCACGGGCAAGGAGTTCGAGCGCGCGCTCCCCCTCCTCGACGGCCTCCTCGCGGAGAAGCCCACCGCCGCCGCCTACCTCGGGCGCGCCATCGCCCACCACGGCCTGAAGCGCAAGCCGCAGGCGCAGTCCGACATCGACAACGCGATCCGCCTGGGGCCCGGCAACCCCGCCCTGCGCGAGTGGGCGGCGAAGATCCGGGCGATGCCCTGACCGCGGCGATGCGCATCCTGCACATCGGCAAGTACTTTCCTCCCGTGCCGGGAGGCATGGAGCGCTTCCTCGGCGACCTGGTCACGGCCCAGCGCGCCGCGGGCCACGAAGTCTCCGTCCTGGTGCACGGGGAGGCCCCCGCCGCCGGCGACCCGCCGTGGCTGCACCGCTGCGCGGTCTGGTTCCGCCTCGTGTTCGCGCCCGTGAGCCCGGCGTTCCCGCTCTGGCTCGCGCGCGTGATCGCGCGGCACTCGCCCGAGGTCCTGCACCTGCACATGCCCAACCCGAGCGTCTTCTGGGCCCTGCTGCTGCCCTCGGCGCGCCGGCTGCCCTGGGTCGTGCACTGGCAGTCCGACGTCGAGCCCTCGCAGTACCGTCTTTCGCTGCGCCTCGCCTACCCCCTGTACAGCATCTTCGAGCGGGCCGTGCTCGACCGCGCGGACGCCATCGTCGCGACCTCGCCGCCGTACCGGGACACGAGCCAGGCGCTGGCTCCCTGGCTGCACAAGTGCCACATGGTGCCCAACGGGGTCGACGCGGCGCGCCTGCCGCCGGTGGACCTCGCCGCGGCAGCCTCCGACTGGCCCGCCGACGGGATGCGCGCGCTGGCGGTGGGCCGGCTCACCTACTACAAGGGATTCGAGACCCTCGTCCAGGCCGTGCTCGCCGTGCCCGGGGCGCAGCTCGTGATCGTCGGCGAGGGCGAGGAGAGAAGCCGCCTCGAGCGCCTCCTCGACGAGGCGGGGCGCCCGGCGCGCATCCGCCTTGCCGGGGCGCTCGGCGACGAGGCGCTGTGCCGCCTCATGGCCTCGTGCGACCTCCTGTGCCTGCCCTCGCGCGAGCGCACCGAGTCCTTCGGCATCGTGCTCCTCGAGGCCATGTGCTACGGCAGGGCGCTGCTGGTGAGCGACCTCGCGGGCAGCGGCTTCACCTGGGTCGCCCGCCGCGGCCTCAACGCCGAGCACGCGGCGACCGAGGACGCCCGCGACTGGGCCTGGGCCATCGAGAAGCTGGCGGCATCCCCCGAGCGGCGCGAGGCCCTCGGGCGCGCCGGCGAGGAGCGCTTCCGGCGCGAGTTCACGATCGGGCGGATCGCGCAGGCCATCGACCGCGTCTACGCCCACGCGATGCGCGTCGCCGACGACGGGTCCGCGCCCGCGTTCGCGGCGGCGACGGCCGGCCGGGGCGAGGGGCGCCTGCTCGCCGTCATGCCCGCGCTCGACGAGGCCGACTGCATCGGCCCGGTGATCGACCGCATCCGCGCGCACCCCGACATCGACGTGGTCGTGGTCGACGACGGCAGCACCGACGGCACCGCCGAGATCGCGCGCGAGCACGGCGCGACGGTCCTGCGCGCGCCTCTCTGGCAGGGCGCCTGGGGCGCCATCCAGACCGGCCTGCGCCACGCCCGCCGGCACGGATACGCCGCCGTGGTGACCATGGACGCCGACGGCCAGCACGAGCCCGACGACCTGCCGCGGCTGCGCGAGGCGGCGCGCGAGGCCGACGTCGTCATCGCCGCCTGCCCGTCCCGCGGCAGCCCCGCGCGGCACGTCGCGTGGGCCTACTTCAAGCTCCTCACCGGGCTGCGCGTGGAGGACCTCACCTCCGGCTTCAGGTACTATGGCCCCGAGGCCTGCGACCTGCTGGCGAGCGAGGAGGCGACGCTGCTCGACTACCAGGACATCGGCGTCCTGCTGCTCCTGCGCCGCGCCGGACTGCGCATCGCGGAGATACCGGTGGACATGAACGCGCGCGCGAGCGGCGCCTCGCGCGTCTTCCCGTCCTGGTGGACCGTGAGCCGGTACATGCTGGAGACGACGCTGCTGTGCATGGCGCGCTGGCAACCGCGCCGCATCGCCCGCGCCCGCTAGCCTCCGAACCCTGGACTTTCCCGAACGCGAACCCCGCCATGCTCTCCTACCACGTGGTCGTGATGGTCATCGGAACCGGGGTGGCGATCGCCATCCTGTTCCTCATCCGCCGCGACCACCTCTACATCCGGCAGGGCCTCTTCTGGATCCTCGTGGCCGCCGCCTCGTTCCTCTTCGGCATGTGGCCGCCCCTCATCGACGCGGTGGGATTCCTCTTCGGGATCTCCTATCCGCCGACGCTGCTGCTGCTCGGCGCGATCGTGGCCCTCGTGGTGAAGGCGCTCCTGGGCGACATCGCGCTCACCAAGCTGAGCCGCGACGTGCGCCGCCTCAACCAGCGCATCGCCCTGCTCGAGTCGGAGCGCCCCGCCCGGGAATCCGACCCGCCGCGCTGAAGTCCCGGCCGACCCCGCCATGGCCGGAGAGCCCGTCGTCTTCACCGTCCGCTACACGAAGGACCATTGCCTCGCGGCCGCCTGGCGCTACTGGCAGCGCCGGCTGGGATACCGCTACGCGCTGGAACTCGCGATCGGCTCGGGGCTCCTCGTGCTGGCCACGCAGGGGCCCTACCGGTGGATCGAGGTCGCCCTGATGATCGCGGTGGGGATCTTCGCTCTCGTCGGCGCGGCCTACTTCTTCATCCACTGGCTGCGCGCCCGGCAGGGCCTCGCCGCCCTCGACCCGCCCGTGAGCACGTGGACGCTCACGGAGGAGACCATCGCGCAGACCAGCAGCCTGGGAGAGAGCGCGATCGCCTGGGCGTCGCTCCTGGGCGTGTGGCGCTTTCCCGACGTGTGGATCCTCGTCTGGGGCAAGGACGTCTACAGCACGATCCCCGCCGCGCAGCTGCCGGCGGATGCGCGCGCCCTGATCGAGCGGCGCGCCCGGGAGACCGGCGCCGTCGTGAAGTAGGCGCCGGCGCGGCTACTCGAAGCGGTTGGCGAGGCTCCCGATCCCCTCGATCGAGACCGCGACGTCGCTTCCGGGCTTCATCGAGCCCACGCCCACCGAGGTGCCGCAGCAGATCACGTCGCCCGCCTCGAAGGTGAGGTCCTGCGAGATGAGCGAGACGAGCTGCGCCGGCCCGAAGAACATGTCGGAGGCCGGGTAGTTCTGCCGCTCCTGGCCGTTGAGCACCGTGCGGATCACGAGCTTCGCGGGATCGAGCCCCGTGGCGATCACCGGACCGAACACGCCGAAGGTGTCGAAGCTCTTCGAGCGCGACCACTGGTCGAAGCTCGCGTCCTTCTTGAGGAGCTCGACCGCCGTCACGTCGTTGATGCAGGTGTAGCCGAATATGTGCGCCGGGGCGTCGGCCTCCGACACGCGCGCGGTGCGCCTGCCGATGACGATCCCCAGCTCGCCCTCGTAGATCACCTTGCCGGAGTAGGAGGCCGGCACCCGGATGGGTTGCCCGCCCGGGTGGAACGAGCTGTTGGCCTTGATGAACCACAGCGGCTCGGGCGGCGTGGCCTGCCCCAGCTTCTCGGCGAGCGCGCGGTAGTTGTTCCAGAGCGCCACCATCTTGGTGGGCACGCACGGCGTGAGCAGCTTCACCGCCTCCAGCCCGACCGTCCTTCCCGTGTCGCGCGCTCCGGCAAACATGTCTCCCTCGTGGACGCGAATGGTCTCTCCCTCCAGCGTCCCGAACTGCGCCCGCCCCTCGCTTTCGAACCTGATCCAGCGCGTCATCGCCTCTTCTCCATTCCAGTTCCGGTTCCGTCTCTGCTCATGTTCCATCGGCGGCAATCGGCGGGCCACCGGCGTCCATCGGCGTTCCCCGCCTTACTGCGCCGCAGGCGCCGAAAGCGCCGCCTCCAGCAGCTGCCTCCCCTCCGGGCTCACGATCGCCACGATGGTATCGCCCGGCACGATCCGCGTCTCCGGCGGCGGGTTGAAGTTCCAGCGCGACTGGGCGTCGCGGATGGCCACCAGCAGCCATTCGCGTCGGCGCCCGAGCTGGTCGATCGCGACCACCGGAGAGCCGCGCGGGACGAGCACCTCCTCCACGCGCAGGTTGTCGGCCGTGTGCAGCATCATGTCCATGAGGTTCACCGCGTGCGGGCGCAGCATGGCCGAGGCGATGCGCAGCCCCCCCGTGAAGTCCGGCGAGACGATCTCGTCGGCCCCGGCGCGGCGGGTCTTCTCCACGTTGCGGCGGTCGTGCACTCGGGCCACGACGCGCGCGGCCGGGTTGAGCTGCTTGGTCGAAAGGCTCACCACGAGGTTCTTCGCGTCGTCGCCCGTCACCGCGAAGACGCCGGCGGCGCGCGCCACGCCCGCGCGCTCCAGCATGTCGTCGTCGGCCGCGTCGCCGTGCAGCGCCACCCGGTGCCCCGTGCGCTCCTCGTGGGCGTCGATCGTCTCGCGGCTCGAGTCGACCACGACGAAGGAGCGCTGGGTCTTGAGCAGCTCGTCGGCCACGTAGCCGCCCACGCGCCCGATGCCGCACACGATGTAGTGCCCGCTGAGAGTCGAAATGGTGCGTTCCATGCGGCGCCTCCCGTAGGCCTGGTTGAGGTTCGTTTCCAGGATGAACGCGGTGAAGGTGGAAAAGAGGTACCAGGT
>PQAI01000064.1 GCA_003105245.1 Betaproteobacteria bacterium | reverse complement strand
CTCGCCGGGCAGCACGCCGACTACATCGCGGCGCAGCTCGCAGCCTACAAGTCCGGCGCGCGCGCCAACCCGATCATGGCCGGCATGGCGGCGGCCCTCACGCCGGAAGACATGCGCAACGTCGCCGCTTGGTTCGCGCAGCAGACGCCGAAGCCCTCCGCCGCCAAGGACAAGGCGCTCGCCTTCCGCGGCCAGCAGATCTGGCGCGGCGGCATCCGCCAGGGCAGCGTCCCGGCGTGCGCCGGCTGCCACGGCGCGGCCGGCGCCGGCATTCCGTCCCAGTACCCGCGCCTGGCCGGCCAGTACGCCGACCTCAGCTTTGCCTGGCTGAAGGCCTTCGCCAACGGCACGCGCGCTCACCCGGTGATGTCCGGCATCGCCGCCAAGATGTCCGAGGCCGACATGAAGGCGGTCTCGGAATACGCGGCCGGGCTTCGCTAGCTTCCCGCGCCCGGTCCCGGTTCGCCCGGCGTGTCGTCCGCCTCCGTGTAGGCGTTGCGGCCCCTTCGCTTCGATTCGTAGAGAGCGGCATCGGCCGCCCGCACCAGCGCGCCGCCCGCCACGGGCTGCCCCGGCAGGAAAGCCCCGCCGATGCTGGCGCTCACGCCCACGCGCGCCGGGCCGACGTCGAAGGGACGCGCCATCGCCTCCAGGAGCTTGTGGGCCACCGCCCGCGCCCCCTCGCGGTCCGTATCGGGCAGCAGGACGAGGAACTCGTCGCCCCCCAGCCGGCCCACGGTGTCCGACGCCCTGACGCAACTCGCGGCCCGCTGGGCCACGGCCACCAGCAGCGAATCGCCGGCCGCGTGACCGTGCAAGTCGTTCACCGCCTTGAATCCGTCCAGGTCGAAGAGCAGCACCGCGAGCGGCGCGGCGTTTCGCTCGGATAGCGCCACCAGGCGCGCGAGGCGGTCATCGAGGAGGCTGCGGTTGGCCAGGCCGGTGAGCGAGTCGAAGTGCGCGAGCTGCTCGATCCGGGCGGCGTCGCGCCGCGCCCGCCGGTAGAGGTTGCGGAAGGCCACCGCCAGGAGGACCAGGACCGCGATGGTCCCCGCCACCAGCGCTCGCACGTAGACCTCGCGGCTCGCCCACATCCCGATCTGCGCGTTCGTCTTCGCGTTCACCAGGTCGGCGGCATGGTTCTCCGCGCGGCGCACGGCGCGAAAGGCCGCGTCCTCCGCAGCGACCAGGTCCAGCGCCGCCTGGCCGGGAGCCGTGGCCCGGATCGCGATCTGCGCGTGGTCCGCGTAATCGCGGACGGGCCCCTCCAGGGCGGCGATCGCGGGCGCCACGTCCGGGCGTTCCGCCGCCTTCGCACGCAGGTAGTCGAGGTCGGCAGAGAGGGTGACCTGCTCGCGCGCGAGCCCCGCCTCCCGGGGCTGCGTCACCACGGCGTGGCGCATCCGGTGCAACGAGTCCTTCAGCGCATCGAGCCCGTCCTTGACCTCCTGCAGGGCCTGGATCTCGCGCGAGAGGTCCGTCTCGCGAGCCATGTCGCCGTGGATGAGGGTCGCCAGCATCGCGATGGCGACCGCCGCCACCGCCAGGCCGGCGCCTGCGATCCTTCCGGCGAGGGGCGGCACGGGGTTAGGCGGCGCGCGCTTCCGCGAAGGACTCGCGCGCGGCGGCAAGGGTGCGCTCGATCTCGGCCTTGCCGTGCGCGGCCGAGACGAATCCGGCCTCGAATGCCGAGGGCGCCAGGTAGACGCCTCGGCGCAGCATCGCGTGGAAGAAGCGGTTGAACCGTTCCTTGTCGCTTTCCATCACCTGCGCGAACGACTCCGGTGCCGYCGCGCGGAAGAAGATGCCGAACATGCCGCCCAGGCACGCGGCGCTGAAGTCCACGCCCGCCTGCCTTGCCTCCCTCGACAGCCCCTCGACGAGGGACGCGGTGGTCGCCGAAAGCGCGTCGAAGAAGCCGGGCGCCAGCACCCGCCTGAGGGTGGCGAGGCCGGCGCTCACCGCGACCGGGTTGCCGGAAAGGGTACCGGCCTGGTACACGGGTCCCACCGGGGCGAGCCTGGCCATGATGTCGCGGCGCCCGCCGAACGCGCCGACGGGCATCCCGCCTCCGATCACCTTGCCGAGCGTCGTGAGGTCCGGCCGGATCCCGAAAACGCCCTGCGCGCCCTGCGGGCCGACGCGGAAGCCCGTCATCACCTCGTCGAAGATGAGTACGGCCCCGTGCTGGGTGCACAGGCGGCGCAGGGTCTCGTGGAACGCCTGCGAAGGCCGCACGAAATTCATGTTGCCGGCCACGGGCTCGAGGACGACCGCGGCGATCTGCGGGCCGAAGCGGCCGAATGCGTCCTCGACCTGCTGCGGGTCGTTGTAGTCCAGGACGAGGGTCTGCGAGGTGAGCTCCGCCGGGACGCCCGCGGAAGTGGGGTTGCCGAAAGTGAGGGCGCCCGAGCCTGCCTTCACGAGCAGGAAGTCGCTGTGGCCGTGGTAGCAGCCCTCGAACTTGACGATGAGGGGGCGGCCGGTGAAGCCGCGCGCGAGGCGAAGGGCGCTCATCACGGCCTCGGTCCCCGAGCTCACGAGCCGGACCTGCTCCACCGAGGGCAGGCTGCGCGTGAGCAGCTCCGCCATCTCGAGCTCGAGCTCGGTGGGCGCGCCGAAGGAGAGCCCGCGCGCGGCCGTCTCCGCGATCCGCGCGAGGACTTCCGGGTCGGCGTGGCCGAGGATTATCGGCCCCCACGAGCCCACGTAGTCCACGTAGCGGTTGCCGTCGGCGTCGACGAGCCACGCTCCCTTGCCTTCGCGGAAGAACACGGGCGTGCCGCCCACCGCGCGGAAGGCGCGCACGGGCGAGTTCACGCCGCCGGGGATGACGCGCTGCGAGGCCTCAAAGAGCTGCTGGCTGCGTTCGAGCATGGGTGTCGGCTTCCGGTTCGAAGGGTCGGG